>JBEKDH010000121.1:0-12345 GCA_050014455.1 Occallatibacter sp.
CGCGAGCTCCAGCCGCCCGCGCTCTCCCGGCTGCCGTCCGGTGCGCGGCCAATGGTATTCGATCCCGTTCCGGCGATCTGTAGGATTCCCGGCCCGCCCCGGAAGGCGGCATCGAGGGCGATCACCTCGTCGCCCACAACCTCGGAGCGCTCCACGCCAAACTCTTGAAAGACAGCGTTGATCCACTCCGCTGTGCCTGGCATGGAAGCGCTGGCCACTCCGACGGAAGCGGCGCGAACGCCCGGCACGCCGGCCTCCGCATACACATCCTTGAGCAGAGCGCGCAGGTTTTCCTCGGCGGCCTCCGCCCCCACCCGCAGCCGCTTGATGGAGCCGTTCTCCGCGTGCGCCAGAACCCGCTCACCGGCAACAATCGACGCGCGGGTCCGCGTTCCCCCGCCGTCAATTCCCAAGACTGCCTGCATCGTCTTCCTTTTCAATCCCCACGCACCAGCTTATCGCACGGGATGAGCCGCGGGCCCGGGCGCAGAGATCGGCAGTCGAGGATCGGCGATCGGTTGAAGATTGGAAACGGGCTGCAACGCCGGATTGTGGCACTGCTTGCGTTAAACGCCACCAACCATTTATCGCAGGTGCTCCAGTTCCATTGCTCACCCGAGAGGGCTCAGTTGACTAACCGCCCGTGCTCCGGTGGGCCATCAACCCTGCGCTGGCGCGGGCCGGCATTCCCGCAGCGCGCTAGAATCCCCTCTGCGCCTGGCTGATGGCCTGACTCGCCGACTGCTGCGCAGCCTGCGATGCCTGTTGCGCTTGCTGAGCAGCCTGGCTCGCCGCTTGCTGCACCTGCTGCCCCGCCTGTTGCGCCAGCTTGCTTGCTCATTGCGGGCCGATGCGTAAGCCCTTCAAGAACGTTTCGTAGTCCGCTCGCACCGCCCTGAGTTGCGCCTCCAGAGCCGTAAGGGTAACAATGCCCACCCAGCTCCCCAAACGCACGTAGGTCTGGGCGTGCAACATGTTTCCCGCTGAGTTTGGACTGTGGCGAACGAAGAGCAATTGAGCCTCTTCCGCGCCCACAAAAGCGGTCGCCTGGGGCCCGGCGAACTTCACTTCGTTCAAGGCGCCGCCGATGAGTTTCTTCTGCTTTTCGATGTACGCGGCCAGATCCTTCTCGGAACCCAGCGTATCCTGTCCCAGGCCCACGCTCGCAGCTACGGCCCCAGGAGCCATCGGCATCTGGCGAATCCCAAAACCAGCCACATAGAGCCAGCCGGCCGGCATCGCCGTGACGCTCCATCTTCCAACCGACGGGAAATGGCCAGCTGCGCCGGATTGTGGCATGGTCTGCGTCAAACGTCACCAATCAACTTCCAAGTACGCCCCGGCTTGATCCGTATCATAGCCGAAGCTGTCTTCGTTGTTGCGGCGCACATTTCCGATGTAGGTAGAAGCGGCGAATTAAAGTGCGATTCCGAACACTGTCAGGCCGTCTTCTGCGCGATGAAAATGGCGTTGGCAACAAGATCAGCAAATAACCCGCCGGGCGGGCTTCTACGGGATCTCGACCGTAAACTCCCCCGGCGTGACGAAGCTGATCACTCCGCCCCAGTTGCACATGAGTGTCGAGACATTGTCCAGAGCCGGGGCATTGCCCAGCAGCACGGTTGGCGCGCCAGGAACCCACGGCGAGAGGGTTGCCGGAATGCACGGCATGGGAGTGAGCACACCCATCGCCGCCGCGGTCGCCGACGCCACCTCGGGATTGGCCGGCGACATGCACATCCCGAACGGCATAATATTCGTCATCGGTATGTGATCCATGATGTTCGCGTCGGGAACTTCGCTGGTGAGGACTTTATTGGTGGGCAGGACAACCAGCGAACTCGGAGCCATCCCGAAACTGCACATCATCGTCGCACCCATGCAAACCTGATTTGGCATCTCCAAGTACCTCCACGCAGCCGATGCCGCGGATGAGAATCCACGGCGATTCCCTGCGTAAATAGAGTACACTTTTTGCGTTCGGCCCAATGGCTAAATCCACCATTATCCCGCAACCGTGCGAATGGGAGGCAAGACAATAGCTTGGAGATTGGGAACCTGGTTGGCGATTATGAGATTTTGAGTCTCCAGATGGGTGAGTCACCAGGAGTTTCTCCACGGCTCAACTGCCGGATCGAGGATGAATATCGTCTGCGTAGAATTACCGGTTCCAGGAATCAATTCCAAAACACAACCCACTTGGACTAATCGTCGCGCAAAACAAGAATGGACATCTGTGGCGCCGGAATCTCGGCAGGAACGTAGACGCCCACCATGCGTGTCTTGACGATATGCTCCCAGCAGGGACCAACGCGCTCAATCGAGAAGTACTTGCACTCGACGCGCGCGGCAATCTGAGGCGGAGGCACGGAAAGGTGTGTGAGCACGAGACCCGGCAGCGCACGCTTGATCAGCTCGACTACAAAGCGCGCCGAGCAGATTTTGCTAAGCCGGGGCGCATTTGCAATCAGGGCGGCGTCGCCGATGGGCGATTGGATTTCGAGAATCCATCGGCCCGCACCCAGGCATCGCTCATCGGTCACCTGGCCATTCCAGAGGCAGCTCTCGACGGGATTGAGTGCGATACGAATGGCCTTGGAGGGCATGACCAGTTCGAGGTGGCGACGGATATGAAGATCGAGCGCGGCAAAGCACTCGCCTGCATTCCAATGGTTGTATGCCGGCAGTGTTTGTGGATGCGTCTCCAGCCCGAAGGTGCAGAGCGCGCCGCCCAGCCGAGACATTTCGCGATAAAGCTCCTGGGGATGGCCGTGCTGCGAGACGAGGAGGCTTCGCAATGCCGGAATGCTGCAATTGAGGGTGTGCAAAAACCAGTACTGGCCCACGTCACGCGCCGACATTCCGGCCTGGAAAACACCGCTACGATTCGCCTGTTCTTGCGTGAAGACGGTGCTCTTTTCAGTGAGGATATCGACGAGGCGGCTAAGAATTCCAGCCAGCGCCGGGCTGGCGTGGAGATTCAGACAAGGTGGTACGAAGGCCGGATCGACCTCGAAGTGGCCCGATCCGTCGCGCAGAATGCGCACCAGCGCCAGCGAGATCAGCGAGTCGTTCAGTTCCGATTCGGCCACGATCTGGAGATTCTTCCGGCCGGTTTCGACGCGTTTCTCGTCAAGACCCGTGTTATGGTCCGGAACGAGCTGTTTTGAAGCAGTAAAACGTGTTGCAGCTGGTGCCTCCTCGGGGCTGGTATTGCGGCCGCCGCGTACCAACGCCGGGACGGCGAGATACATGGTCAGATGATCGGCGACGGGGGAAAACAGCGCGGCGAAGGGGCGCGGCGCGGGTGCGGGGTCAGAGCCGGGGATGTCGAAGGCAAGACCGTCGCTAAAGAGGCCGCGCGCGTGAACGAGCGCCATTGTACCGTTGCGCAGAGCATCGCCGTCGAACTCGAAACCGGCAAAGCCCACCGCGTCGCGCCATAGACTCTGCACGACGAAATCAAGCGCATCCTCGAAGTAGCGGATCTGATTTTGAAAATGATGGGGGCCTAGATACATCCCCTCGGTCCAGACGGGTTTGGTCAGCGTTCTCATTGCCCACCTTCCGCCTGCGGCAGCAGGATTAGCAGTTCCATTCGCGGATTGGCGAGGTCGGACGGTACGTAAGCAGCGAAGTTGCGGCTGCGGCCGATTGTCTCCCATGCCGCACCGGCCTGGTTCAGGCTGAAGTACTGGTGCTTGACCTTAACGGGAATGGCGCTGGGCGGCGTGGGCAGGTAAGTGAGCTGAACGCCGGGCAAAGCATTCTTGACAAGCAGATCGATATGCGTCGCCGAACAGATCTTGACCAGACGCGGAACCAGGCGGATGATTGCGTCGTCCGGTGCGTCGGCAGCGATCGACAGATACATGCGCGTATTGGCCAAGTACTTATCCTGATCGATGGCGGTGGCGTAAACGGTGCTGCTGACGGGCTTGAGCGGGAGCGCCACCACGTTCGTTGGAACCACGGTTTCCAGCAGAATCCGCAGCTTCTTATCGAGATCGGCGAAGACCTTGCCAAGGTTGGTGTGATCGTAGAGGGGAAGATCGCGGGGACGGATTGTGGTGGAAAAGGTCGTTAACGCCGCGCCCAGATTGGTGAGTGTGGCAAAGAGCTCCTGCGGATGGCAGCGCTGCCGCTGTAAAAGATGGCTCAGAACGGGGATATTCGAGTTGACAGTGTAAAGCAGCCAGAAATTGGCGATGTCGGCGGTGGTGAAATCGGCGAGGCTCTGGTTCCGCTGGCGGCGGCTGCCGGAGACCTGCGTGCTCTTGGCGGAAAGAATCTCGAGAAGTCCATTCACCAGGCCGCCGAGAAAGTCGTTAACGCCGACATCGAGCAGAGGCGGAACAAAGTGCGGATCGAGCCGGAAACCTCCGGTATCCGACTTCTCAATGCGGACCATGCGCAAAGCCGAACTGCCTTCGCGCGATTCGAGCTCGGAAAAGAGGCGCAGATTCTTGCGTGCAATCTGAACCGGCTGCTCGGTCATTCCGGTGTTGTCATCGCGTACCGTCGCAATCTCGGCCAGATAGCGCGAACCGGCCTGACGACCCGGTCCGGCCACGTTCAGACCTTTTTCCTTGAAATCGGGAACCGTGAGATAGAAATCGAGAGCGCGGTCGTCGGGGCCGAAGATCTCGGCCAGCGCGCGGGAGGGCGGCGCCTGGTCGGGACCGGGAATCTCAAAGACCAGGCCGTCGGGGAAGATACCCGCGGCGCGCGAGATCGCAAGCTGCCCCTCGTCCAGAAGAGGCTGGTCGACGAGAAGTTCACTGAAGCCCCAGGAGAAGACCTTGAGCGCCTGCACACGGAAGGTGAGGCTATCCTCCAGGTATCTGTCCTGCAACTGCAGGTGCTGCGGCGTCAGCAGTGTGCCTTTGGTCCAGAGAACGGGCTGTAGCTGTTTCATGGCAGTGACCGGTAGTCAACGTTAGCAGTTTGGTTTGGCTTGCAGCAACCGAGGCTATGGGCCCGCACAGGACTCCGCGTCAGTTCATCTTCGTTCCTTTCGATCCATCGTCGGCAAAGTCGGGGCTTTTTGGAGCGGTAGGCGAAACCGGACTGGATCCGCAACCCGAACCGGATGAACCGCCACTGTTGATCATCACCAAGGTTCCGGTAATCGTCACGCCGGCCGGGTTGATGTCGATGAAGTTCCCGCCGACCTGCAAAGAGATCTCCGTACCGGCTTCGATCACCACCGTCATGCCGGCCTTGAGATGAATCATCTGCCCTGCTTGGTGCGCGTAGTTCTGGCCTGACTTCTCATACAGATTCTGTCCGGCCTGAATCGAAATTGTCTGATCTGTCTTCTGGTTGAGGGCGCCCCCGACGTGCAGGTGCAGGTCGCTCGATACATCGTCGAACTGGCTACCTTGAATCTGCCGGTGCAGATCGCCGCCGATCTGCTCCTTCTGGTCGTTCTTTACCACGAGGCTGCGGTCGTTTCCAATCTGCTCGCGGGCATCGTTCTTGATCTGAACGTCCAGATCCCTCTCGCCGCGCAGAAAGACCTGCTCGCTGCCCGTTTTGTCCTCGAAGCGCAATTCGTTGTAATTGTCGGATCCACCGTCTTTGGAACTGCGCGTCTTGAAGGTCGAGCGCGTGCCGTAGTCGGGCAACGGATATGGCGGCATCTGATCTGCGTTATAAACACGGCCGGTGATCAGCGGCCGGTCCGGATCGCCGTCGAGAAAGCTGACCAGAACCTCCTGTCCAATCCGCGGGATGTTGATCATGCCCCAATTCTTGCCGGCCCAATCCTGCGAGACGCGCACCCAGCAGGAGTTGTCCTTGCGGCGGTCCCAGGGGAAGAGCGCCAAGACGCGCCCGTACTCGTCGGTCCAGATCTCTTCGCCATCTTTGCCCGTCACCACCGCCGTTTGCGGCCCCTGCACATAGGGCTTGGGAGTCAGGCGCGCCGGCCGGTAGCGCACGCTTTGCGGTATGCAGACGAATCGATTCGTATACTTTTCCGCCTCGTGCTTACTGGAATCGCTGGAGTAGCGGCCTTCCACCGAGACGATGTGCTGAACCTCGGTGAGAATCAGGTTCTTGTCCGGCAGCGTCACCGGGTAGTCTTTCAGTTCGAACCTGCACCCGGCCGAGAATGCCCGGCAGGTTCCTTCTCCGTGGCAGGTCAGGTGCGCGGCCTCTTCCTCCTGCATACGCAGAGTTGCCGTAGCCGTGGCGTCGGGTTTGGTGGCAAACAGGCCGGGATAATCGAAGAGTTCGAACGAAGCATTGGGACCGGCGGTGTAGATGGTGGCCTCGGTTGCGCTCAAATCCGTCGATGGCGTCGTGAAGTTGTAGTCTTTCAGGCTGTACTTGCCGGTCTTCAGTTCCTGCCCGAAGGCAAAGGTGGACACATGATCTTCCTGCTCGATGGCTCCGGCCACTGGAGTATAGCGTGCGCTTTTCTGGCCGGGGCAGGGCTCGAAGGCGTTCTGCGAGTCGGCGATCTTGAGCGTGTGCGAACCGTCCTTATGCTCGAACCAGTAAAAGATTCCGTACTGTTCCATCAGCCGTGAGACGAAATTGAAATCGCTCTCGCGGTATTGCACGCAATATTCCATGGGCGAATAACTGGCGTTGAGCGAGAAGGAGTAGTCTTGATAGCCGCTATCCTCAAAGACCTTCTCGATTACTTCCCTGACGGTCTTGTTGTGGAAGATCCGGCAATCGGCTTCGCGCGTCAGCATCCACATCCAGGGCACTACCTGCGCCCGGTAGCGCGTGAAGCGGTGATCGCCGCCTGTGGCCGCGAAGCTGCTGACGAATCCGTTGAAGAAGCGCGGCTTTCCATCGGCCTCCAGCAGCGAGACGGTCACTTTCTGGCCGACGATCCTGGAGAAATCGATCGTTGAACCAATCGGGACAATCATGCCGAGATCGAATTGGTAAAGCCGCGAAATAGCCTCGTTTCCGCTGAATGAGGTCAGAAGCAAGGCATCCTTGCCGAGCGGGGTCTTCAAGGAGACGATGCAACCGTCTTGCGTGTATTCCGCCATCAATCCACCTTCGCTCCAACTCAGGCCGAAGCGCCTTCCGCCGCCGCCCGCACAAAACCGTAATCGAAATCGCCGTTCTCGCCAACGGTGACACTGACCGCCGTCATCTTCTCCCCCTCGGCCATGCTGCCGAGGATCTTGCGTGACAGGTCGGGCAGCAGTGTGTTGGTGAGAATATGGTCCACATTGCGCGCGCCGCTTTCCACTTCGGTGCAGCGGCTGGCCACCGCGTCGAGAAAAGCGTTGTCATATGTGAGTTCTATCTTGTGGTTCTCCTTCAGCCGCCGCTGAATCTTGCCGAGTTTGAGCCGGATAATCTGCTTGAGCGCCTCGTCGCGCACCGGGTAGTAGGGAATCGAAACCATGCGGCCGAGAAATGCCGGCTTGAAGATCTTGTCCATCTCCGGCTTGATGGCCTCGATCAGCGCGCGTGGCGCGGGCGCGGTTTCAGGGTCCGCCACCAGCTTCATCATCTGGTCGGTGCAGGCGTTGGTGGTCAGGATGATAATGGTGTTCTTGAAGTCGATTTCGCGGCCTTCGCCGTCTTCCATCATACCCTTGTCGAAAACCTGGAAGAAGAGTTCGAGCACATCCGGGTGAGCTTTCTCAACTTCGTCGAGCAGCACCACCGAATAGGGTCGCCGGCGCACCGCCTCAGTGAGCACGCCGCCTTCGCCGTAGCCGACATAGCCCGGAGGCGAGCCCTTCAGCGTGGAGACGGTATGCGATTCCTGGAACTCCGACATATTGATCGTGATCAGGTTGTGTTCTCCCCCATAGAGAAGGTCACTGAGCGCGAGCGCCGTTTCGGTTTTGCCTACGCCGCTGGGGCCTACAAGCATGAAAACACCCACCGGCTTTTTAGGGTCGTCCAGCGAAGCGCGTGAGGTCTGCACGCGCTGCGCGATCACCTCCATGGCGTAATCCTGGCCTATGACACGGCGGGAGAGATGCTCCTTGAGAGCCAGGATGGTTGCGATCTCATCCTTGAGCATCTTGCCGGCCGGAATGCCGGTCCAGGCTGAAAGGACCTCGCCGACAGTCTGCGCATCGACGCATACGTGGATCAGGCCGGTCTCGCCCTGGAGCGCGGAGAGCTCGGCTTCGAGCGTTTGCAGCTGCGATTTCAATTCATCTCGTCCCGGAGCCGGATTGGCTGCTTGCTCTGCGGGAGCGCCGGAATCCGCAGCCGCGGCCTCCGGTGCCGGTCCGGCGGCTGGCGCGGATTCCAGCTTGGCGCGCACCTCGCGAAGGCGGCCGACCAGATCGCGCTCCTTGTCCCAGCGCTCGGTGAGCATCTTGAGCTTGGCTTCGGCGGCCTCTTTCTGCGTGGCGATTTCTGCCAGCTTCTCCCGGTGATCCGCGCCAACCGCCGCTTCCCGTTCCAGAATCCGTGTCTGCACGGCGAGCGCGTCGATGTGGCGGTTTAGATCCTCGATTGCCGGAGGAATCGTGGATTGACTCAAGGCCAGCCTGGCGCAGGCGGTGTCGAGAATGCTGACCGCCTTGTCGGGCAACTGGCGTCCGGCAAGGTAGCGGTGGGTCAGGCGCACAGCGGCAAAGACCGCTTCGTCGAGAATTCGCACTTTGTGATGCTTTTCAAGCGAGGCTACCAGCCCGCGCATCATGATCATGCACTGCTGCTCGCTCGGCTCCTCGACCTTGACCACCTGGAAACGCCGTGCCAGGGCCGCATCCTTTTCAAAGTATTTCTTGTACTCGGACCAGGTGGTGGCGGCGATGGTGCGCAGTTCTCCGCGGGCCAGCGCCGGCTTCAGCAGGTTGGCCGCGTCGCCCTGACCCGCCTGGCCGCCGGCGCCGATCATCGTGTGCGCTTCGTCGATGAAGAGAATAATCGGCGTGGGCGAGGCCTTGACCTCTTCGATGAGCCCTTTGAGCCGGTTTTCGAACTCGCCTTTGACACCGGCCCCTGCCTGTAGCAGTGCCAGATCGAGGGTCCGAATGGTCACGTTCTTCAACGGCGGCGGCACGTCGCCTTGGGTGACGCGCAGTGCGAATCCCTCTACCACCGCGGTCTTTCCCACGCCCGCCTCACCGGTGAGGATGGGGTTGTTCTGGCGGCGGCGGGTCAGAATGTCCACGACCTGGCGAATCTCCGGATCGCGGCCCAGTACCGGATCGATCTTGCCCGCCTTTGCGTTGCCGGTCAGGTCCACTGTGTACTGATCGATATTGGGCGTTCTTCCTCCGGGCGTTGGCGTCTGCCCCGCAGCGGGCAAGCCTGCCGCGGTAGCCGCCGCGGTGGTCTCTGCCGACATGGCGACAATACCGAAGAAATCCTTGTGCAACGCGTCGCCGTTGATCTTCTGAAATTCGCGGCTGACCTCGTTAATCAGGCGCGTCAGTTCCGCATCGGTGACCAGGGCAAGGACGACAAAGCCCGTGCGCACCTGCCCGGCGTTGTAGTCGATGGACCCGATGGTCCAGGCCGTGGTCATCGCCTTCAGCACCGACGGGCTGATCGCCGGTGTGCGCGCATTGCCCGACTTGAGCTTGTCGAGTGAGCGGGTCAATTCGGCGGCAAGCCTCGACTTATCGACCTCGAAGTGCTTCAGGATCGAAGCAAAGTCGTTCGACGAGGAATCGAGCATCTTCAAGAGCAAATGTTCGATTTCGATGTCATAATGCGTGCGCGACAGACAGAGCCCGGCAGCGGCCTCCAGAGCCCCGCGGGTCTGTTCGTTAAGTTTTCCGATCAGTGCTTTCAGATTCAGTCCCATGTCATCCTCACATTAGCAAAACTGTTTCGTCCGGATCGCGATTCATTGGTGCGGTCGTAGCCCAGGAATCCCAGCCAAGGCGGGCGGCCTGCCGGTCGTCGAGCCCGAGCCGGATCGCCGGCGCCTCTTCCCGCCGCAGCACGAGCTGCACTTCGAAATCCAGACAGTCATTGGTAAAAAACCGTGTGATTGCCCGCAAATGGCGGTTGGCGCTGCCGCCGGGCAGAAAGTCGTCGTAGCGCTTCCTTGTGAGCGGCCCGATGCGCAGCCGCACGCGGCTTTGTCGGTCCCAAATCGCGTCGCCTGCCACCGCGCCCAGGCCAAGCTGATGCGCGACGTTCTCCTGCCCGCCGATCGCACACTGCGCCGCTTCTTCCAGTCCGTAATATGCGCCCGTGAACTGCTCGACCGCAACCGGGACCTCGAAGTAGTCGCCCACAATCTGCTCCAGCGCAACTGCCGATCGCGCATGCATGGCCGCCAGCGAGAGATAGTGAATCAGCGCTTCGTCCTCGACCTCCTGGCGGTCGCGCAAACCCTCTGTCCCCAGGCCAAGCAGATCGCGCAGGTACTGTGTCAAGCGGTCGCGGGCCGCATCCCCATAGCTCAACGCCGGCCGGGAGCGCTTCCAAGCGCGGTAGAAGAGCGAGACGGTGCGGTGGTTGAAGATATCGAGGAAGGCGGCGAGTCCGGTATCCTTGGCGCGCAGCCGCTCAATGATCAATTCACTGTAAGTGTTCGGCAGCACGCCCATGGGGCCGGTGAGCCCCATGAAATTGACGGTCATCTCCGGCGGCGCGCCTTTTCGCTCCACCAGTTCGTGAATCTCGCTGGCCGGAAAAGCCAGGCGCGTTTTCGCGCGGAAGTGCACGGCCTCGTCGCCGGGACTGGAAAAGCCACCCACCGCGCTCCGATCGCTCAACAGTCCTTCCAGCAGCGCAACTGCTTGAAAGAAGTCGAACCCACTGGCGTTGCTGGCCAGCGCGGCGCCGAGCTCCGTCGCTTCGAGACTGGATTCCGAGACCGTCAGATGAGAATCTTCCGGCCCGACCGTGGCTGCCATTCGTGCAGAGCTTCCTTTCGCTGCGGTGTGGTAATGCATAATTGCGCGAAGCTGTTCAGTGAAGCGGCCATGCCGAAGAACCGGTCGAGAACAGCTCCGAAAAGAAAGGCGCCGCCACCGGCAAACTGCTGTTCGTCGAGCTGGATCTCGATGCGCAGCCCGCGTGCAAAGCTGACGCCGTGTTCGGAGACAAGGCGGGTAAAATGACGGCGGCTCTTCACTTCGAGAATGCTCTGTATCACATTCTGCGAATAGGCCGAGCGGCCGGTGTCGTAGAGTCTCAAAATCTCCTTGAGCGCCTCCTTGCCCTGTTCGACCAGCGAAAGGTAGTTCAGCGAAAGATGAGAGACCAGCCGCCACAGCGTGCCGTTGCCCAGCACCGGACGCTGGGTCTGCGTGGGCTTGATAAGCGCGACAATGCGCTTCATCGGCGTCGCGCCTTCGATCTCGAAATCGCTGGCCTGATTGCCAAAGGGCAGACGCGCGGGCAGGTCGCGGTTGCTGCACGTGGTGCGGACGCTTAGAACGGTAGCGCCGGGATCAGCGTTCTTTAGCGCGAGATCGACCACCGAAAGAAAAACATCCGTGCCGTTGTCGTTGGGCAGCGTCGATGGCCGGCGGCGCGCCAGCCAGAAGCAATCACGTTCGCCGCGGCCGGAGTGGCGCAGCGAGTAGAAGGGCTCGATCTGTGTAATCTTCTGCGTGGCTGTGTTGATGGCGCCGACTTCGTCAATCGAGTAGACCTCGACTGCGTAGGGACGGCGCACATCGGGGTTGACCGCATACTCGGCGCGCCGATGGGTCAGTTGGATCGGCTCTGCGGTCTGGTGAAAGAGATTGACGATTGGCGCACAGCCGAGCCGGAAGGTCTTCTTCGAAATCTCAAGTTCGAGCCGCCCCAGCCGTTCGGCGCTCTCGACAGGCGCAAGCAGGAAGACAATCTCGACCGATTCCTTGAACCCGGCCTCGGCAACCCGCTCCAGCCCGCAAAGGTCGATGAAGAAGAACTTTTCCGGAAAGGCGAAGTACTCCATCAGCAGCCGGTGGCCGGCAAAGGTGGAGGCGGGAGAGGGGACCATGCCCTCGTCGGACTCGAATCCAACCGCGCGCAGGCTTGAGGCCGGCAGCGTGATCGGCGCCAGACGCGAACCAGGCGTGAGGTCGCGAATCTGGATGCGATTCAAGCGGCTGAAGAGCAGTTCGTAGATCGTGTTCACCACGCCGCCTTCGCCGTCGAGATAGAAACGCAGCTGCCCCATCTTGAGCGCCGGGAAGGAAGCGTCCTTGGCGCACAGCAGCTCAATGCGAAGCGCGCGGTCTGAGTCGGCGGCCGCCAATGGCGGCTTCAGGCGGCTGGGCGCGGTGATCTCGGCAGCGTTCACCGTGACCGGCCAGAGCGTAACCGGATAGCAGGTGCGGAAGGTAGAGGGAACGCCGCCCACCGGCTTTGAGTAGAGCGGCGTGCCGGAGGCTATTGTCAATCCGCTGGCCAGCTTTCCTTTCTCCGGATCGGGCTGAAATT
>JBEKDH010000122.1:0-12274 GCA_050014455.1 Occallatibacter sp.
GTGGCCGAGCGCGGCAAGATCGTGCCCCGGCGGCTCACCGGCGTTTGCACCACTCACCAGCGCCGCCTGACCCGCGCCATCAAGCAGGCCCGGAACATCGCCCTGCTCCCGTTTGCCACCAAGCACTGATTCTTGGGGCCCGGCTGTCGCTTTTGCCTCCTTCGTTTGTTCCGGCTCGCTCTCCTCTGAGGGGAGCGGCCTTGATTGAACGGGAATTGGCGGGCGGCAATCGCCTGCATGCCGATCGAGAATCCTGCGCGGCGCCTCCGGCGGCTGGAGTCGCTGTTCAAGGAAGACGAAATCGCCCCTTGGGGCGGCGCCGCCCGCAACACTGGAGAATTAGCCATGGAAGTCATTCTGAAGGAAGACGTAGCCAATCTGGGCCAACGCGGAGAAGTGGTCAAGGTCGCGGACGGCTACGGCCGCAATTTTCTGCTGCCCCGCAAGCTGGCCATGCAGGCCACCGAGGCCAACAAGGCCGTCATTGAACAGATGAAGGTCTCCGCCGCCCGCCGCTCCGCCACTGAGAAAGCGCAGGCCGAGATCCTGGCCGGCATGCTCGAACCCGTCGTGCTCACCTTCACCCGCAAGTCGAGCGAGGCCGGCCATCTCTTTGGCTCCGTCACCTCGTCCGATGTCGCCGCCGGACTTGCAGAGAAGGGCTTCGAGGTCGATCGCCGCAAGATTCAGTTGGCTGATCCGTTCAAGAGCCTGGGCGACTTCACCGTAGCCATCAAGCTCTACCGCGAAGTCACCGCGCACATCGGCGTCAAGGTCGTGGGCGAAGCCCCGGCCGCCGAGCCCCAGGCGGAAGCAGTCGCCGCCGAATAGCCGGAATTCACACGCCACATGCCGCCTCTCGCTTCGCCGGGGCGCGGCGTGTGGCTCTGGCGCGGCTGCCGGCCTGGAGCCCTGCGGGCGCCGCATCTCCTTCGCCGGCTTTGCGGCTATCCGAGGTTTACAAGCGGCAAGGGCGGGCGGTACGCTTGGCCAATGCGTCGATTCGTCGCAGGCCGCGCGGACAAGATCTGTCAACCTCAAGCCCGGCTTGCGCCCGATTCCCCTGCCATGCGCCCCTTTCGATTGATCTTCGCGCTCTTCCTTCTCCTTTTCGCGGGACTGTCCGCGCAGGCCCAGCCTTTCGCCCCAAACAGCGAGCCGAGGGACGCGAAGGCTTCCTTCGACGCGGACCATGTGCGTGTGGAACTCCTGGTGCCGGGCAAGGATCTCTACATAGGAGATTGGAACGATGCGGGCATCTACTTCAAGCTGGAGCCGGGCTGGCATGTCTACTGGAAGAACCCGGGCGATGCAGGCCTGCCGCCGCACGTTGAATGGATGCTGCCTGCCGGAATTACCGCTGGGCCGTTGCAGTTCACTGCACCCACTCGTCTGCCGCTTGGCCCGCTTATGGACTATGGCTATGAAGATGAAGTCCTCTTTCCAGTGGCCCTGAATGTGGCAAAGACAACAAAGCCCGGTCTGGCTGTCCTCCAGGCGCACGTCGATTGGCTGGTCTGCCGCGGGAGCTGCGTTCCCGGCAAAGCAGAGTTGGAAGCGAGCCGTCTAGTAAGGCCTTCTCGGTCAGCAATAATTCCATTGATTTCTGAAAGTAATGTATATAACCGCCTGATTGGCCGACTCCCCAAGCCGTTTCCCGCAGATCGCAAAGCCGTTTTCCAGCCCACGCCAACAGGCTTTCGCCTATCCGTCGAAACCGGCCAGCGGGAATCCGCCGCCGTATTCTTCCCTGAAGACGAGAACATCCTCGACAATCCCGCCCCGCAAAAGTTTACGCCCACAGCGAACGGCCTGATTCTCGACCTCAAGAAAGACGCGAGTCTTGCCGCCAATCCGGCTCAACTTCGAGGCGTTCTGGAGCTATCCGGCGGACGCGCATATGAGATTGTGGCGCTGCCGGGCTCCGTCATAGCTCAGACCCCAGCCTCTGCGCCCCCAGTTCCAGCTTCTGCCACTGGGACTCCCTCACCCGCGCCGGTCGGTGCAGAAACGTCTTCGACTCAAGAACGAACCAGCGCGCCGCCGCTCTCATGGGCGCTCTTGGCGCGTGCCTCTGGCCTGGCCTTCGTGGGCGGTTTGCTCTTGAACCTCATGCCCTGCGTCTTTCCGGTGCTCTTCCTCAAAGGCCTTGCGCTGGTCATCTCCGGCAGCGAGGAGCGCCGGACGCTGCGTGCGCATGGGCTGGTATACACAGCGGGCATTCTGGTCTCATTCTGGACGCTGGTGGCTGCGCTGCTGGGGTTGCGCGCCGCAGGAGGCACGCTGGGCTGGGGATTCCAGTTCCAGTCGCCGGCTTTTCTGGCCCTGATGGCCGGGCTGCTCTTCTTCCTGGGCCTGTCGCTGGCCGGGCAATTCGAAATAGGCCTCACCCTCACCGGCGCGGGCGACTCGCTCGCCGCCAGACAGGGCTACACGGGCAGCTTCTTCACGGGCGTTTTGGCCGTGGTGGTGGCCACGCCCTGCACCGCGCCCTTTATGGGAGCGGCCATCGGCTATGCGCTCAGCGCGCCCGCGGCGGTCACCTTTGCAGTCTTCACGGCACTCGCCCTTGGCCTGGCCGCTCCCTATCTCGCACTCACTTTCCAGCCGGCTTGGACTCGCCTGTTGCCCAAGCCCGGAGTCTGGATGGAACTCCTGCGCCAGGCTACCTCGGTGCCCATCTTCCTCACCGTCATCTGGCTGGCCTGGGTGCTCGCCTCAGCATACGGCGCAGGGGCTCTGGCGGCGCTGATGGCGAGCTTTCTTCTGCTGGCCATCGCCGGCTGGTTCCTGGGCCGCTGGCCGGCCAGGCGCTGGGCCACGGTGGTCGCCGCGCTCATCCTGCTCATAGTGGTCCTTCTGGCCGTCTTCGGTCAGCGATTGGCTCAAGAGACGAGCGGAAAGTCGAATCGGGCAGGGATGGCAGACCGAAACTCTGCCGTGGGAGATGCCTGGCAGCCGTGGTCGGCCGATGCGGTCAGCCGCTACCATGCCCAAGGGCGGCCGGTCTTTGTGGACTTCACCGCCAGTTGGTGCCTGAGCTGCCAGGTCAACGAGCGTGTGGCTCTTGATCGGCCTGAGGTGCAAAAGGCATTTGAAGACCGGAACGTCGTTCTGCTGCGCGCCGACTGGACCCGCCACGATGAGGCCATCACCCACGCCTTGACCGCCCTGGGCCGCAGCGGAGTTCCGGCTTACGCGCTCTACTCGCCTGGGGAAGCCAGCCCGCAACTCCTGCCGGAGGTGTTGACGCCGGGAATCGTAATGGATGCGCTGGAGAAGCTCGCCAAGAATCCCCGTTGAGCTCGTCGAGCGCAATTCCCATAGACTGTTCGAAGGAGAGCCCGCATGACCGTCATCCGCCAGGAAGATTTCGTTTCGAGCGTTGCCGCCGCGCTGCAATACATCAGCTACTACCATCCGGTGGATTACATAACCAGCCTGGCCAAGGCCTATGAGCGCGAGCAGTCGCCGGCCGCCAGGGATGCCATTGCGCAGATTCTCATCAATAGCCGCATGTGCGCCGAGGGCCATCGGCCCATCTGCCAGGACACGGGCATCGTGACCGCCTTCCTGAAGGTAGGCATGGACGCGCGCTTCGAGCCTGCGCCCGGCGAAGAGCAGAAAGACGTACAGCAGATGGTGGACGAAGGCGTGCGCCGCGCCTATCTCGACCCCGACAACAAGCTGCGGGCCTCCATCCTGGCCGATCCCGCGGGCAAGCGGACCAACACCAAAGACAACACGCCGGCCTGCGTCAGCGTTGAGCTGGTCAAGGGAGCGACGGTCGAGGTGACAATGGCGGCCAAGGGCGGCGGCTCAGAGGCTAAGGCCAAGTTCGTCATGCTCGATCCCTCTGACTCGGTGGTCGACTGGGTGTTGAAGACCGTCCCCACCATGGGCGCGGGCTGGTGTCCGCCGGGGATGCTGGGCATTGGCATCGGCGGCACGGCTGAGAAGGCGATGCTGCTGGCCAAGGAATCGCTGATGGACCCCATCGACATCCAGGAGTTGATCGCCCGCGGCCCCGCCACCCGCGCCGAGGAGCTGCGCATTGAGCTTTACGACAAGGTGAACCGGCTGGGCATCGGCGCTCAAGGCCTCGGCGGGTTGACCACAGTTCTCGACGTGAAAGTGCGCGACTACCCTACCCACGCCGCCAACCTGCCGGTGGCCATGATTCCCAACTGCGCCGCTACGCGCCACGCCCACTTTGTGCTCGACGGCTCAGGCCCGGTCTATCTCGATCCGCCCAGCCTGGAGAACTGGCCGAAGCTCGTCTACGACGTCTCGACGGCCCGGCGGGTGAACCTGGAGACCGTAACCCGCGACAAAGCCGCCGCATGGCAGCCGGGCGAGGTGCTGCTGCTCACCGGCAAGCTGCTCACCGGCCGCGACGCCGCTCACAAGCGCATGACCGATATGCTCAACCGCGGAGAGAAGTTGCCCGTTGACTTCAGCGGCCGCTTCATCTACTACGTCGGCCCGGTGGACCCGGTGCGCGAAGAGGTAGTGGGCCCGGCCGGACCGACGACCGCCACGCGCATGGACAGGTTCACCCGCCAGATGCTGGCCGAAACCGGCCTGCTGGGCATGGTGGGCAAGGCCGAGCGCGGTCCCGCCGCCATTGACGCCATCCGCGAATTCGGGGCGGTCTACCTGATGGCCGTGGGCGGCGCGGCTTACCTGGTTTCAAAGGCGATTCGCGGTTCCCGCCTGCTGGCTTTTGGCGATCTGGGCATGGAGGCCATCTATGAGTTCGATGTGCGCGATATGCCGGTCACGGTCGCGGTCGATTCCAAAGGTACAAGCGTCCACCAGACCGGCCCCGCCGAATGGCAGCGCCGCATTGCCGGGATTCCAATTCTGACTTGATGGCGAGCACCGGAAGCCTCTTTGCGGCGGGTGGTGAAAGGGCTGCTTCTGCTTCCAAATCTCCGCTCCACGCACCCAACCTGCATAACGTTTCCTTATCGCTTCCCTAATAATAATAACTTTGCCTTATGCAGCCCCGATAAGAGACAATGGACTGGTTGGTAAAGGTTTCTCTCGGCAGGCGAGTCGATGATTTCAGATCGTGTAGTCTTCTTCGATACCACGTTGCGCGACGGTGAGCAGTCTCCGGGTTGCAGCATGACCACGCAGGAAAAGCTCACCATGGCCCATGCCCTCGAAGATCTGGGCGTGGACATCATCGAGGCCGGCTTCGCCATGGCATCCGAGGGTGACTTCGCGGCCATCGCCACCATCACCCAGGCCATCCGCAAGCCGCGCATTGCGTCATTGGCCCGCGCCAAGACCGAAGACATCGAGATGGCCGCGCGCGCGCTGCAATTCGCCGACCGCGCGCGCATCCATATCTTCCTGGCATCGAGCGATCTGCATCTCGAATACAAGCTCAAGATCGGCCGCCAGGAGGCGCTGGACCTGACGGGTGAATCCATCCGCCTGGCGCTCAAGCACGTTGAAGACGTCGAGTTCTCGCCCGAAGACGCTACCCGCTCCGATCGCGATTTTCTGGTCGAGATGGTGCGCGTGGCCGTCGAGGCCGGCGCCACCACCATCAACATGCCTGACACCGTCGGCTATACGACCCCCGAAGAGTACGCGCAAATGTTCCGCGAAGTCCGCGAGCGCGTCCCGGCCATCGACGAGCGGGGCATCGTCCTCTCATCGCATTGCCACGACGACCTGGGCCTGGCCGTGGCCAACTCGCTGGCCGCCATCCAGGCTGGCGCGCGCCAGGTGGAGTGCACCATCAACGGCATTGGCGAGCGCGCGGGCAACGCCGCGCTCGAAGAGATTGCCGCCGCCCTCTACGTGCGCGGCGACCGCTTCGGCGTCTCGACGAGCATCAAGCTCGAGAACCTTTATCCCACCAGCCAGGTTCTGGGCCAGCTCATCACCTTCCGCCCCTCGCCCAACAAGGCGATCGTGGGCGACAACGCATTTGCGCACGAGTCCGGCATCCATCAGCACGGCGTGCTGGCCAATCCGCTCTGCTACGAGATCATGACTCCCACGCTGGTGGGCGTGGCCAAGAACCATCTGGTCCTGGGCAAGCACTCCGGCCGCGCCGCGCTGAGAAACCGATTGGAGCAGCTCGGCTTCACCCTCACCCGCGACGAGTTGCAACATACTTATTACCGTTTCGTAGCACTTGCCGACCGGAAGAAGAACATTTACGACCAGGATTTGATTGGGATTCTGCCCGACCATATCCGCGAAAGCCGCCGCGAACCGGTATCCGAGTTGGATTGAAGCTTTGTGTCAGGGCACAACTTCAGTCGTGCCGCAAACAGAGCAAAAAGAACGCGGGCTTTGGCCCCTGAGGGAAGACTTGAACGAAGGAAGAAATGAAGAAGCGCCTGATAGTACGTCTTGCATGGACGGCTGTCGCGTCACCGCTGCTTCTAGGTTTAGCCGGCGCGCTCAACTTGGCGCATCTGTGGTGGCTTTCGGCGCCATTCATCATGCCTGGTGTCGCGGTAACCGCTATCTTCACACCTCATGGCGCCCATATGCCAGACCTCGGAGTGTTTTTCCTTTCGGAGTTCGTTTGCAACTGGATGCTGCTGTTCATCGCCGTGATTCTGTTTGAAAGACTGATCGAAATGAGAAGAGAGAAGCACGAAACTTGAGATCATAGTCACAGGTTGCGACGGCATCGGCCCTGGAATTACGAAAACCAAAAATCAAGGAGAGCAAGAATGAAGTTGAAAGTTCTAGTAACCCCCGGCGACGGCATTGGCCCGGAAATCACCGAAGAAGCCATCGGAGTATTGCAAGAGATTGCGGCAGCCGGCGGTCACACGCTGGAGCTGAATTACAAGCGCATTGGCGGTGTGGCCATCGAGCAGGATGGAACGCCTCTGCCCGCCGACACCGTTGCCGCCGCACTCGACTCCGAAGCCGTCTTTTTAGGCGCGGTGGGCGACGACAAGTTCAATTCTCTTCCTCCCAGCCAGCGCCCCGAGGCCGGCCTGCTCGGACTGCGCGCGGCCCTGGGCGGCTTCGCCAACCTGCGCCCCGTCTTTGCCTTCAAGGAGCTGACGGTCAACAGCCCGCTGCGGCCGGAGATCATCGACGGCACGGATATCATGTTCGTTCGCGAACTGCTCGGCGGCCTCTACTACGGCCAGCCCCGCGGCTGGGACAAAGAAAAGGGCGTAGCCTTCAACACCATGATCTACAAGCGCGACGAAGTGGTCCGCGTGGCCCGCGTGGCCTTCAAGCTGGCCCAGAAGCGCCGCAAACTGGTTACCAGCGTCGACAAGGCCAACGTGCTTGAAGTCTCGCAACTCTGGCGCGACACGGTGATCGAGGTGGCCAAGGAGTTTCCCGATGTGACGCTGGAGCACCAGTTCGTCGACGCGATGTCCATGCATCTGATGAAGCGTCCGCGCGACTTCGACGTGGTGGTCACAGAGAACACATTCGGCGACATCCTCACCGACGAGTCTTCCGTGATCACCGGCTCGCTGGGTATGCTGCCCTCGGGGACTGTCGGCGGCAAGATCAATTTGTTTGAGCCGGCGCACGGCTCCGCGCCCAAGCACGCCAACAAGAACATCGCCAATCCGCTGGCCACCATCTTGACGGGCGCCCTGCTCCTGCGCCACTCCTTCGGGCTGGATGCGGAGGCCGACGCGATCGTCAAGGCTGTCCGCAAGGTGCTGGAACAGGGCTTCCGCACGCAGGACCTGGCGCGCACCAATCCCGAGGGCTTGACCGTGCTCGGAACCCGCGAGATGGGCGCGAAGGTGCGGGAGACGGTGAAGGAGCTGCTTGCGTAGGTTTGTGGTTTCCCACCCTTGCGCCAGAAAAAAGGCGCAAGGATGGGGCACCCGGCGAAGGTGCGGGAGACGGTGAAGGAGCTGCTGAAGTAGTGATCAGTGGTCAGTGATCAGTTCGTTTGTAAGACAGATCGAGAATATGGGTGCCCCACCCTCGCCGCGTATTTGTTTTTGCGGCTAGGGTGGGACAAGCAACCACTCAGATACCAAGAATCAGGGAGTTCAATGAGCACCGAACCAAGAACGTTATTCGAAAAGGTCTGGCAGCAGCACGTGGTGGTCGAGCCGCAAGGCGAGCCCACGTTGCTCTACATCGACCTGCATCTGATCCACGAGGTCACCTCGCCGCAGGCCTTCGAGGGTCTGCGCCTGGCCGGCCGCAAGGTCCGCCGCCCCGATCGATGTATTGCGACCATCGATCACAACGTGCCCACGACCATCGAGGGCCGGCTGAATATCGTGGACCAGATCGCCGCCAAGCAGATCGCCACGCTGCGCCAGAACTGCGCGGAGTTCGGCATCGAACTCTACGATGTGAACTCGCGCGAACAGGGGATCGTCCACGTCATCGGCCCCGAACTGGGCATCACCAAGCCGGGCATGACCATCGTCTGCGGCGACTCGCACACCAGCACGCATGGCGCGTTTGGCGCGCTCGCGTTCGGCATCGGCACCAGCGAAGTGGAGCACGTGCTGGCAACGCAGACGCTGCCGCAGTCCAAGCCCAAGACCTTCCGCATTGCGGTCGAGGGCGAGCTGCCGCGCGGCGTCACCGCGAAAGACATAATTCTCGCCATCATCGGGCAGATTGGAACCGACGGCGCGACCGGCTGCGTCGTCGAGTACGCAGGCTCCGCCATCCGCGCCCTCTCCATGGAAGGCCGCATGACCGTCTGCAACATGAGCATCGAGGCCGGCGCGCGCGCGGGCATGATCGCTCCCGACGAGACCACATTCGCTTACCTGGAGGGCCGGAGATTCAGTCCAAAAGGCGCCGCGTGGGACGAGGCCGTCCGCGAGTGGAGCAAGCTGCCCACCGACCCCGGCGCGAAGTTCGACCGCGAACTCGCGATCGACGCCGCCACGCTTGTGCCCTACGTGAGTTGGGGCACCAGCCCCGGCATGGTCGCGCCCATCACCTCATCCGTGCCCGACCCCGCCGCCGCGCTCAGCGATCAGGAGCGCAACGGCCTGGAGCGCGCGCTTGAATACATGGGCCTTACTGCCGGCACACCGCTCGCGGACGTTTCGATCGACCGCGTCTTCATTGGCTCCTGCACCAATGGCCGGCTTGAAGACCTGCGCGCCGCGGCCCGCATCGCGGCGGGCTACAAAGTCTCGACGCACGTAAGCGCGATGGTCGTTCCCGGCTCGCAGGCGGTGAAGGCGCAAGCCGAGGCCGAAGGCCTGGATAACATCTTTCGCGAGGCCGGCTTCGAATGGCGCGAGCCCGGCTGCTCCATGTGCCTGGGGATGAACCCCGACATTCTTTCGCCCGGCGAACGCTGCGCCTCCACCAGCAACCGCAACTTCGAGGGCCGCCAGGGCCGCGGCGGGCGCACCCACCTTGTCAGCCCCGAGATGGCCGCCGCCGCCGCCATTGCCGGTCACTTCGTAGACATCCGCAACTGGGCAGTACGCGAGCCCGCGCTGCAAGGAGGGAAGGCCTGATGCAACCCTTTCGCACACTCACCGCGCTGGCCGCGCCTCTGGATCGCGCCAACGTCGATACCGACCAGATCATACCGAAGCAGTTCCTGAAGCGCATTGAGCGCACCGGCTACGGCGACTTTCTTTTCTTCGACTGGCGGCGCACGGCGGCTGGCGAACCGGACCCGGCGTTCGTTCTGAACGATCCGCGCTACAGGGGCGCACAGATTCTCATCGCCGGCAAGAACTTCGCCTGCGGATCGAGCCGTGAGCACGCCGCCTGGGCCCTCTCGGACTTTGGCTTCCGCGCCGTCATCGCGCCCACCTTTGCAGACATCTTCTTCTCGAACGCGGGCAAGAACGGCATCGTGCTGGCTCGCTTGAGCGAGGAGCAGGTCGCCGAACTGCTCCAGAACGCAAAGACGATTCCGAACTATCAACTGACCGTCTCGCTTGAAAATCAGACCGTCACTGACAACCGGGGCTTCAGCGCAACCTTCGAGGTGGACCCGTTCCGCAGATTCTGCCTCCTCGAAGGCCTCGACGACATCGGCCTGACCCTGCGCCACGCGGCGGCGCTCGACGCATTTGAAGCAAAGCACGAGCAGGCCGGCTGGCTGAAAGCGAAGAGCTAAACGCAGCTTCTAGCTGCTAGCTTTTAGCCTCTAGCTAAAAGGCTGAACGACATTGGCTCATGAACGAGGAAGGTTGCGGAAGTGCTTTCACAATGGCTTTCTGGCCATCTTCTTCAGAACAACAGAACCAGGCTGGCAATACCCGGAAACAAGCTAGAAGCTAGAAGCTAAAAGCTGAAAAAGGAGTCCACCATGGGAACCAACGCAACTACGCAAGCATCGAACGCCCACCTGACCACCCCCACCCGGCTGACCGGCGCAGAGATTCTCTGGGCCACGCTGGTAGGCGAGGGCGTCACCGACGTCTTCGGTTACCCCGGCGGAGCCATCTTGCCCGTCTACGACGCGCTGCGCAAGTTTCCCATTCACCACACGCTGGTGCGCCACGAGCAGGGCGCGGCCCACATGGCCGACGGCTACTCGCGCGCTTCGGGCAAAGTGGGCGTGGCCATGGCCACCAGCGGTCCCGGCGCAACCAACCTGGTCACCGGCATCGCCACCGCCATGCTGGACTCGATTCCCATCGTCTGCATCACAGGCAACGTCTCCAGCAAGGTTCTCGGCACTGACGCCTTTCAGGAGGTTGACATCACCGGCATCACCCTGCCCGTGACCAAGCACAACTTCCTCATCAGCCACGCCGAAGATATTGCCCCCGCCGTGCGCCACGCCTTCCAGATCGCCCGCTCGGCGCGCCCCGGCCCGGTGCTGGTCGACATTACCAAGGATGCGCAGCAGGCCACGGCCCTCTTTGACTATGAGGCCGCCAAGCCGCGCCCCCATCGCGAGCATCCCATGCGCAAGTTTGAGGACTCCGGCCTTGCGCAAGCCGCGGAACTCATCCGCAACGCCAAGCGCCCCGTCATTCTCGCCGGCCACGGCATCATCGAATCCGGCGCCATGGAGCAGGTGCGCACCCTGGCCGAGCGCGCTCAGATTCCCGTCGCTCTCACTCTCCTTGGGCTTGGCGCATTTCCCGCTTCGCACTCGCTCAACCTGGGCATGATGGGCATGCACGGCGAGGCCTGGGTCAACCATGCCATTCAGGAAGCAGACCTGCTCATTGCCTGCGGCATGAGGTTCGACGATCGCGTCACCGGCACTACCTCGACGTATGCCACCAAGGCAAAGAAGATTCACATCGAGGTGGACCCTGCCGAAATCAACAAGAACATCAAGGTGGATGTGGCGCTGATCGGCGATCTCGCCGAGGTGCTGGAGCAGTTGCTGCCCCGCATCGCCGGCCGCGACGGCCAGCCTTGGCTCAAGACCATCGACGGCATCAAGGGCGACGCCGCCGTGCGCGACATCAAGAACCTGCCCGACTCCGGCCACCTCTATGCGGCCCACGTCATCCACGACATCTGGCGCATCACCGGCGGCAACGCCATCGTGGTCACCGACGTTGGCCAGCACCAGATGTGGGAGGCGCAGTACTTCCACCACGAGATGCCGCGCTCCCTCATCACCTCCGGCGGCCTTGGGACCATGGGATTTGCGCTGCCCGCGGCCATCGGCGCAAAGACCGCCTGCCCCGACAAGGAGGTCTGGGTCGTCGCTGGCGATGGCGGCTTCCAGATGACCGCTGCCGAACTGGCCACCATCGTGCAGGAAGGCCTCAAGATCAACATCGCCATCATCAACAACGGCTATCTGGGCATGGTGCGCCAGTGGCAGGAGTTCTTCTACGAGAGCAACTACGAAGCTACTCCGCTGGTCAGCCCCGACTTCGTCAAGCTGGCTGACGCGCACGGCATCGGCGGACGCGCCGTCCGCGCCCGCGCCGATGTCGAGGCCGCCGTCGCCCAGGCCCGCTCCGCAAAAGGCGCATTCCTGCTCAACTTCATGGTTGAAAAAGAGGAGTCCGTCTACCCCATGATTCCTGCCGGCAACGCACTCCACGAAATGATTCGCCGTCCCGGCAAAGACCCGCTCGAAGAATCAGCGGACGACAAGTAGCACAACAGATATCAGGGGTCAGAGATCAGAGATCAGAGCCTGGCCCCTGGGAACAGAAAGACCCACAATGGCACATTCATTCAGGGACTTGGTGGTTTGGCAAAGAGCAATGCAGTTGACCGTTGCCATCTATCGTCTGACCCGCGAGTTCCCGCGAGAAGAGATGTATGGCCTGACAAGCCAAATCAGGCGCTCGGCGGTTTCCCTTCCGAGCAACATAGCAGAAGGACATGG
>JBEKDH010000123.1:0-12120 GCA_050014455.1 Occallatibacter sp.
CCACCATCAGGAGATAGACTACGGTCGTTGCCGCGACAAAGACAAAATAACTGGGCGGCAGCGGAGTGAAGCCGAGCACGCCGGCAAGAGGGCTGAACGGCAGGTACATTCCGATGGCCACGACAGCAAGGCAGGTTGCCAGCAAGGGGCCGCTGGGGCGGCTACGCAGTGGATTCTTCGAGGTGCGGATGATGAAGACAACCAGGGTTTGCGTGGCCAGCGACTCGACAAACCAGCCGGTATGAAACTGCGCTTGACTCGCGCGGAAGAAATGCAGCAGCACATAGAAAGTCAGAAAGTCGAAGATGGAACTGATGGGTCCGACGAATACCATGAAGTTGCGGATCACGCCGATATCCCAGCGCTGAGGCTTGATGAGGTAGGTTTCGTCGACATTGTCCGTTGGAATCGTAATCTGGGCCAGGTCGTAAAGGAAATTGTTCAGCAGGATCTGCGTGGGAAGCATGGGCAGGAAGGGCAGAAAGAGCGAAGCCCCGGCCATGCTGAAGACATTTCCGAAGTTTGAGCTTGTGCCCATCAACAGATACTTCATCACGTTGCCAAAGGCCTTGCGCCCCTCGATGATGCCGTCATGGAGAACGCGAAGACCGGGCTCGATGAGAATCACATCGGCGGCATCGCGCGCCACGTCGGCGGCGCTCGACACGGAGATGCCAACATCGGCCGCGTGCAGCGAAGGTGCGTCGTTGATGCCGTCGCCCATGAAGCCAACAGCATGACCGTTATGTTTGAGGGCTAGAAGAATCCGGTTCTTCTGCGCGGGAGAGATGCGGGCGAAGACCTGCGTCTCCTCGGCGTCGTGGGCCAGCGCGGGGTCGGTCATGTTGGCCATTGCGTCACCCGTCACGATGTGGTCTGCATTCAACCCAACTTGCGCGCAGACGCGGGCGGTGACCAGGTCATTGTCTCCGGAGATGACCTTGACCTGAATTCCATCCTGTTTGAGCGAAGCCAGGATCTGGGCGGCATCGGGCAGCGGCGGATCGGAGAATGTCAGAAAGCCCGCCAGAATCAGGTTGCGCTCGTCCTGAACCGAATAGTCCGCGCGCACGGGAACATCGACGTAAGCAACGGCCAGCGAGCGGTAGCCCTGGCCATTCAGATCGTCGCTGGCCTTGCGGATGCGCCGCACGGCATCCTCCCCAATGGGTTCGACCTTGCCATCGATCTCGTAACCGGAAAGGAGCGAAATGATTCCTTCCGGAGCGCCCTTGGCGATGAGAATCCGCCGGGACTCCCGCTCCACAACGACCGAAAGCCGCTTGCGCTCGAAGTCGAATGGAATCTCGTCGCACTTGGTGTAGCCCTCTGTGTTTTGCGGAGTCTGGCGAACGATAACATCGTCGAGCGGACTGCGAATGCCGGTTTCGAATTTGCTGTTGAGAAACCCTAACTCCAGCGCGCGGCTGGAAGGATTTCCAAACGCATCCAGAGAACGATCGAAGGACATGGTCCCCGTGGTCAATGTTCCCGTCTTGTCGCTGCAAAGCACATCCAGGCTGCCAAGGTTCTGAATGGATGAGAGATGCTTGACGATAACTTTCTTGCGCGCCATGGCGACGGCGCCCTTGGAGAGCGTCACCGCTGTGATCATAGGCAGGAATTCCGGGGTCAGGCCGACGGCCAATGCCACTGCAAACAGCAGGGATTGGAACGGATCGCGGTGGCGTATGATGCCGACGGCAATCAGGAAGAGCACGAGAAAGAAGACTGTTGCCGCCAGAAGGTGGCTGAAATCCCGCAAGCCCCGATCGAAGGCCGTCTCTTCGGGGCGCGCGGCGAGGCGAGCCGCGATGTCGCCAAAGGCAGTGCGTGGGCCCGTTGCGACGACCTCCGCGGTTGCCGTTCCGCTCACCACTGATGTGCCCAGAAAAACCATATTGGACGCATCGGCTTTAGTCGAGGCCGGCTCCGAGGTTGCCGCTTTCGCGGTTGGAAGCGACTCGCCCGTCAGCGCCGCCTGCTGCACATACAAATCGCGCGCAGCCAGAAGGTGCGCGTCCGCGGGAACCATATCTCCTGCGGAAAGCCGGACCAGATCTCCGGGGACCACATCGCGTCGCCGGATCTCTTGCCAGGCGCCGTCGCGCTGGACGGTTGCCGTAGGGGCCACTCGATCGTGGAGCCGCTCGACGGCCCGCTGCGAGCGATAGGTCTGGCTGAAGTCCATTGCCGCGCTCAGCAGAACAATGGCGCCAATGATGCCCGCATCGACCGCATCGCCCAGAAATGCCGATGCCCCCGCGGCAAAAAGCAGGATCAGCGTCAGCGGGTTCATGAACATGTGCAGGAGATCGGCAACCGGCGAGTAGTGCGCCGTCGCAGTAGGTTCATTTGGCCCGAACTGGGCGAGCCGCGCCTGAGCTTCCTCGGCACTCAGGCCGGCAGCGGCGGCGGCTTCATCGGGATTGGGCAACATCGACAGATCTCCCTTTCGAATAATGTACCTCAAGCTTTGCCAAGCGAATGTTGCAACCCGTGCGCCAGCTTGCGCCGTGAGCGAAAAATCCGTGACTTGAAGGTGGCTGCCGGAGTGCCTAGAGCCTGGCATGACTCCCTGATCGAAAGACCTCTTAGCGAAAAGCATCGAAATGCAGCTCTTTCGGACGGCGAGAGGTTGCGCATCTCGTCTTCGATAAGTGCGTTGAGTTCAACCAGTGCATAGACTTGTTCCGGGTTGGGCCTCTTGTCGGCGGCGGTGTGCGCCACCCACTTCGGCCGATCTTCCAGAATCTCGTCGAGGGAAGATTCGGGATGTGACCTTCTCAGGCGAAGAGTCATGAGGGCCGAATTCACGACGATGCGTGTCAGCCAGGTCGAGAACGACGACCGGCCCTGAAAGGAACGCAGGCATGTGTACGCATTGCACAGGCCATTCTGCAGCGCATCCTCCGCATCTTCCTTGTTGCGAAGCATGACTAGCGCAACACGATAAAGCCTGCTCATGTGCGGAGCGAAGAGAAGCTCCAGCGAATCTGCATCTCCGGCTAGGGCCTTTTGCACTAAAGCCCGCTCATTGCCGATGGCGAGCGAAGCGGCACTGCCTTTACATTCATGCTGCCTCAAAGTGTGCGAGTCCATGATCCCGTTCCTTTCAGTTCGTAAGCTTGGAATTGCACGAGTAGCATTGCCTGGGCGCCGCACATCGGATGCGGTCCAGCATTGCAACCGGCCTTCTTCCATCGCGTTGAACCGCAGCCGCCTTCTGCTCGTTCTTCAAATTGGCGAGCGTTGCGGCCGCAATCAGGCAGAGTTGCAGCTCAAATGCGAGCATGAGAAGATTCCCGCTCATCGGCTCATCGCCTCCAGTCCTTTGCGGGCCGCTAATGAGCACATGACCCAGGTGAGGCCGCTGAGAATAAGGTTGATACCCAGGATCGTTCCGATGGCCCACGCCGAGCTGGACGGCCACGGGCGCCAGATCAGGTATGCCAGAAGAAGCGTGGCGATGGCGTCAACGAGAATCCATGCCGACCCCGCGCCGCCGCGGAACTGGAAAAACATGGCAGTCTCGACCACGCCTTCCACGAGGAAGAGCACCGCCATGGCCAGGGTGAGGGACGCCAGGGCGATTTGCGGGTGAAACAGCAGATAGCCGCCGCCGGCAACGTAGACGATCCCGATCGCCAATCGCCAGGCAAAAGCCCCGGCGTCCCGGCCGGAGAACGCAAATGCAATGTAGGTGAAGCCGCCCCACACGATAATCCACGAGACCAGAAGAGCGATGCCGATACCCGCCGCAATGGGAATGAATACAGCCAGCAATCCCAGGACGATCATGATGAGCGCCCATGCCGCGGATGCCCCCGTTATTTCCTTGAATGCGTTTGTAGTGCGATGTTCCATGATGGTTCCTCCTCATTGCTGTTTTGTCCCATAAGAGGCACGTGCAGCCTTTTTCTTGATGGCGAGTCAACCGTTAGCGCCGTGGTCTGCAAACCCACCGCGCGGGTGAGGATCAAAGCGCCTCCAGGGCTCTGCGCGCTACTAGCGAATACATCAGCACGATGAAGCCGCTAAGGATGAGGTTGATGCCCAGGATGATTCCGATGGCCCATGTTGAACTCGCCGGCCAGGGACGCAGAATCAGGTATGCCAGCAGGAGCGTGACGATGGCGTCAAAGAGAACCCATCCAGAGCCTGAAAAGCGGCGGAACTGGAAGAACATGGCAATCTCCAGCGCACCCTCCAGCACGAAGATCACCGCCATTGCGAGTGTGAGCGACTCCAATGCAATTCCAGAATGGAATGCCAGATAGCCGCCGCCGCCAACGTAGACGATCCCTATCAGCATTCGCCAGATGAAGGCTCCAGCATTCCGGCCTGCGAATGCCGATGCCAGGTATGCCAATCCTCCGAAGACGATGATCCAGGCAACCAGTTCGGAGACCGCGATGCCCGATGCAAGGGGAAGGACGAATGCCACCACTCCCAGAAGGATCATTACGACCGCCCATCCTGTGGATGCCCCTGTAACTTCCTTGAAAATGCTTGTTGTACTGTGTGCCATGACTTTTCTCCTCATTTTTGTTCGTGAGATGAGAGGCGTACACGGCCTCCCATTCGTGTGGGAACTCAACGTGAGCTCCCTGTTCTCCAACCCGCCGCGCGGGCGAGGACCATCCCGGCTCGAAAGAGTTACGTACATGTCCTCGCCCTGTGCGGCCAACACGGCAGACGACCAGCTCTCATGACGCGGAGACTCCGGCGCCTACGTGTTTCGGTGTGCCTTCACCTTCGCTTCGATTCCCTTGACCGCATTCTCGAAGGCCGCGATCCGGAGAACGAGATCGGCTTTCGCCTGCTCCCAACGGTCCGTGCCCAAATTCTTCAACTCCTGCAGCTTTTGGTGGATCTCCGCCTTTTGCACCGCCAGTTCTGCGATAGCCTTGATTTCGGCGTTGGCCTTCGCGGCCGTGGCCCGTGCTTTCAATGTGGCAAGCTCTGCCTCAGCGGTCTTGATCTGGGATTCAAGCTTGTCGTGGATTGCGTGCTTTGTTGCATTTACTTCCATCGTTTCGATGCTCATGCCATTTCTCCTCGTGTGTCGTATCGGGTTTACCGAATGACAGTTGTTGAAAACTACATCCTGTCTCACTGCAATGCGAAGGCCACACTTAAACCCTTGAAAACGCTTGAGCGGAAGAATCACAGGTCGCGATTCCTTCGCTAATTTGCGAAACTCCGCGATTTGCCCTGGGGCAGTCCAGCGGAGCGATCCGGCCGCCTTGCCGATTCCCGCAATGCCTTCTCCGTCGTTAGCAGCTGTGGATAATCCAGGCGTTCATTGAGCGCGCAACTGTCGTGCCCGCAGTCGCAAATCAGATCTGTTCCATCTACGTCGTCAGCGTCTGAACAGTAGGCGCTGCAATACTCCTCCGTAAGCGGAACCAGGCACTCACACGGCTCGTTAGCGCATTTGTGCATGGTCGCTGCATCCTGGATGATGTTCATAATGAGCCCTCCTCTCCCACGAATAATGCGCGTTTGTTGCCTTGGCATCTGCGGGGGCAACAATGACCTTGCGAGCCTCGACAGTGGCCATTGTCTATCTCTCTACGGCCTGGCGCCGCTCCTTTGAATATGGGAAATCTTGGTAAGCCGCTTGCTGATGCCTCAGCGCTCTTTGTCTCCTCTTCCCGCCGCAAACAGTGAGCCGCTCAATGGTAGCCATCAGCACATCCGGAGAATGATTGGGAGCAACCCAGTCGTCGTACAAAGGATCGTCCAGAACTTCAGCATCCGCACAAATCACCACAATCTTCGCGCAGGGCCAGGTCCGGCGAACATATGCGCTGGATTCGCTGAACTCGCGCAGGGATGGTAATTGGTGAATGATCGCAACCTCAAAGCTCTCCTGCCTTGGAATATCGAACAACTCGCGATAGCTCATCGCCACTGAGAGCCGGAAACTGCCACGCTGCAAGAACGTATTGCGGACTGTGTTGCACCGCTCCGCAGGCCCGATCGAAAGCACGTGAAGCATAGCCGGATTCATTGTCCTCTCCTAACTCACTTCCGCGTCTTAGAAAACCGGCTGCCGCCGCAGTCTCTCCCTGTCAGAGTCCGCAATTTGCCGCATAGCGAGAAGCCGTGTTTCCGGGATTCTTGCTGCAAGGCATCTTCGGGAAAGGCGCGATTTTCGATTGGTAAATCTTTCAAGAAGAGATTTGTCTTGCACCATTCTTCACTGCACTTCACCCGCCAATCGGCAAGCGATTGAAATCGCTAGGGCGTTTTCATTGCTGAATCGCAAACTCTTCGCAAATCCGCGAAATTCGTGACAACCCCAGAAGGGCTTCGGTCGACACCGCACCGTAGTTCTTTACCCCATCAGACCCTTCTTGCATGGAGCAGTCAATTCTTCGCGAAGATCGCGAATTCACGAGGGAATCGCGATCACCGGATTGGCCAGCAAATACGTTTTCAACAGGTTAGATATGGCATGCGCATTGCTATTTGACAGGATGTGGCCTGAACAGACCGCCATTTTTGGCTGAATGCCGACAGTACCTTTCGATGACCCGCGAATTGACAAAGCGGATGCACCTGTCAACCGGACTAGGTTGACTGCGCAGGAAGTGCGAATTTGAAACCGCGCAAATGGAGCACAGTAACCCGGCCAAGAGAGCTTAGGAACTGTCTTCGTCACAGCGGAGCCGGCCATTCAAGCTGGTTTCGCAGACAACGCTCAAGCCCTTCAATGGGCCAAGGAGGAAAAGATGCCCGCATCAGCAATAGCGATTCTACCCGAACCGGAAATAGTCTTCGAAGAAGACGAATTCCCTCAGCTCATTGAAAATGTACCCGATCTCCATGATCTTATTGCCAGTCGCGCCTTTGAGGTTTTCGAGGGAAACGGAGGGCATGCCGGTCACGACCTGGACAATTGGCTCAGGGCCGAAGCGGAGTTCTTCCATCCCCTGCACATTGAAGTCTCTGAATCGCCCGGGGCCTTTACCGTTCGCGCGGATGTGCCGGGCTTCAAGGAGAAGGACTTGCAGATCGACGTGGAACCGCGCCGCGTGACGATTGCCGGCAAACGGGAAACAACAAAGCAATCCAACGGCAAGAAAACCATCTACGCCGAAGCCTGCTCGGATCGGATTCTGCGTACCGTGGACCTTCCCGCCGCAGTTGTTGCGAAGAAGACGAAAAGCTCAGTGAAGGATGGAGTGCTGGAACTGAGCTTGCCGAAGGCCGAGCCGGACAAGCTGAGCGAGACCAAGTCGTAGGCTGGATTGCCGGCGAGGAATGTGTCGCCGCCGAAGCGGCGAAAGAACGCACCGAACGCCGCGTTGCAGGTTTTCGCACCGCCGGATGGAACGTGAAACGAACCCACTGGACCACCAAGAAGGAGGAATGGAACGATGAACGACTCGGATGTGCAAAGAAGTGTGCAGGACGAACTCAAATGGGAGCCCGGTCTTACTCATGCTACAAAGATCGGGGTGGCCGTCAAGGACGGTGTGGTAACTTTGACCGGCACCGTGGACAGCTATTTTGAGAAATGGGCAGCGGAGCGGGCAGCCAAGCGGGTATTCGGCGTGAATGCCCTGGCAGAGGAACTCGAAGTGGAGCTGCCGAATTCCACCGAGCGGACCGACGCGGAGATCGCGCGGGCAGCCGAAAGCGCCTTGCAGTGGACCGTTTCAATACCGGCCGGCCGCGTCAAGGTCGTAGTGGAGCGCGGGTGGCTAACTCTGCAGGGAAAGGTCGACTCGGAGTATCAGAGGTCGAACGCCGAACTGGCTGTGCGCGGCCTGATTGGAGTCAAGGGGATTTCAAACGAAATCGACGTTACTCCGGCTGTAACACCCATGGCAGTGAAGACCAAGATCGACGCCGCCTTCCAGCGCAGCGCCATGTTGGACGCACGCTCTATCAACGCGCAGGTCGATCATGGAACCGTGACTCTGACGGGCACTGTACGATCCTGGGCAGAGCGCGAAGAGGCAGAGCATGTGGCCTGGGCGGCGCCTGGCGTTTCGAAGGTGAAAAACCTGATCCGGCTCAACTATCTCACCAGCGCGGCAGCTTAGCGATTGCGTGTCGGCCGGATAAACTAGCGCTGGCTCCGAAGGAAAGCGCCTTTGCCTGTGACCGCGTGAGCTGACAGGCATTGCAGCATTGGCCATTGGCTGGCGGATTTCATTTGAAGCCGGGATTAATCGTAGGCTGGGCACACGAAGCTTCCCTAAGTGGTAGACGTGTGCCCGGTCACGGTTTATTTCTTCGGAAAATGAGTATCATCTCCCCGTGACCTTCCTCTCTCATCTTGTGGTGTCGGACTCGGTGTGGAAATGGATCCACGGCCTGGGCGGGCCTGGGCTGATCTTGCTCGGTCTCTCTGACAATACCCCTTTTGTCTCTGCTCCGCCGGGAAGCGCGGATGTATGCGTCATCCTGCTTGCGGCGCACCGCCCCGAATGGTGGGCCTATTACGCCTTCATGACCACGCTCGGGGAAGTGCTTGGCGGCTATCTTACCTACCGGCTCTCGAAAAAAGGCGGCCAGCAAACACTTGAAAGAAAAGTGGGGAAGGCGCGCGCCGGGCTCATTTACAAAGCCTTCGAGAAATTTGGAAGCATCACAGTGCTGGCCGGCGCTCTTCTCCCGCCGCCGTTTCCTTTCACAACAGTCCTGCTGACAGCCGGAGTAATGCAGTATCCACGCAAGAAGTTCCTGCCTGCGCTGATCGCGGGGCGGGCCGCGCGCTTTTTTGCCGAGGCTTGGCTGGGCAGGATCTATGGCCACCAAATGATCGGCTTCTTCTCGCGGAACTACCGGTCGCTCGTGTATCTCCTGATCGCGATAGGAGTGATGACTGGCATCGGCGCACTGGTCTACTTCCTGTGGTATCGGGCCAGGAAGCGCCGCAAGGAGCGCGAGCTTGCCAAGAAGTTATGAGTCATTGGCCAGACGCCGGTTCGGAGATCACAATGCCATGTCGGACGAGAAGCTGTAGCGCTCCTGGATGAGCGCCGCCATCGATTCACGTACATCGCCCAGATCGCCGAGTCTATACCGCTGTTCGATTCTTCGAACGTCGGAAGCCAGGCGATGATCGTGGAACACATCCGCAATCCATCGAGAGAAATCCCCCCGGCGTGCATGTTCGCCCAGAGAAGTAGGTGGCATGCTCCTCAGCAGGAATACAAACTCTTTCAACGATCGGGCAGGCTGCCCAATCGTTCTTCCGTGATCCGTAAATACGAATTCCCCGCCTGGGCCCAGTTGGAGATCGAAGTACTTCGTCTTGTGCCGCACATGCTCCGTCAATCGAGGCAATAGCTTGAACTGCCGCAGTTTATCCTCAGCCTCCTCGCTCCCAGGCAAGAGAGCGCCTTCGTTGTTGGCGAGCTTTTCCAGAGTGGCTGTCCATTGGGGCTCGACCTTTCTGTCCTTCATCATCGTGAGCAACGCCCGCACCTCTTGCGGTTGCGTCAAGCGTTTGGCAACGACCACTTCAATGCCTTTAAGAAGATCGGGAGGCAGGTCGGACGGACGATAGGTGACGACTGTGTATGCTCCTAACTCAAAATCCAGCAGTTCCTTCACGTTGAGCTGATGAAGGAAGTAATGTGCCTCATCCACGACTATCCTATGCGGCAAGCCGGTGGTTTGCCGGAGAGCAACCAGCATCGGCAGTAGTTCCTGGAGATAACGCACCTTTTCTTCGTATGGTGCGCGGGATAAGTCGACGACAACGCTCAGGTCGAAGTGCCGGAGAGCGCGAGCCACGTCGGGTATGTCGGGCAGCGGATCGGCGCGTCCCAATACCACCACGCCGGGCAGGGATTCCAGCGAGCCGTAATCGCCTTCGGGATCGATCACGCAGACACTATAGCCTTGGAGGATCATCTGTTCGCATGCCAACCCGGTGGCCCAGGACTTGCCGGATTCCGGCTCACCGACAACCAGAATGTTGCGTCCCTGGATAGCTACTGTGAGCGGGGCTCCATTCTTTTCCGTGCCAAAGGTGATTCGATGGCGGCCGTTGCGATCCCGAGCCAACCTCATCTCTTGCGCAGCCCGCCGGATGTATCCGGCCACAGCGCACGGACCGTCACCAATTAGAACTTCGTCCGCCTTCTTCTGAAGCGCCGTGCTACCCCAGCTCACGGCGACGCCAACCTCGCAAACTTCGAGTAGGTCATGGTCATTCTCTGCGTCCCCAATTCCAATTGCGTTGTGGGCCGAGAGACGAAATGCGTTCAGCGCCTCCCGCAAGCCGGTACCCTTGCTGATCGCCTGCGGAAGAACCATGAGCCGGCTGTGGTTGAACAACAGCACCAGCGGCAACTCGAGCTGCCTGATAAGTTCCAGTATCTGCTGCGCCGAACCGGCATCCGTATCCACGATGCACTGGCCCAGTCTGAATTCAATCGCCCGGCGGCGGAGTTCGTCGAGAAAGACCTGAGGGGGGAGTTGCCCGATCAGTCTGGTGTGACCGTTCGGGAATGCGAGCACTGCGCCATTCTCCGCTACGACCGCGTCGACAAACTCGAGCCCTCCCGCAGCCTGCTTCAGGTCGGCAAGAATGCGGCCCGTAACCAGAACGGTAACAATCCCGCGCGCGCGCACCTCCATGATTGCGGCCTTGACCTCGGGGTCCAGCACGCCGTCGCGTGCGATGGTCCCATCGTAGTCAAGCGCCAGCACACTGAATTTCATCACTGTCCTTTTTCCATATTCCTGGAGGATGGCAGTTGTGAGGCGTCCCATCCGCCTCCAAGCGCCTTCATGAGTTGGATCTCCGCTACCATTCGCTCCATTCGATACGTGACAGCCGTCTGCTGATCGTTCAGAAGAGCAGTCTGGGCCGCGATTACGTTCAGGTAGGGATCGAGTCCCGCCTTGTACCGGACGGTCGCTTCGTGACGGGCCCTCGCGGCCGCTTCTGTTGCCGCGTTCTGCTCATCGATATCCTGCCGCAGGATTCTCAACGATGCTAGATTGTCCTCGACCTGTTGAAACGCCGTGAGTACGGTCTGCTGGTAGTTAGCTACGGTTTGGTCATAGGTCGCGCGATATTGCTGCACGGAAGCTTTGCGGAGACCCGCATCGAAGATCGTCTCGGCAACGCTCGGACCAACCGACCAGAAGCGGCTTGGCCAAGTCAACCAGCTCGATACCGACGAATTTCCGAAACCTCCCGCGGCGCTCAGCAGGACAGACGGGAAGTAGGCGGCTTTGGCCACTCCGATCTCCGCATTCGCCTGTGCAACCGCCCGCTCCGCGGAGGCAATGTCCGGGCGGCGTTCGAGAAGCTCCGACGGAATCCCCACCGGAATCGCGGGGATTCCTGCTTCAGAATCGTTCGCCGGCAGTGAGAATGCCGATGGGGATTGACCAATCAGAACGGCGATCACGTGCTCATACTGGGCGCGCAGGACTCCCAGGTTTGTATCCTGCGCCTGTGCCGCCTTGAGTTGAGCCTCGGCTTGCGCAACCGCTTCATCGGAGCTTAGGCCGGCCATGTATTGGCTGCGAGTTAGATCCAGCGTCTCCTGGTAGGCGACGACCGTGGAATCGAACAGCTCCTTCATGGAATCCTGCGCGCGAAGCTCATAGTAATCGACGGCAAGCTCCGCCTGTATGCTCAGGCGGACGTTTTCAAGATCGGCGGCGCTGGCCTGCGCGGCGTAGCTACTCGCCTTCACAATGCTCCTGACGCGCCCCCAGAAATCAGGCTCCCATGAGGCGTCGAAAGGCAGCGAATAGTCGGTATACGATTGGACCGCTATTCCGGAGGATGAAGAGCTACTCGCCAGCAGTCCGCTGAACTGCGCGGGCGACGGGCGCGACCGGACGACGCTCGGGTTGGTGGCGAGAGTCGGAAGGTACTGGGATCGAGCTTGCCTGACCAAGGCTCGCGCCGCAAGGAAGTTGTCCGCCGCGGCCACGATCTGCTGGTTGGAGAGACTCGCCTTCTCTTCCAGTTCATCCAACTGGGGATCGTTGAATGCCTTCCACCACCTTCCTCGATGGGCGCCATCGTTCGGTTGCGCCGTCTGCCAGGTATTCGATTCACTTGCGGCCGGCTGTGGAAGCTCCTTATAAGCCGGCGCAGTTTGAACCGCTGGACGCACATAT
>JBEKDH010000124.1:0-12029 GCA_050014455.1 Occallatibacter sp.
AACGGCGACGGAACCTTCGCCGATGTTACGGCCAAGGCCGGGCTCCTGCAGCCGGGGATACGCTATGGAAGCGGCTGCACCTTCTTCGACTACAACCGCGATGGGCATCTCGATCTCTTCGTCTCCAACTATGTCGATATCGATCTGGCCACCCTCGCCAAGCCATCGCTCGATATCCCCACCTGTAACTATGAGAACGTTCCCGTGGCCTGCGGGCCCAAGGGCCTCAAGGCGCCATTCCACGCCTTGTACCGGAACAACGGCGACGGCACCTTTACCGATGTCTCCAAGGAGTCGGGAATCCTGTCGTTCCGCGGATCGTACGGGCTGACAGCGGTTTCATTCGACGCCGACGAGGATGGCTGGCCCGATCTCTTTGTGGCCTGCGACACCACTCCCAGCCTGCTGCTGCTGAACAACCACGATGGCACCTTCCGCGAAGACGGCTTGATGCGCGGCGTAGCCATCAGTCCCGAGGGCGAGGAGATGGCCGGGATGGGGCTCGCGCTGGGCGACTACAAGCTGGAGGGCCGCCTCGACATTCTCAAGACGCACTTCCAGCTTCAGCCCCCCGGTCTCTATCACAACCTGGGCAAGGGCGAGTTTGAAGACCAGGCACAGATCGCCGGTCTCGCCACAGCGCGCCAGAACCTCGGCTGGGGCGCCGGCATCGTCGATCTCGACAACGATGGCCACCCCGACATCTTCTGGGTCACCGGAAACATCTACCCCGAGATCGAGCGGGTCAACCCGAAGTTTCCTTACAAGGGCCCGCGCGTGCTCTTCCGCAATCGCGGCGATGGCACCTTTGCCCGCATGGGAGACGAAGCGGGTCCGGCCATCAGTGCGCGTCACGTCAGCCGCGGCTGCGCATTCGGGGATTTTGACAATGACGGCGACCTGGACATCGTCATCATGAACCAGCATGAACCGCCGTCCCTGCTGCGCAACGACGCTCCCAAGGAGAACCATTGGCTGAAGCTGCGGCTGGAAGGGACCAAGAGCAACCGCAGCGCCATTGGGGCCAGCGTCCTGGTGCGCTATGGGGGCAAGGTGCAGGCTCAGGTGGTCCTCAGCCAGTCCAGCTACGTCTCCTCAAACGACCCGCGCCTGCACTTTGGCCTGGGCGCCGAAACCAGCGCCGATATTGAGGTGCTTTGGCCCTCGGGCGCTGTAGAGAAATTCCCCTCCCAGGCCGCCAATCGCCTGCTCACCATCCGCGAAGGCCACGGAATCGTTCCGGGGCGGCCGTTTTCACCGGCCTGATTTCCGCTGCGCGCAGGCTCCCGGCCCGCGCCAGTCTTGCGGCGGCCCGCTTCGTCCAGCCTCCCCCTCCGGCGCCAAAGCGTTTTAGTTGCGGGCTTAGCGGAATTCAGCCCCGCTGCAAACGCGAGAAAGGTTCAAGCCGAACATTCGCGTACCGGCGCGGATGCCGAACCGTTACAGCGTGTGTACATGTATGAAATATAAGGGGATAGCCAAGACGCGCGTGGCGGCTCCGCGGCCCTGTTGCAATGGTGTGCTTCATCCCCCAAAAAAGTACTTGCGCGGGGTATATTCCATGTGCTATTGGTACTGGGATTCACAATAGCAGTACCTTGGCACGAATAGCCCGGGCAGCCGGAGTGTATCAGGCTGGTCGGGTCACAACAAGAACGCATTCAGGAGGCAACAAAAATGCTTTTAAGCAACAGGAAGGCGTCGAGTTCACGCTCGGCGTCAAATTGGTGTCGGCGGATTCCATGGCTGCTCATCCCAGTCCTGGCTCTGTCGTTTACCATTGCCAATGCGCAAACCAACCTGACCGCCACCATAAACGGCACCGTTAACGATCAGACAGACGCCCGCATTCCGGGCGCCGCAGTTCTGGTCAAGAACGACGCCACGGGCGACCTTCGCGACACGAAGGCCGACAGTTCCGGGTTCTTCTCCGTGACTGCTCTCTATCCTGGCACCTACACCGTCACCGTCTCCGCCAAGGGCTTTGCGTCCTGGAAGGAAACCGGCGTTCTTCTGAACCCCGGCGACTCCCGCACGCTGCCCAACATTCACCTGAAGATCAGTTCCGACGTCACTGCCGTCACTGTGATCTCCGGCGCGAATGCCGAAGTACCGGTGGATACGGCTGAAATCAGCCAAACGCTCAATAACGAACTGGTCGACTCGGCCATTCTGACCGGGCGCGACGCCGGCGAATTGATCAAGATGATGCCTGGCATCACCTTCAACAACGGCGGCAACGCAGGCTCCGGGTTCAACAGCATGACCACCGGAACCAACAACGGCCCGGCCGGAAACTTCTCGGCCAACGGCACCCAGCCCTACGGCTCCACGGCTGAAATTCTGGACGGCGCCAACCTGCTCGATCCGGGCAACGCCGGAACACAGATTGCCAACATCAACCAGGACATGACCGAGAGCGTCAAGTTCCTTTCGGCCTCCTATGGCGCTGAATACGCCAAGGGCCCCGCAATTCTCGAGGCCTTCAGCAAGAGCGGCGGACAGAAGTTCCACGGCGAAGGCTATTTTTACTCCCGCAACAGCGCGGCCGGCTTCGCCAACGACTGGTACAACAAGAACCAGGAGATCGCGAACAACCAGCCGTCCACCATTTCGCCGTCGTACTACTACTACCTTGGCGGCAACGTGGGCGGCCCGATCTTCTTCCCGGGCTTCAACAAGTCCAAGGACAAGCTCTTCTTCTGGGTTGGCTACGAGAAGATGTGGCAGCACCCCTACAACTCGCCGGTGGAAATGAACGTTCCCACGGCGGACCAGGACAACGGCAACTTCAACAATGCCGGCATTCCGCTGGCCATGTATAACCCGGCCAATGGAAACGGCACCTACTCTGCCGTTTACGCTCTGCCTTGCAATACCGACGACGGCTGGCAGGGTTGCAATGCGGCCACCTCTCCATGGGGCGGTTACGGCACAGGCACGGTTCCCAACCTGAAGGCATACTTCGACCCCGCCGGCGTCGCCATGAACAACCTCAACCCGGCGCCGAACCAGACTCCCAACTCTGGCAACGGCTACAACAACTACTACTACTCGCCCGTGACCCCGACCGACCGCTATGAAGTCACCGGCAAGGTCACCTACGCGTTCAACGACAACAACAAGATCTGGGGTTCGTACGCGTACCAGTCTGAGACCGACAACCATCCGCTGTCGATCTGGTGGGCGCCGGAATGGACCATTCCGTATCCCGGCCAGCCGTCCGGAAAGGAAACCGCGAATCTCTATCTGGTCAACTTCACCCACGTGTTCAATGCATCCACCACCAACGAGTTCGTTTACTCGTATGTGAAGTTCATCAACGACTGCAGCCAAGCCAAGCCTTCGGCTTCGTTGCGCTCCACGGTTGGCTTCCCGTCGGCGACCATCTTCGCGGGCGGCACGGCAAGCCCGCAGATTCCCAACATGACCGGCGGATGGGACTCCGGCCTCTCTGAGATCGACGAGTTCTCGTTCTACGGTGGCATTTACGGCGCCAACAGCTTCGGCAAGACCGCCAAGGCTCCGTCCATCACCGACAACTTCACCAAGATCGTCAAGACCCACTCCATCAAGGCCGGCTTCTATTGGGATACCGAAGAAAACCTCCAGTCCGCCGGCAACGACACCAACGGCAACTACGACTTTGAGACCTGGGGCGCCTCCGGTACCTACAACCTGACCCTCGATCGTTTGATGGGCCGCGCCTACGACTACAACGAACAGAACAGCGATCCGGTGCCGGACGAGCTTTGGCATCAGTGGTCCATCTGGGCGCAGGACTCCTGGAAGGCCACGCCGAAGATGACCGTCAACCTGGGCCTCCGCGCGGACCACGAAGGTCAGTGGTACGACAAGCTGGGCGGAACGCAGGTTTGGGATCTGGCTTCCTACAACAACGGACCCAACCCGCCGGCCAACACCGGTCTGCTCTGGCACGCGCTCGATTCGAAGATACCTAACTCCGGATGGGCAAGCCAGTTGTTCCTCTGGGATCCGCGCGTCGGCTTCGCTTACGACGTTACGGGCACCGGCAAAACCGTCATCCGCGGCGGCTTCGGAACCTATCGCTATCAGGTTTCCGACAACGATGCCGGCGGCGCCATGGGCGGACCGCTGGGTTCCTTCAACTTCTCTACGAGCGCACCCTCCAACGGCTTCTGCAATGCCTATGCGGGCCTGCTCAACCCCATCAACTGCGGCGGCGGCGGAACGTCCAAGATTACCTGGACAACTCCCAAGGGCCTCAACCAGAATGACGTCAGCGGCCTCAAGGCCGATGTCGAAGGCGACAACAAGGTTCCTTATGCCAACACATGGAGCTTCGGCTTTGCTCAGGCACTGCCTAGCCATACCGTCGCTCAGGCTTCGTATGTGGGCAGCATGAGCCGCAACCAGTTGCTGAACGGCGCCAATGGCCATATCCAGGACGCCAACCCGATCGCCTATGGCGCGTTCTTCAATGTCGATCCGAAGACCGGCGTCTTAGAAAACCCGGCCCCATGCCAGATTGCCAACTGCTCCGTGCCGCCCCCGGGAGCCCCCGCGGGACCCGCTGGCCTCACCGCCAACGACTATCGTCCGTTGGTCAATGAGCAGGACATCTGGCTGCAGACGCATGGCGGCCACGCCAACTACAACTCCGTGCAGATTGCCGCGCAGAAGCAGTCCGGCAACCTCTACCTCTTCACCAACTTCACCTTCGGCAAGGTTCTTGGCACCCGCGACGGTTCCACCTCCAATGGAAACGGCAACGGCCCGGTGGTCGATCCCTTCAACCTGAACAACAATTACGGGGCGTTGGAATATGACCACACCAAGGCCTTCAATTTCAGTGGCAGCTACAAGCTCCCCAAGCCGATTCACGACAACTTCATTTTGGGCGAGATTGTAAACGGCTGGCAGCTCTCCAACTACACCACCTATCAGGACGGCGTACCTTACCAGACCACGTCGCCCAACATGAACGCAACTTACAACCAGATCAAGAATTCGGCTGGCGTGATCCAGCAAACCTTCCAAATGCCCGACGGCCTGTATACACAGGGCATCGGAACTTCGGAATGGTTCGGCACCAACCAGTATGAGAACGGCCTCCAGCCGGTGCTCACCTGCGATCCCAGAAAGGGCCTCTCGAAGGGCCAGTACTTCAACCCAGGCTGCTTTGCAGCGCCGCTTCCGCCAACCCCCGGCTTCTACGGGCAGATGGGCCAGTATGTTTGGCCTTATATCCGCACGCCGCACTACTGGGGCAGCGATCTGGCGATCTTCAAGGCATTCAAGGTTACGGACGCTCAGAGGCTTGAGCTTCGCTTCTCCGCAACCAACTGGCTCAACCACCCGATCGGCCAGTTCGGCATCGCCGGCAACGCCGATAACCAGTTGACCTACAGCGGAGTCAGCACGACCTCCGCCCTGGTCTACAACTCCAATGCATCCACCACCGGCATTCCTGCCGACAAGTATGGATACCGCTGGATGCAGTTTGCCGCAAAGTACTACTTCTGATTCACATCGGGATAGTACAATTCAAGAGGGGTGGCTCACCGCCACCCCTCTTTTTTGGTATGCGCGCACTGCTATCTTGCTTCCAGTTTCCGCCGGCGCTGGCCCTTCTCGCCTTGGCGATGAGCACTCCCGGCTTCGGCCAGGAGCAGCCCGCCTCACCGATTCGCTTCGAGCTCAGGAATCTCCCCTTTCGCCTGGAAGTGGATGAAAGCCCCGCCAGAAACATGCCCGAGACCATGGCCGGGGGCGTTGCGGTCTTCGACTATAACGGCGATGGCCGGCCCGACATCTTCTTCACCAATGGCGCCGACCTTGCGACTTTGAAAAAATCCTCGCCGAAGTATTACAACCGCCTCTATCGCAACGACGGCAATGGAGTCTTCACGGACGTGACCGCGCAGGCCGGGCTGCTGGGAACCGGCTTCGACGTGGGAGTAGCCGTGGGCGACTACGATAACGACGGCTTTCCCGATCTGTTTGTCACCGGCGTTCACGGCAATACTCTCTACCACAACAACGGCGACGGCACCTTCACGGATGTCACCAAGAAGGCCGGCCTGGATAAGTCGATCGATCCCGATTACGGCCCCTTGTGGTCCGTTGCCGCTGCCTGGGTGGACGTGAACAACGACGGGCTGCTCGATCTGTTCATCGTCAACTATCTGCAGTGGGAGTACTCCGACCAGCCGAAATGCCTGGTGGAGACCGTGGCGGAGTATTGCCATCCCCGCTATTACAAGGGGCAGCCTAACCAGCTCTTTATCAATCAAGGCGACGGCACTTTCAAGGATGTCTCAAAGGAGTGGGGCATTCGCGATCATGTGGGCAAGGGCATGGGCGTGGCCATGGCGGACTACGATCTGGACGGCAGGCCGGACCTGTTTGTGACCAACGACTCGGAATATAACTTCCTCTTCCATAACCTGGGTAACAAGTTCGAAGAAGTGGCCTTTCAAGCCAATGTCTCGCTGGCGGAGGATGCGGCCTTCATCTCCGGGATGGGAACCGACTTTCGCGACTTCAACAATGACGGCTATCCTGACATCGCCTATGTCGCGCTCAAGAGCCAGACTTTTCCCGTCTATCTGAACACCGGCAAAGGCGACTTTGTCGAGGTGACCACGCCCAGCGGAATGCGCGCTCTTAGCCTGCCCATGTCCGGCTTTGGCGCCGCGCTCTACGACTTCGACAACGACGGCTGGAAAGATCTGTTCGTCACGCGCGGGCACGTGACCGCGGCGTGGCCCACGGGCAGCACCTTCATTGAGCCGAACACGGTCTTTCGTAATTTAGGGGCCAGCGGCAAATGGCAGGCGCTCACCGGCGAAGCGGGTTTCACCCAGGCTCTCGGCCGCCATCGCGGCTGCGCGCTGGGCGACTTCGATGGAGACGGCCGCATCGATGTTGTCGTGACCAGCATGGACCGGGATGCGGAGCTGTGGATGAACCGCAGCCCCAACCACAACCACTGGCTCGATATCGCCCTGCGCGGGGTCAAGTCCAATCGCGACGGCATCGGCGCGCGCATCAAGGTGGTGACCAAAGCCGGCGTGCAATACAACCACCAGACCTCAAGCGTTTGCTACGCCTCGTCGAGCCTGGGTCCGGTGCATTTCGGCCTGGGTGGGGAATCAAAGGCCATCAAGGTCGAGATTACCTGGCCCAGCGGAATTGTGCAGACGCTGGAGAATGTGGATGCCGATCGAATCCTGAAAGTCACGGAAGCCGTTCCGGCGCCGCCAGCCGCAAAGCATTGATTCAGCCCAGTTCGGCGCGAATCTTCCAAGCCGCTCGCGCCTCGCAGAGCGGCAATCACGGCCGCGGAGCGCCCTCCGCGCCCGGCCCTGCCTGGGCCTGGTGCTCGTAGCGGGCGATGTTTCCCCTTAGTTGTTCGGCCAGCGCATCGTTCTGCTGCTGGACCGCCAGATCGAGCGCATGGCGCGCCGTATCCACGGCCCTGGCATACTGTCCGTTCTCCGAGTACATGGCTGCGAGCATCTGAAGGATCGCCGGCTCGCGCTCGCCGGAGAGATGGGCCGCCGCTTCAAGCTGAGGCAGGGCGTCGGCAAACCGGTTGCTTGCCGCCAGAGCACGCCCCAGGTTGTACCGGCATTCAGGGGACTGCGGAGCCAGGTCGACGGCGCTCTGGAGCTCGACGATGGCCTCGTCGAGCTTGCCCATGCGCGCCAGAATGACGCCGTAAATGTTATGCCCGTCGGATGACTTGGGCGCCAACTGGATTCCCTTGGTCAGCTCCTCGATGGCGTCCTCGCGATGACCGCCCATTACCTCGAGAATATGACCCAGGTTGATGTGCGCCGAGCCGTTGTCGGGGTTCAGCTCAATGGCCTTCTGAATCTCGGCCCGCGCCTCGTCCAGTTTGCCGGCTTCGGCCAGCGCGCTGCCCAGATTGTTATGGGTCTGCGAACTGTCGTTGTTCATCGAGAGAGATATTTTGTACTCTTCGATCGCCTCGGCGGTCTTGCCGGTCGCGGCCAATGCCACTCCCAGATTGTTGAAGGGGCGGGGGTCGGTAGGATCCTTCGCCGCCGCCAGCTTCCAGGCCGGAACCGCTTCGGCGTAGCGATGATTGTCTTGCAATTGCTGAGCCGCGTCGAATTCTCTGTAGAAGTCGATCGCCGGAGTTTCGATGTGATCCAGACCCTCCGGTCCAAGGTTGACGAACTCGGGAATGTTAACGGCGCGGTTGGAGGCGGTGGCGTCCTCCACGACAACCGGCGGACTGGCGTGGCCCTGATCGTCGATGTGGGTCAGGTAAAGGTGAGTGTAGAGGGATGGACTCTTGGAGGAGAAGGCCAGCCAATGCCCGTTGGGCGAAAAGGTGTGCCAGGAGTTCATTACCGGCAAATTCGATTCGAGCGGCCGCGCCACACCGCCCTCGAAGGGAACGATGTACAGCTTGCTGTCGGGGCGCATCAGCAGCCCGTTCTTGCACTGGACAAAGACGATCCACTTGCCGTCGGGCGATACCTTGGGGAAGTTATTGCTCATCCCGTTCTCAGAAGCGCCCACAACTCTCTCCGGCGTGCCGCCTTTGCCGTCGTTGAAGGGAATGCGGTAGAGGTCGTATTGAATCTGCGTCTCGTTGGGATCGTTGGCGTACATCGATCTCTTGTATCCCGGCGGGTAGGGATCTCTGGCGGCGGCGCGGGAGAAGACCAGCCATTTTCCATCCGGGCTCCAGAAGGCCGAGGTCTGGACGTAGTTGGGATCGTCGGCGCCTGGCAGCGGCTGCAGCTTGCCGCTCTCCTTGCTGTACCAGGCCAGTACGCCGCGGGTGGGATAGAAGACCTGGCCAAAGCCGTAGTTTGCATAAAAGCCGTTGTAGAGCCGGTCAAGAACGCGAACACCATGAGCGTAGGGCACATCGATGGAGTTCACGACGTACTTGCCGTCGGGAGAGACCTGGCTCATGAAGCCGAAACGCTTCTGCGAGTGCTCCTCGGAAAACGCGCTCCAGTGAATCAGGTAATCGTTGCTGATGGTGCTGACTTTCTTGATGGGAACCAGAGCGTAGAGTCCTTTGTCGTTCGCCGGTCCGTCCACGTCGATTCCCATGGTTCTGCCATCGCGCGAAAAGGAGTGGCAGTTGCCGCAAGTGGGCAGGTTTGTCATCATCACCTTGCTTTGTGGCTCGTTGATATAGCGCAGTACCCATTTGATCTTGGGGAGCACGGAATCGGGCAGAGGCTTGATGACCCCGCGCTGCGTGGTCTCCAGGTCCGGAGGAATCAAGGGGACGTCGCGATAGAAGATGGGCGCGCCAACCGGATCTTTCGAGGTTTCGAAGGTTGTCTGCGCGCGAGAGAACGGCTCGCGGTCCTTCTGGCTGGCAAAGCCGCTGACGATCAGGGTTGCGGGCGTCTCGACGGAGTTCTTCTTGATCTCCTCCCAGGTTCTGGCGTCGGGCCGCCAGGTGTGCGCCGCGGCCTGCTCCGGGGTCAAGGTTGGCGGCACATAGCCCACCAGGCTGGAGTCGACCGGAGCGAGCTGCATCTTCTCGCCATTGGACCAGGCCTTTATGGGATGCGCATGGCCGCCGAAGACGATTTCGATGCGCCAGACGGTGGCAGGAGAGTTGTCGTCACGCCAGGCAAACTGGGGAGGGATGATTTCGGGAGGATAGATGGTGCCGCTCACCGGCAAATCGATAATGAGCGCCGGCTTGGGAGCAGCGTCAACCGCATCCATCGGCACCGGCCTGAGATAAGCCGGAATCACCGCGGAGTTTACAGCGGATGCCAATGCCGCCGGGGCTCCGCCCGGGCTTCCCCCAGCGATTACTTTCCCGGTCAGGCCAGCTCCAACGGCAAGCATGACGGCCAAGGCCAGCAAAAGTTTCCGTCTCATGAATCCCCCTATGGGCGTTCCGGATTCGAGGACCGGAGCCGTTCCCAGAACTTTCCCTTAGGAGGGGTCCGGAGATCTCCGGGAATGCGGATCGCGTCTATTCATAGTAGCAAAGCCGAGGAACGATGGCCCACGGCAAAGATGCGCTCCGCATGGCCTGATGGCGCGCGGCGGATGGCGCGCAACGGAGTGCGGCGGCTGCCTCTGCTGCTTTCGCGGCGCCCAGGATTTCTCCGCCTCCTGGGCGGAATGCCCGATCTCAGAGGGTGGCTTGGCCGCTCAAGCAGCAGATCGCCGGCAAGCGTCCGATTAAGAGCCGGCGGAGCCTGTCGGAAGAGTACAATCCAGCAAGGATGGCTTGCCGCCAGCCCATTTCTTCCATGCGCAAAACTCCATTCTCTTTCTTGAGTCAATTGGCGGTTGCTCTTGCCGCGGGAGCGATGGGTGCTGCCTTGGCCGGCCAGCAGCCGCCTCCCTCGCCGATCCGGTTCGAACTCAAGAATCTCCCGTTTCGCCTCGACAGCAACGAGAGCCCGGCGAGGAATGCTCCCGAGACCATGGCCGGGGGCGTCGCGGTCTTCGACTATAACGGCGATGGCCGGCCCGACATCTTCTTCACCAACGGCGCCGACCTTGCGACCCTGAAGAAATCCTCGCCCAAGTACTATAACCGCCTCTATCGCAACGACGGCAACGGAGTCTTCACCGATGTAACCGCGCAGGCCGGGCTGCTGGGAACCGGCTTCGATATTGGCGTCGCCGTGGGAGATTACGATAACGACGGCTTCCCGGATCTCTTCGTCACCGGCGTTCACGGAAACACGCTTTACCATAACAACGGCGACGGCACCTTCACGGATGTTACCAAGAAGGCCGGCCTGGATAAGTCGATTGATCCGGAATACGGCCCGCTGTGGTCGGTTGCTGCTGTATGGGTGGACGTGAACAACGACGGGCTGCTCGATCTGTTCGTGGTCAATTATTTGCAATGGAGTTACTCAGACCAGCCGCTTTGCGTCGCCGAGGGCATCGCGGACTATTGCCATCCCCGCTTCTACAAAGGGCAGCCCGACCAGCTTTTCATCAATCAGGGCGACGGCACTTTCAAGGATGCCTCGAAGGAATGGGGGATTCGCGACCATGTAGGCAAGGGCATGGGCGCGGCCATGGCCGACTACGATCTGGACGGCAGGCCGGACTTGTTTGTAACCAATGACTCGGAATATAACTTTCTCTTCCACAACCTGGGTAACAAATTCGAGGAAGTGGCCTTTCAGGCCAATGTCTCGCTGGCGGAGGATTCCGCGTTTATCTCGGGAATGGGAACGGATTTTCGCGACTTCAACAACGACGGTTATCCTGACATCGTCTATGTAGCGCTCAAGACGCAGACGTTTCCGATTTACCTGAACACCGGCAAGGGCGATTTTGTCGAGGTGACCACGCCCAGCGGAATGCGCGCGCTAAGCGTGCCCATGTCGGGCTTTGGCCCGGCACTTTACGACTTCGACAACGACGGCTGGAAAGATCTGTTCGTGACGGGAGGGCACGTGGCGTGGCATGGGCCGCCCGGAAGCGTCATCAAGAATCCGAACGCGGTTTTTCGCAATCTGGGCGCAAGCGGCAAGTGGCAGGCGCTCACCGGCGAAGCGGGTTTCACCGAGGCCACTGCCGCGCGCCATCGGGGTTGCGCGCTGGGCGACTTCGACGGCGATGGCCGCATCGATGTTGTCGTGACCAGCATGGACCGCGATGCCGAGTTGTGGATGAACCGCAGTCCCAACCACAACCACTGGCTCGATATTGCCCTGCGCGGCGTCAAGTCCAATCGTGACGGCATCGGCGCGCGCATCAAGGTGGTGACCAAGGCCGGCGTGCAATACAACCACCAGACCTCGAGCGTCTGCTATGCCTCGTCTAGCCTGGGCCCGGTGCACTTCGGCCTGGGCGCGGAGGCAAAGGCTCAAAAGGTCGAAATCACCTGGCCCAGCGGAATTGTGCAGACGCTGGAGAATGTGGATGCCGATCAAATTCTGAAGGTTACGGAAGCCGCCCCGGCGCTGCCGGCCGCGCCACATTGATCCAGCCCGTGGGGATTGAAACCGCGAAGCCGATGGGCAAAAGCGGACCGGCAGGTCAAACGGAAGATC
>JBEKDH010000125.1:0-17227 GCA_050014455.1 Occallatibacter sp.
CGGCGCGGCGGAGACCGGCTCCACATCGACGTAGGGTTCTCTCACGCGGATCAGCTTGAGCGGCTGGGTCTCGTTCTGCGCCACTTCATGGGCAAAGGTACGAAAGAGAACCTGCACGGTGATACCAGTTACGATGCGGGGGCCCGTATTGGCGATGTGCCCGTCGATGTAAGTGACCTTGCCGCCGGCAAAGTTGCCCGACTCGCTCATGGCCAGGCCCGTGATGGGCAGGCTGATCGCGTATGGATCTGGAATGGCGGAGATGGGCGTTACCGTGGTCCGGCCCTTGCCGTGTTCCAGAATCAGCACCGCAATGGCAGCTACGATCAGCACGACTGCGGCGGCGACGACCGGCGGCAGCCAGTTGCGCTCCCGCGCTTCAGGGGAGGAGACGAGATCGAGATCGGAACCAGTGCTCACGAGCGAGATTTTACACCCGTTACCGAAGGAATATGCAGGCCGCCGGCGTTCTTGTAGATGAGCGCAGTTTTTTCAATCCTGGCCGATCTGCTTTTCAGGACAAGAATTCTCTCCCGCGCCCGGAAAAGCAGTCAGTTGCCGGAATCTCGGGTTTCCCCGGCGGGTGTATGGCGTGCAGGGAATCTGACCGCGCTCGGAACCGCGACCGCTCATCATTCGTACCTTTGCCGCAAGGCATGGAAAGGCAGGCCCATGGTGCTTTCTTCCCCGCAAACCGCATCCGCATCTATGCCGGCGCCCGCCGGAGGCACAACGCATTCGCGAAGGGCGGACGACCTGACCTATCAGGCCGTGACCGTTGCCGCCATCCTGCTGCTGCTGGCGAGCCTTTGGGTGTTTTGAGCCGCTTAGGGCTGCGCCCAGGGCGGCGGACGACATCGGCGGGGGCAGCAGCGGAGTTACGAGCACGTTCCGGGTCGGCTCGCGCGGATCATGGCCATGATGTGCCAGCCCACGCCGCCGGAGACAGCGACGAGAAACAACGGGATCATCGCCCGGGAGAGGTGGAAGCTGCCCTTCCGCACGCCATCGAGAATGGACCACTGAATCCAGGCGAAGAGGCAGACCAGGCACATCTTGAGCCAGGCGAGCATCTGATGAGAGAGCGCCTCCAGGCAGGAACGATTCTCCTCCGTCATCCGTATCGGGGCCTTGAAGCTGACCGGAAGCAGCGCCCCGAGGGTAAGCAGCAGATACAGCCCCGCGGCCGCAACAGGCAGCAGCATCAGCGACGAGGACGATCCCCAGCCGTCGGGCTGTCCGGCGAGGTTGAAGTGGGTGGGAATCCGCTTTGGCAATTGGGCGGAGCCATAAAGGGCCTGGTAAGAAATCCAAAACAGGAATACCAACGCGCCCAGGGCGATGGCTTCGAAAGTCTTGCGCATAAGGTCCTTCCCGGCAGGACCATTGTATCGAAACGATACACTTGGGCCGCGTGGGCGCGTTTGCCGGCCCGCGTGCGAATCGCGGACCAAACGGCCCACGGTCTCTCCCAATCCAGAAGTTGGCCGGAACGGTCCTGGTGTGGCAGGCAGCCTTGGGTGGCTCCTTTCCGGTGTCCTTTCAAATTGGAGTTCTCGTTGGACGCCATCCTCCGCGGCAGATTGTGGATTGACCAGGGTTGCGAACGGTGCGGGGCAACCTGCACGGCCTGTTGAGCCAGTCGATAGAACGGCTTGCCGCGAAGTTTGGGCGTGCTGCAGCTGAATCGAAACGTGAACTCGCCCGGAAATCGGTCAGCGCGGAGCCATCCTTGCATCGTGCTCCAAGCTGTTCGACCGCTTGAATCAGTGCATCATGTTCAGAATCCGGAGCATGATGTACAGCACGATCACCAACGCGATCGCGAGAATGCCCGCATAGGGCACCGCGCGCCCCAGCCGCAAGCGGGGAGCAATCATCCCCCGGTCCAGCGCCATCTGGTAAACCACCTCGACCATGCCGCCCAGCATAAAGAACGTCATCACAAACGCGCGAGACAAAAACCACCCCGCAGCCAGAAAACCCGTGAGCGACAAAACCATCAAACGCCCCAGGCGGTTTATCTCCGCTTTGTCGACTGCGTCAGCCTCACTTGCCGGCTGCGGATAGAGTCCTTCCTCGACGGCGACAGGCTCTCCTTCGCTCACTTTGGCCGGCGAAGCGACCGCCAGAACATCTCTCAATGTGGGAAGCAGAAAGAGAGACCAGAAGTACAGCCCAAACATGCCAAGTTCCGCCGCGCAGACCGCGACCGAGTTGTGCGCTGTGTGATGACCGTCCGTATAATCCCCGAGGTTGCCCAAGCCAACCCCAAAGAATGGATGAAACTTCAGTACTTGCATGCTTTCGTTCCAAAGAGCCGTGCGGTCTTCGCCCGCACTGGCAGTGATACCCCGCCCAGCCGTAAAGTCAAGGGCCATTGCCGCCGCGAAGAGTCCGCCCGCAAGCACCAGCGCGGGCAGCGTCCCCACGCGCCGGCGCGCCGCCACCACAGCCACGGCCACCAAAGCTAGCAGGGCGCCTCGCGAGTGCGTCATATATAGGCCATACAACAACGCGCCGACCGGCAGGACTACGCGCAGGAAATTCAGGAGCCCTTTCTTAGGCCGCCAGAAGATGAACATCAACGGAATCGCGCAAATGGTAAGCTGGCCAAAGTCGTTTGGATCGCTGATATTTCCTAGGCCTCTCAGGCGATTAGGCTCCTCCGAATCGTTGGGCTTTGGGAGAAGATATGGGTGTTCGATCTGCCATGCATTTGAGTTTTCGACATATGCCTCGGTTGGCAAATAATGTACGCTCTGCTGGCCTCCATGCCGCAATTCGATGCACCCGTTCGCAATCACAAACAGGCAGACAAAGAGGAGCATCAACACGAGAACGTGCAACTTCTTCTTCGAGTTGCAGTGGAGGCCCACCATGAAGTACCCATAGGCGTTCGGAATGAATGTCAGAAACGCCTGCAGGGCCCCGCCGGCCCCCCAACGCGCCCCGAGGAGCATAGACATCAATACCGCGAACGCCAACCCAATCAAGGCCAGAGACTGCTGCGTCTTCGTAATCAAAGATCCCATCAGCTTGGGCAGAGAAAAAAACAAAAGCAGAACCGCAAGAACCAGTTCGATGCGGAAGGCCGCCAGCGGCCCGAAGATCGTGGCCGGCGTGAGGTAGTACGTAACGAAATAGAGAATGCTTAGAACGAAGCCCATGGTGAACCGTCTAACTGGATATGGCAGCCATTTTCAGGATAACCGAAGAGGAAGTTCCGACTCCCCGTATTGCCTCCGTTTAGTCGCGACCAGCGCCGCAAAAAACAATGCAATTGGACGGTCCTTCCAAACCCAATCGGGGGTGATCGTTAGAGTCAGGCGCACAAGCAGAAGGGAAGACTTCAGCGGGTTTCACTTAATTCACCGGTTTTCGACCAATGAAATCCACCGTTGTTGCCGCGAGTTCGTCTCGGGAGAAACGATCGAATTGAGGGGCGATGCGCATGTTAGCCAGGGCCTCCAGTGTGCCGGGGCGAACGTGGGTTCTCTTGTTGATCACGTCGAAGCCTGCCGCTGTTGCCAGTTCCACGAACTCGGGAGCACGCAGGCGGTTCTGGTACTGGATCGGATTGTTCCAAAGCCTCCACTCTCGCTCTCCATACTGAAGAAAATTGCCAAAGGAAATGGACTTGTCGAAGAACGCATAGTGATCGTTGCAGCCGACGTTATGCATGGCCAAGCCACCAGGCTTGAGCACCCGAAAGCTTTCTTGCATCAGGCCGCGGATCACTTCCCGTGGAACGTGCTCAAGCACGCTGTTGGAGTAGACAAGATCGATTGAGTTGGGCTCCAATCCGGTTGCTCGCCCATCGGCTGGCGCGAAATACTCAATGCTGCTCGCGATGAGCAGTTCACCAAGATTCTTGGAGCGGCGGAGATCCACGAGTCTTGCATGAACCGCGGTCGAGCTCTCTCCCGCGAGGTTCGCGATCCCAGGAACGTGCTTTTCCAGGCTTGCCAGGAGCCGGAAAGTTACAGATTCGCCCAACAGTCGAACGATATCGAAAGTCGCTATCGAACCCGCTCCCGCCAGGAAGAAGCAAAGCGGGAGCGTTGGGTACCAGCCAGTCCCAACCTCCATGATCCGGGTTCCGCGCAAGCGAAAACTCACGTCGGACAGGTAGCCCATGCTTGTAGCCCAATCGCCAACTTTGCATGTGACGTTGCCGTCAAAATCCCGCAGACCTCCCAAGAGGTGCTGAAGCCGCGTGTTTAGCCTCCTGCCTCCGGGCACCAAGCTTAAGCCCTTTTGTGTTAGTCCCTTAACTCTCCAATCCACTTTCAGCTCCGTTCCCGGAACCAGCCGGGGAGTTCACTTGCCGCGTGCGCATTGGCCTTGTTCCACAAGCCTAGCTGTTTACCTGAAGTTTGTCTTGGCCTCTTTGGCCGGAACTCCCATATCGTGTTCGCGGCTTCGCGCCACTGTACTCGCAGTCGCCTCTCCCGACCCGTTCCCTGCATTCGCCTCACCGCCAAATGCAGAAATGAACTGGAGAGGGCAGTCGCCGAGATGCAAAGATCGGGAATCGTGCTCTTTCAAGTGCCTTCCTAGAACCTATTCTTCTCGGATCCAGCTGGTCGGCCAAAGGCACAAGAAGCAAAGATGCTTCTCGGGGCAAAGCCGCGATCCAACGCGACGTTGACCACCAGAATCAACCGCGGCAATGTGTGTTTTCTCCTGAAGTCCGCGCTTCCTTTCACCGTAACGCCTCCTGGTTTCTACCAAAGGGGATGCCAATCGATATTGCCGTGCCAAGGCCTTGTCTTAACCTATCACCGAATTCCGGCCGGCGGGAGCGAAACGGGAACCGGTGTTCAATCCGGGCCCGGATGCAGATGCAACCGGCCGAGCGTCTCATGAAGCCGCCGTACCATACGGGCGCGCGGACTTGGACACTTCCAGGTACGGCGCCATGCCGGTTGAATTTGGTAATCCCGCTTCCCGCTCTTCGCCAAGACAAGGCACAGATGGGCCGCCATCCATTCCCCGCGGGCCAACGGTGGACTGTCCGGCGCGGCGGGGTTCTACAATCGTCCTCATGCTGCTTGCCGTCCTCACTATCTCCGACCGGTGCTCGCAGGGTGTACTCACGGACACTGCGGGTCCGGCCGTGGTGGCGCTGCTCGGGCGGCACTGGGAGCGAGCCGAAATCCGAACCGGGCTCGTGCCGGACGACGAAGATGCGATTGCCGCTGCGCTGGAGCAGTTGAGCGGGGAGGGCGCGGCCCTGGTGCTGACCGTGGGCGGCACCGGACTGGGCCCCCGCGACCGCACGCCGGAGGCCACGCGCCGGGTGATCGATCGCGAAGCCCCCGGACTGGCCGAGGCGATGCGCGTTCATGGCGCGGGGCGCAATCCCTTGGCATGGCTTTCGCGGGGAGTGGCCGGCCTGAAAGGGAGCACGCTCATCGTCAACCTGCCCGGCAGCCGGCGCGGCGCCGAAGAGAGCCTGCAAGCCATCGTGGCTCTTCTCAAGCATGGGCTGGAGATCGCCGCCGGCGGCCAGACTCATCCGTAAGCCGGATTGCTGAGAGGTAAGGGCAAGCCTCTCGGAGATTGTTCCGATGTGTCAAAGGAACAGAACCGGACAAGCTGGCATCGGTTGCCGTTACTGCTTTTCTGAGGCCACGTAGACGGCTACGCCGCTCAACAACGCCAGGGTGGCAAGGGCGGGAATCAGCGCCATGAGGTTCCAGCCGGAATTGAAAAGTGCGGATGGCCACAGAACGTCCAGGTGAAGCGTGCGTGATTGCGGGAGCTGTTCCAGCCGCGACAGCCACTGAAGGCCAGATCTCGCCTGGAAGACGAGAAAAACCGCAACGAGCAGAAGATTGACTACCAGGGCGAAGATCTGCGCGCCTATCAACGGCTTGCCAACGCGTTCAACCGCGGCATTGCGGCGGCGCAGCTGAGCGCGCCACCAGAGCGCGCCCGGAGAGCCGAGGGTGGTAACGCTTGCAGCTTCGGCACGGGCGTTCTGGAAGGCCAGGGAGACCAGGACCAGATCGCCACAGGCGCGGCAGACTTCAACATGGCCGCGCAGTTCCGGGGTGCAGGCCTGGGGCCAATGGCCGCGTGCCAGCAGCTCCACGACCTCTTTCTCTCGGGAGCAGGGGCTGAAAGTCATGGTACCCTCCGATGGTCTTGCGATCGAGTGCTCTGCTCGCGCAGCAGCCGTGCGATCTTTCGCCGCGCACGGAAGAGCAGCAGGCGGATACTTGCGCTGGCGAGTCCGGTGATCTCGGCAATCTCGCGGTGGGAGTAGCCTTCGGCATGAGCCAGCCAAAGCAGTTGCCGGTCCCTGGGACGCATGAGCGCCAGCGCCGGGGTGAGCATGGCCGCCGAGCCAACCTGAGCGGAGCTGGCGCCAGCGGAAAGGAACTCTTCTGGAATCTCTTCGATCGATTTGGACTTGGGGCGGCGCCAATGGTCGCGCAGCAAGTTGGTTGCGATGCGGAAGAGGTAACGGCGGGCGGCGACATCGCCTTCGGCAATTGGCAACTCCGGCCGCATCGCGCACAGGTAGCGCAGATAGCTCTCCTGCATCAGATCGTCAGCCAGCGCGGGATCGCCCGATGCCCGCGCCAGGTATGCCCAGAGGGAACGAGCAGAGCGCGCATAGAAGCCGGCGAACGCGTCGCTATCCATCGGCGGCTCCGCCACCCGCGGCGCGTCGCCGGCGAATACGTTCGGCAGGACATTTTCCCAGGGCATAGGCTTCTTCACCGCATTCACAGCCCTTCCAGCTCACTGCGGCTCCCGCGAGTCAAAGAGCGAAGCAGGCCGGTTGGCGGCAGTGGGGGGCTCGGGCATCAGGCCGAGGCGCGTTGCCAGCACCCAGGCAACCCCCGCGGAGATAATAAACCCAAGGCCGGGCATGAAGGCGACAGTTCCTAAGATCAGCATCGGAGTCCCAGCTTCGGGACTCACGTGCCTGAGCAGCAAGAATCCCGCGCCAAGAAGAACCAGGACAATGCCGGTCTGGAGCGGGGTGAGCACTCGCGCAACGGCATTGGGCATGCGTTGTTCCTGTTCAAAGCCGACGGGAATGGGAGCGGCCTCAAGGAAGCGCTTGCCGGCCTCGGTTTCCATGTAGGCTGACAGTTCCTGGCTGGAACTAAACTTGTCGATCAGCCTGCCATGCACTTCGCTTTGCAGCTTGAAGATGCGGCCCCAACGGCGGTTCTCAAGGAAGACGCGAACCAGCCAGATGAGAGCTCCGAGGAAGCACGCGAAGCCCAGCAAGCCCGGCAGGTCGCTCGCGAACCTCTCCGCGGCAGATTGCTCGTGCCATTGCGGCTGCTCCAACTCCGGCCAGACCGCCCGCTGCAACGCTTGATCCCGCCGCCCGCCTTGTCCGTCCACATGTGTGAAGAGGTAAAACTCGGGATTGCGGGCAATCTCCGGGTGCGAGGCAAGAAACTGCGCCAACTGGGGGTTGTTGCGGCTTACATAGTCCAGGTTTGAAAGCAGGGAGGGATCGCGGGCCACGACGCTGGTGAGAGTCGGGCTCATGCGCAGCAACTTGATAAGCTCTTCCTGGGTAACGGCCAAGTCCTTTTCGGTGGGGACCGGGGCGATCGCCGCCTGTGCCGGGGCCTCAGGCCGTGACGGCGCCGGCGGGCGGGCAGGTTGTGCTTGTGTGGCGGCAAGCGTGGCAAACAGCAGGGCAGGCGCTGCCACGGCACGAAGAACCCAGGGCATGATGCGGTGATGGAATTGCATTTAGATTTCCTCTCGTCCGAAGAAGGGCGTACAGCCTCTTCTGCACATACAACGGATGAGGAGGGCGGTCGGTTAACAGGAATTCGCGGTCAATCTGTCCAGGGTTTATCATCGAAGGTGGCGTAGGCCGCGGTGGTCTGCGCCTTTCTTTTGCGGCCTTGGCTGTGTCGGCTTGCGCTGATGGATCGCCGGGTTGAGCAATTCTTTGACTAAGTAGACCGGTTTGAGGGAAACAGGACAAGATGCGAGCAAAGACGGCGGTGGTGCTGGGCGCCCAGTGGGGCGACGAGGGCAAGGGGAAGATTGTGGACGTGCTGAGCGAGCGGTTTAGCGCCGTGGCTCGGTACGCCGGAGGCCATAACGCCGGGCACACGGTCATCGTCGGCGAGCAGAGGTTTGTTCTGCAACTGATTCCCTGCGGAGTGCTGCGGCCGGGGTGCAAGGGCATCATCGGCAACGGCGTGGTGCTGGACCCAATTGCTTTCCTCAAGGAAGTAGCCAAGCTGCGCGGGCTGGGCGTGGATGTGGACGGGCAGCTTTTTGTGTCGAATCGGGCGCAGGTGATCCTGCCCTACCACCGGATGATTGAACTGGCGGCCGAAAGCGCGCCGGGGCGGAAGAAGATAGGCACCACCAGCCGCGGGATTGGGCCGGCCTACGAGGACAAGATGGCGCGGAGCGGCTTGCGGGTGGTGGACCTGCTCCGGCCGGATCTCTTGAAGACCCACATCGAGGCCGCGTGCGCGGAAAAGAACGCGATTGCGCGGGCGCTGTTTGGGACCGGAACCGACCCGCTGGACCCGGCGAAGATGTTCGATGAGTATGCGGCCGCGGCGGAGCAGGTGAGGCCGTTCGTAACCGATACGGGGCGCCTGCTGAACACCATTCTGGCCGAAGGCGGAAGCGTGATGTTCGAGGGGGCGCAGGGGACGATGCTGGACATCGACCATGGAACCTATCCGTTTGTGACCTCCTCGTCGGCGACGGCGGGTGGGGCGGCAACGGGCACCGGGGTGGGACCGACTGCGATTGGCACGGTGATCGGCGTGACCAAGGCTTATGTGACTCGGGTGGGCGAGGGACCGTTCCCGACCGAGATTCACGATGCGGCGGGCGACCATCTGCGGGCCCGCGGCAACGAGTACGGAGCGGTGACCGGGCGGCCGCGGCGCTGCGGCTGGCTTGACATTCCGCTGCTGCGCTACTCGAACCAGGTGAATGGGGCCGAATGGCTGGTGATTACCAAGCTGGACGTTCTGGACGAGATGGCCGAGATTCCCATCTGCATCGGCTACGAGATCGACGGGAAGGTGACGGACCTGATTCCGGCCGATGTACATGGGCTGGAGCAGATCAAGCCGCGGTATGCGACGCTCAAGGGTTGGCGGGAGTCGACCGAGGGTATTACGGAGTTTGACAAGCTGCCCGAGGCGGCGCGTGAGTATCTGCGCTTTCAGGAGCGGGAGAGCGGGGCGCGAATCGGGATGGTATCGACGGGGCCGGACCGGGGCCAGACGATGGTGCTGCCGGAGTTTGCCCAGGCTCTCGATCGGATTCATTCGCAGGATTGAAATAATTGCATGAGAGCGGTTCGGGGGCCATGCCTCCCCGGCTAGAGAGAAACGGATACTATGGTCAGCTTTATCGTTCGTCTGAGATTCGCTCCCGAAGATCGCGCGGATGTGGCAGAGACGCTGCGTCAGTTGGCGGCGGCCTCGCGCCAGGAACCGGGATGCGTGAGCTACATTCCGCATCAGCTGGAGGACGATCCCGACACGGTTCTCATCTATGAGCAGTACGTGGACGCCAAGGCCCTGACGGCGCATCGCGAGTCGGAGCACTTCAAGAAGCACGCCGTGGCGGGACTCTACCAGAAGATGCGGGAGCGGAGCGTGGAGAACCTGGTCGCTGTCGTTTGAGGGGGAATAGCGTCCAATCGGCGGAAGTCCCGGTGTGTGAGCGCGGTTAGCTTTCTTTGAGGAGCGGGCAATCTGAGACGGAGATGCGCTTGCTCAAAACTCCTTGACAGTTATCGATTGACCGCCTCGCCCATCGAGGGCTAGTATCCGATACGGCTATGCGGGGTGCCTCGACCAACTCTTCTGTTCGCGCGAACCGCCGGACGGCGATGGCGGCGCTGCTGGCTCCTGTGCTCCTGCTGGCGGTTTGGCCAACTCCTCTCCATGCAGGATTGCCCGTGACGCAGAAGCACGAACGCCGTCACGAGATCGACCAGCTTGAAGAACTCTGGCGCAATGCCGTGCTGAACGGCAACACCGCGGCGATGGATTCCCTGCTGGCCGAAGACTATATCGCCATCACCGCCTCCGGCGCCCTGCAATCGAAGGAGCAGGCGCTGGCCAATCTACGCGCCGGCCGGACGCATATCACGACGCTCGATGTCTCCGACCGGAAGGTGCGCTTTTACGGAGCGACGGCAGTCGTTACCTCGATGGCCGAGGTGAAGGGGACGAGCGCGGACGGCGATTTCTCCGGCAGTTTCCGCTATACCCGCGTTTATGTGCGGGATGCGCAAGGCGCGTGGAAGATCGTAAGCTTTGAGGCCAGCAGGATTCGCGCGCCAGGCGAGCAAAAGCAGTGAGAAGCTTGGAGCGCGCTGGCGGCCAGCGAGGGGCTCCGAGCGAGCTTCCGGCCTTGCGATCCCCCTTCGAGATGACTGCTTCGCACCCTTCCGTGGATAAGAAATGGCCGGTTTCTTCGCAGCTGGCATGTTGCAGCACCGCCCGGTGGCGCGCAGTGCGTATACTTTTCCTGACTGTGTTTTGAGGAGAGAGAGATGCCAAACGAAGAGAAGGCTGCGAAGCCGGGCCAAGCTGGGATTGCAAAGGCCGCTAAAGCAAAGAAAGCGCCGGAAAAGGCGAAGGCCGCGTCGCGCAGGCAAGCAAAGCCCGCCCCGGCAAGACAGGCGGGCCCCGCAAAGACCAAGGCGTCGAAAACTGTCAAGCCAAAGGCGAAGAAGCTTGCTGCAAAAGGCGTAAAGGCCGCGGCTACAGCCGAGACGGCGCAAATGCTCAGCTCCGAAGTTGTCTATCAGGGCCCGCTCTTCCGCGTGCTCCATGACAAGCTGATCGAGCCCGGCGGGCGCGAGAGCGAACGCGACGTCATCCGCCACAACGGCAGCGTGGTCATTCTGGCCATGGATCGCTCCAAGGACAAGCGGAATCCCTGGATCGTGGTCGAGCGTCAGTATCGCCATGCCGCCGGGCAGTTCCTGTGGGAGCTGCCGGCGGGCAAGCTCGACGCCGGCGAAGACGCCCTGACGGGGGCCAAGCGCGAACTGGCCGAAGAGACCGGCTACAGCGCCAAGAAATGGAAGCCGCTGGTGGAGTACTACGCCAGTCCCGGCTTCCTGGGCGAATCCATGAAGGTCTTCGTGGCCGAGGGTCTGGTGGCTGGCGACTCCCATCCGGAGGACGACGAGCAGATCGAGTTTCGCCTGGTCAAACTCTCCGAGCTGCTCAAGATGATCGAGAAGGGCGCCATCCTGGATGGCAAGACTTTGAGCAGCGTCCTGCTGTACGAGCGTCTCAATGCCCGCAAGCGCAAAAAGTGAATCGCCCGGCGGCCGTGGGGCCTGGCGGGCATTCGTCTCTTTCGCGGCGGCGTTCCGGCGTGGCCGGGCCACCGCAACCAGGCATTCCACAGGGGTCGGAACACGAAATCCTTCGGACTGCGCCCGAGGGAAGATTGGCGCTCGTGCAGAGACTGCGGCTCTCCGGGGGCGTTGGTCCGTCTGCCGACGGCGGCTTGGCCAGTGGGCCGAGGAGCGGGTCCGTCTCATTTTGTGGGAACCCTGGCCCAAAAATACTCCAACCTTTCTTCTGCTTTTCTCGTCTTATTAAGTACCGGTGAACGATCCCCTCGTTCGCCGCATCCCCGCAAGACCCAAAGAAAGAAGGAGCCTGTGGCCCAGTACAAAGGGAAGGTCAAGTGGTTCAACAACGCCAAGGGCTATGGATTCATCGGACGCGAAGACGGGCCGGATGTATTCGTTCACTATTCATCGATTCAGTTGGACGGGTACAAAACGCTGAAAGAGGGCGATGACGTCGAGTTCGACATCGTCCAAGGTCAGAAAGGTCCCCAGGCGGATGCAGTAGTCCGCTTCAAGGACGCCGCCCACACAGCCCACGAATCCCGGTCTCTCTTCCCTGATCCCCGATCTACTGTTTGCGGAGGACCACGCAATGGACAACCTTGCCATGGCCCGTCTGCTGGCCGAGACAGCCGATCTGTTGGAGATAGACGGCGGCGACGGGTTCCGCATTCGCAGCTATCGCCATGCCGCCGAGGCCGCCGAACAGACCACGGTGGAACTTGTGGCCGCGGCGTCCTCGACGGACCGGCTGATGGAGATTCCCGGCATCGGCAAAGGCATGGCGGCCAACCTGCAGGCCATCGCCGCCGCCGGCACCCTGCCCGTGCGCGAGGAACTGCTGGCCAAGTACGGCGCCGGCGTTCTGGAGCTGCTGAAGCTGCCCGGCATGGGCCCCAAGACGGTCGCGCTGCTGTGGTCCGCGGCGCAGATCGCCAGCATCGATCAGCTCGCCGACGCCATCGAGGCAGGCCGCCTGACCGGACTGCCTCGGATGGGCGCAAAGCAGATTGAGAAGCTGCGCAAGGGCATCGACGACTATCGCCGCTGCGCCGGCCGTTTCCGCATCGACGTGGCCGAAGAGGCCGCCAGCCGCATCGAGGCCTACCTGCGGGCCTTCCCAGGGATTGAGAGGGTGACGCCCGCAGGCTCCTTGCGCCGGGGCCGCGAAACCGTCGGCGACCTGGACCTGCTGGTCACCGGTCCGGCCTGCGCCCTGGAGCACACTGAAGCCGCGGTCGACCACGTCGCCGCCTACCCAGGCATTCACGACGTCATTGCCAAGGGCGAGAACAAGGTGAGCTTCCATCTTTCGAGCGGCCTGCAGGTGGACGTGCGCCTGCTGCCCTCGGCTTGCTATGGCGCCGCGCTGCAATACTTTACCGGATCGAAGGCGCACAACGTGGCGCTGCGCCAGCGCGCCCTCAAAATGGGCTATACGCTGAGCGAATGGGCGCTGGCCCGCCTTGACGACGACTCGACGGTTGCCGCTGCCACCGAGGAAGAGATCTACGCCGCCCTGGGCATGGACTGGATTCCCCCCGAACTGCGCGAGAACCTGGGCGAGATCGAAGCTGTTGCGCGCCACGCCCTGCCCCGGCTCGTTGAGCAAGCCGACCTGCGCGGCGACCTGCACATGCACACCAGCGCCAGCGACGGCCGCAATACGATCCACGAGATGGCCGAGGCCGCGGCGGCCTGCGGATACCGGTACATTGCCATCACCGACCACTCCAAGAACCTGGCCATGACCAACGGGCTGGATGAGAAGCGGGCACTGGAACAGATTGAGCGCGTTCGCCAGGTGGACCGCCAGTTGGAGGGCCGCATCCGCGTCTTTACCGGCATCGAGGTGGATATTCTGGCCGACGGCTCTTTGGACCTGGACGACGAGGTGCTGGCGCAGATGGATGTGGTTATCGCCAGCGTTCATAGCCGCTTTGAGCAGAGCCGCGAGGAGATGACCGACCGCGTGCTCAAGGCAATGGAGAACCCTTACGTGCGGATTCTGGGCCATCCCACTGGCCGCCTGCTGCTTCGCCGCGAGCCCTTCGCACTGGAGCTGGGGACGGTCCTGCGCCGCGCCGCCGAGTTGGGCGTCGCTGTCGAGCATAATGCCGCCCCCGAGCGGCTCGACCTGTGCGATCGCGATCTCCGCCTGGCCAAGGAGCTGGGCTGCCGCATCGTCATCGACTCGGACTCGCACGACGCGCGCAACCTTGGCCGGATGGAGTACGGCCTTCGCCAGCTCCGCCGCGCCTGGCTGGGGCCGGAAGATGTGCTGAACACGCTGGGGGCGGAGGAGTTTCTGGCCGCGCTCCGGCCGAGGCTGTAGGCGAAAGCTATCGTCAATTTCCGGCGATAGAGATACGATGATGAAGGGTGGGAGAAGGCCAGCCGGAGGAAAACCGAATGACGACTGTCGAGATCAAATTGCCCGATCGACTGGCGCAGGAAGCGCAACGCGCCGGGCTGCTATCGCCCGAGTTGCTGGAGAGATGGCTCCGCGAACAGCTCAAGGCGCAACGCGTCGATCGGCTGTATGCAGCGATGGACCGCATGGGCGCGGTGAGCGAGCCGGCCACACTTTCTCCGGAGGCAGTTGCCGAGGAGATAGCGGCTATGCGCGCCGAAAGACGCGCGCAAGAATAACATCCGATACGATTGGTGTTGGACACAAACGTTGTTGCGTCCGCCCTCTTATGGCACGGCCCCCCGAGACAGTTGCTGAGCCTTGCGCGGGCTGAAAATGTCTCGCTCTTTTCAAGTTTGCCGCTGCTCGCAGAGCTGACCGGCATTCTCTCCCGATCCAAGTTTGAGAAGAAGATTGCCGCCTCGCAGCTTTCCGTTGACCAGCTGGTCGACCTCTATGTCGAAATGGTTGCCTTGGTGCGACCAGTTTCCATATCGCGGATGGCGCCCGACCCCGACGACGATGTGGTGATCGGGACAGCGCTTGCGGCCAAAGCGGATCTCCTTGTCACCGGGGATCGAGCTTTGCTATCGGTGGCGGAATACGGGGGCGGACGAATTGTTTCTGTCAGTGAGGCTTTGCGCGCCGCTGCCTCCCTATGAGGAACCGCTGATTTCGGCCTTCCGCTCCAAAAGTCACCGCTTTGTGCAGAGGCGAATGAGCCGATCTTCGGGCCTGCAACAAAATACATAGCCCGCGTAGCGCCGGTGGAGATAAGATAAGTTCGCTATGAGCCTACTGCATCAGGACACCCCGGAAGAAATCGACGATGCCGCCCGCGGCGAGGAGTTCACCAAAGGTTCCAGCCACGTGGTGTGGGCCAGCCTGATTGCGGCCTTGCTGGTCAGCATCGCCATCGCCGCCTACGTGATCGCAGGGCAAAAGCCGCCCATAGCCAGCGGAGAGATCGAGCAGGTATGGGTCCACCCGCAGCACACTGAAACCTCGGGGCTCGACGCCAACGGCGCCCCCATGGCCGTAGAACGCGACGACCAGATCTTTGTCTTTTCCCTCATCAAGCTGCAAAACCGGAGCGCGCATCCGCTCTATTTGAACAGCATCATGGCCAACATCAAGATGGAAGACGGCATCCACCACAGTTATGCGGCGAGCGCGTCCGACTACGACCGGGTCTTTCTCATCTATCCGTCGATGCCCGTGCCGCACGGCAAGGGGCTGCCGATCAAGACGAAAGACGACCCCTTGACGATCGACCCCGGCCAGACCGTGGAGGGGACCGTCGTATCCGCCTTCAAGCTCACCAAGCAAGAGTGGGACGCCGGCAAGGATCTGAACTTTACCTTCGCCTTCCAATACCAGCCCAGCCTGGTGCTCGCGCCCCACGCCGCAATCATTGTCCAGTAGAAGCCGGAGCCGGCGCGGTTTTAGGAGCCGAAAGATACCCGGTAATCGACGAACTCTTTCCTCCGATGGAGTTCACCACGATCTCAAAGAGCAGGGGATCCTTGCCGCTGTAGAACTGCAACGGCTCATTTACGTTCCTGTCCTTCTTTTCGTACTGCTTGTCGTCGGAATACACGAGCAGGGTGAACTTGTTCTTCTTGATGTCGGCCTTCTTCAGCTCCAGACTGACGGTACCCACAGGCTTCTTCTCGCCCTTGTTCAGGGTGAACTCGAAGTAGTTGCGGTCGCCCCTGTGTTTGAGGATCTCCAGCTCATCGTGATTGCGGGCGATGAGGCTGGCGTGATTGCTCAAATCCCCTTTCATCGAGGTCAGCTGGGCAACAGCCGAGGCCAGGTCGCTCTGCGTCTTGGCTACATCGGTCTTCACTCCGCCCACGTCGGTCTTCACGTCAGAGACCGCGCTGGTGACGGCCGTGACCTGCTGCGCGGTTTGTTTCTGCGCGCTTGCCAGCCGTTGCGCGCTGGCTTCAACCTTCTGCTCGCGATCGGCGATCTCCTGGGCGCGGGAATCCAACTGCTTCTGCGTCAACCCCAGCGACGTTTTCAGCTCATCGGTGGCCACCTCCAGGCGGGCGTCGGTCTCGCGCAATTTGGCTTGCAGTTGACCGTTCTGCTGCTTCGCTTCCGCCAGTTCACTTTGCTGGGTGGTCAACCGGCTGCCGAGCGTATAGCACCAAATCAGACCGCCCAGCGCGGCCACCAGGGCCACTGCGATTGCAGCAAGCAGCGCCCCGGAATAAGTTCTGGGGACATTCTCCATTTCTTCACTCATCTGTTTCCCTCTCTTTTCTCTGGCGGCCGTCTAGCAGACCGCTCCTTGAAGGCCCTGGCACCTAGCCCAGGCGATGGCGACGTTCCGTCCTGTTGGACGCCGCAACGGGTTTTCTATTGAATTTTACGTGCCTTTGCCTACTTCCAGCGTACAATATCCGGCCTCCGGAGGAGCCGCCGCGGGCGCCACACGGGCGGGAACCTTCCGAATATATCGCAAAGAAGAGAGAATATGGAGGGCATACCGGCTGTTTGTTTCAGCTCATCTCCCCTGAAACCCGGCGAAAGTGCATTTCAGAGCCTTCTCGTCCCGCACTCCGTGACAACTGTGGAATCGCTACGCTATAAAGGTCTTTACTGTATTTTCAGGCGCAGGGCAAGTTTTCGATTCCGCGGTCCGCGGCGATGGGGGTTCCCAGGAAGCGACTCCTGCTTCCTGGATGGCAGAGCGCCCGCTTCGTTGCCGGGGTGGAAGGCCGTGAGATCCGCCGTTATCGCCAAGTTAACATGGTAAAAAGGGAGATCCGAAAGCTATGACGACCGCTGTCGCTGGGAAGGGTTTGGAAGGGATTGTCGCGGCCAACTCCGGGATCTGTTGGATCGACGGTGAAGCGGGCGTACTGGCCTATCGAGGCATCGACATTCACGAACTGGCCGAGAACTCGACCTTCGAGGAAACTACCTACCTGCTTTGGAACGGCATTCTTCCCAACGAGATCGCCCTGCGCGAGTTCACATCGCAGCTGTCGCTGGCCCGCGGCCTGGATTTTCGCATCGTCGATATGCTGCGCGGCATTCCCGCCTCCGCTACGCCCATGGAGGTGCTGCGCACCGCCGTCTCGGCGCTCAGCTTTTACGACGCCGACGAAAAGGACAATTCCCACGACGCCAACGTGCGCAAGTGCTACCATCTGACCGCGCAGATGGCCATGATCGTGGCCATCTACGACCGCCTGCGAAAAGGCAAGGAGGTGGTGCCGCCCGACCGGTCGCTCAACCATGCCGCCAATTTTCTCTGGATGCTGAACGGAGTCAGGCCTTCGGAGACGGCCACCAGGACGCTGGACATGGCGCTGGTGCTGCACGCCGAACACGAACTGAATGCCTCCACCTTTGCCGCCCGCGTCATCGCCGCCACGCTCTCCGACGTGCACTCAGCCATCACCGGCGCTATCGGCGCGCTCAAAGGCCCCCTCCACGGCGGC
>JBEKDH010000126.1:0-11806 GCA_050014455.1 Occallatibacter sp.
ACCACGCTGGGCAATCGCGTTGTTGTTCACGCGGGCGCGGTGCTGGGCGCGGACGGATTCGGCTACGTCCGCGACCCCTCGACCGGCGCTTACACGCAGTTTCCGCAGCAGGGGACGCTGGTCATCGAGGACGACGTGGAGATCGGCGCCAACACCACCATCGATCGCGGCGCGCTCGCCGAGACCCGCGTCCGCCGCGGCACGAAGATCGACAACCTGGTCCACATCGGCCACAACTGCGATATCGGCGAGGATGTAATCCTGGTGGCGCTCACCGGGATCTCCGGCTCCTGCACGGTGGGCAAGGGCGCGGTCATCGCCGGCCAGGTGGGCCTCGGCGACCATGCCCACGTCGGCCCCGGTGTGATTCTTGGCGGCCAGGCGGGCGTGCTGAGCGGCAAGACGGTTACCAACGATGGCCTGAAGCCGGGAACAGTGCTATGGGGCACGCCGGCCCGCCCGCTCAAGACGGTCCTGCGCGAGCAGGCCACGCTGGCGCGGCTGGCCAGACGCGTCGTAAAAGCCCCGGTCAAAGATATCGGATAGACAGGAGGTCTCCCATGATCAAGCTCGCCGTTCCCCTGCTGCACGTTTCGAATGCGGCCGCGGCCCAGGATTACTATTGCAACCACCTTGGCTTCCACCTGGAATATGCCCACGGCCCCAATGGCGCAAAGAGCGACCCCTGCTATATGGGCCTTTCCCGTGACGGCGTCTGGATTGTCCTCTCCTCTTTCAGCGGCGATGGCGTTGCCGGCGGGGTGGTGAATCTTCTCGTCGACAACGTGGACGCTCTATATGCGGAACTCGCCGCCAACGGAGTTCGCATCGACCTTCCGCCCACCGATCAGACGTGGGGCACACGCGAGATGTATGTGAAGGACGCGGATCGTAACTCCCTCCGCTTCCAGCAGTAAGCCGAATGTAGTTGGAGGACCGCGCCGATGGCCATCATCGTCGTAGGCTACAGCAACCGAAACGTGGGCAAGACTGCGCCGATCTGTGGCCTGATTGCCTGGCTGCGCAAGTTCCTCAGCCTCTCAGCCGTCAGGCCGGCGGCCCATATGGCGCTGCGAACCGCCGCTCCCAGGCGCCGTTCTTCTTGAGTTTCCCGGTCCAGTAGAACTGCGCGATGGGCAGCTTGAATGCCAGCCCGGCAACGGCCGCAGCAAACGCGGAGAACCGCTCAGTGCCGGCAACCGCCTTCAGCTCCGGCGCGCCGAATCTGCCGTCGCGCGCAAGCTGTCCGCCGAGGGTCCGCAGTTGCGCCCACAGCTTTTTGTTGGCCTCATCCGGCATCATCTGTAGCGCCTCGCCGCCGCCGCGCACAATCGTGCCTGCGTATGGTGAGCCCAGGCGCCGCGCCAGCTTCTCCAGGTAGCGTTCCAGAGCGCGCGAATGCAGCGCCTCATGGAAGCCGGATTGCACCAGAAATCCCAGGATCGGCCTTTGCATTGAAGCACGAAGCCGCGGCGCAAGCGCTTCGATGTAAGCTTTCACCAACGCCGGCATGGAGTCGGTATAAAGGGGCATGCCCAGCAGCACGGCATCGGCTTCGGCAAAGGCCTCGACGGCCCGGTTGAAGCCGGCCCGCCGTGCCAGATGCAGAATCTCGGGCGCCTGGCCGCCGCCCCGCTCCCAGCCCTCGGCCACGTGGGAGAGCATCTTCATCGAATTCGAGCGTTCGCCCCTCGGCGACCCGTTAAGCAGCAGCGATTTCATCGGCTACCTCCTCGGCGGAACGGCTGGCGACCGCGGTGAAGACCAGGCGCGATTTCATGTTGCGCGCCATCCGCCCCCACATCGCCGTCGTAATCTCGATGTCCTCGGCATCGGTGTCTTCCCCCGCGCCCAACAGCAAACCTAGCTCCGGATAGCTCGCATAGCGGGCGCGATGGTGCATCTCGCCGCCTTCGATAACCAGGTAGGGATGCACCACCGGGATCATCTGGTCGGCCGCGCGCTTGAGCAGAGCGGTGGTAAAGCCCATGGTGATGGGCGAGGCCAGCAGCAGCAGGTCGGAGCCGATGGCAGCTTGGCAGACCGTCGCGCTTTCGTCACGCTTGACGCACTCGCCCGGCGTCTTGAGCCAGCAGCCGAAACAGCCTGAGCAGCCCTTCAAATCGAGATCGCGGAGCTCGAGCACGGTAACCTCGTGACCGGAAGCCGAGAGCCGGGTGCCGACCTCGTGGAGATAGGCGTCGAATGCCGAAGCCGGTTCGGGATCTCCATTGAGAACGGTAATGCGCATGGAAGGCGCTCCTTTCGAGGGACCGGTTCTTCTACATCGTAGAACTGTCCCCGGTTATTGATTCTACACAGTAGAACATAATTGTCAACTAGCGCCGGAGAAGCCGCCTTTCTACAGAGATTCCTGTGGATTATCTCCTTTCTCAATAGCCACTTCCATCTTTGCAGCCATAGAATGAGAATGTCCCGGAAACGGCCGCACGGCGCATCCCAGAGGAGCCACACCCAGTGACCAGGAACAAAAAACCGGCCAAAGCCGCCAGGCGCGGCCGTGCTTCTGCCCCGCGCCGCAAGCGCCGCGAAAGCCCAGGGACGCCGCTGAGCCGCGAACAGATTGTCCGCACGGCACTGGAACTGGTGGACCGCAACGGCTTGACGGCTCTCTCCATGCGCAGGCTGGGGGCAGAGCTGGGCGCGGACCCGATGGCGGTCTACTATCACATTCCCAACAAACAGGCGCTGCTGGACGCCATCGTCGAGGCGGTTATGGCCGAGATCGACCTCTCCGTCGACAATCCAGCGAGCCCGCCGGAGGAGCGCATTCTGCGCGCGGCGCACGCCTACCGGGACGCAATGATGGCGCACGTGAACGCGCTGCCGATTGTGCTGGCTCATGGTCCGTCCACTCCAGCCGCGCTGCGGCCGGTTGAACTCTTGACAGGCATCTTGCGGGATGCCGGCCTGCCGCCCGCTGAGGCGCTGTCGGGCATGAACACAATCGCCGCCGCCGTGCGCGGCGTGGTGGGAATGATGGCATCCGGCCCCGCCAAGCGTCCGTCCCCGGAGCAGCTCGAAGCCATGGCCCGCGACTTTCCGCCCAGCGAGTTTCCCCACCTTCACGAGGCAATGGGATACGTCGGCGACTCTCTCGGCCGCGGCTTCGACTTCGGCATTCGCGCCCTGGCCCGTGGGCTGCTGGCCGAGGCGCGCTACGGGATGAGCGATTAAAGGCGCCGGCGAGAATCTCCGGCCCCAGGCGCGATGCATCGGGCCCGGAGACGGAGCGCAAGGCAAATCAGCCCCAAACTCTGGGCCCTTCCCAGCATCTCCGATTCCTGCTCTTAGACCGGTTTCTCGATCAGGAACGCCTCCGGCTTCAGCGAACCGTCGCGCTGCTTGACCAGCATCTGGACCTTGCCCTCGGCGGCGTCCAGCTCCTGCTTGCAGGCTGCCGACAGTCCTACACCCTCTTCGAAGAGCTTCAGCGACTCTTCGAGCGCCAGGTCGCCCTTTTCCAGTTGATCGACGATGGTTTCCAGCTTCTTGAGCGATTCTTCAAACGAGGGCATGGGGTTTGCTCCATAACGATCATAAGGGCTGTACTTCAAATAAGCGCCCAAATTGCAAACCCCGGAGCACTCGCTTCGGGGTTTGCCGTATACATGCTCGCCTACGAGCGCACGGAATAGATTGACTTCACCCCATTTGCTCGTTCATGTCAAGCAGAAAATCATCAGTAAGCTGTTCTAAATGGAGAGAGTAGCGGCGGAATGCAGCGCACTTCCTCCTGGAGGGAGGAGGCGAAAATAGCCCAGGGTGAAACCCTGGGAAAGCGTTTGCCCGATACATCCCCGCCCCGTAGGGGCGGTGTGAAGCCGTCGCACCGTCGCTGGATTCATCGATCCGTCGAGAGAGCATTCGCCCCGCCCCTATGGGGCGGATTCTCCCCCCTTGCCTCTTACCCAGGGCTGCGCTGCGCTTGCCCCAAAGCTATTTTCGACGGCTCCCTACGGGAGCAGGCCGACGGGCTGATCCAGTGATGGTCGACGGCGAGGGCCATTTGGAATTGCGGGCGTCAGCGTCCTAGCTTTGGGTGCCTGGATTTACCGCTCGAAGCGTCAGTAGCCCTTTGTCGAAGTCCGCGCTCATCCACGCATAAAAGTCGCCTTTTACGCAGGGAGTCGGATTCTCCGGTTTTGATCCCCTTTGATCCTTCCTTATGACGGCGAGCATTGGCCTGCCGCACTTCGGGCAGTTGAAGGCAACGTTGTTCCCGAACGCATAGCAAGGAACTTCTCGACCGTTCTCATCCACACAGTGAAAATCCGTTATCTTTGGCATCTTCTTCACTCAACCGCCGAAGCCCGATTGGAAATCCGAGGAACAGCCCCCTTGCATCTGCCCTTTACGCGGCTGGGGGCAGTACGCCGGCGATCACCTCGGCGGCGATCTCGAAGCGGCCGAACGGCGCGCCGATCTGCACGCCCTGGACCAGCGGGCGCACCGCCTCCACCATCTCCCGGGCAATCAGAATGCCCTCCCGCCGGGCGGCCTCGGGCGAATCGGCCTGCGCCATGCGCAGCATGATCTCCTCGGGCATCGCGACGCGCAGGTCGTTCTTCATCAGCTCGGCATTGCGCAGGCTGGTCAGCGGCCAGATGCCGGCGATCACCGGAATGCGGTGGGCCTCGATGCGCTTGAGAAAGCTCTCCAGCAGGCGCAGGTCGAAGACCGGCTGGGTGATGGCGTACTCGGCGCCCGCCTCCACCTTGTAAGCAAAGCGGCGCAGTTCCTGCTCGATGTCGGGCACTCCGGGGTTGGCGGCCACGCCAATGGTGAAGTTGGTGCTGGCGCCGATCGAGTTGGCGCCGATGTCGAGCCCATGGTTCAAACGCCGCACCATGTTGACCAGACCGATGGAGTCAACGTCAAAGACTGCGGTGGCATCGGGATAATTGCCCACCTTGGGCGGATCGCCGGTCACGCAGAGGATGTTGTGCAGCCCGATGGAAGAGGCTCCCAGCAGGTCGGACTGGATGGAAAGCACATTGCGGTCGCGGCAGGTGTAATGGAGAATCGTCTCAATGGAAGTGTGTTGCTGAATCTGGATGCAGAGGCTCTGCGCGCTCATGCGGGCCGAGGCGTGCGGCGAGTCGGGCACGTTGATGGCGTGGACGCCGAGCTGGGCCAGCATCCGCGCCCCCTCGATCTCCTTGGAGCAGTCGATGCCCCTGGGCGGAACGATCTCCACCAGCGTGACGAAGCTGCGCTCCGCGATCAGCGCTCCGATGCGGGAGCGAGCGCCCAGCGGCGCAGGCGGGGTCTCCGTGCTCAGCACCGGCGGAAGGCCGGAACCTTCGATCTGCGCCTGCGCATCGATGGCCCGCATGGCCGAGCGCATGGCGCGGATGTGATTGGGGGTGGTTCCGCAGCAGCCGCCCACGATTTGCACCCCGGCAGCGATGGCCTTGCGGGCAAAGCTGGCCATGTACTCCGGCGAGATCAGGTAGATGTTGCGGCCCTCGACGGCCCTGGGGATACCAGCGTTGGGCATGGCGGCCAGCGGCAGCGCGGTGGCGCGGCGCATGGCCTCGATGGCGGTCAGCACCGTCGTCGGCCCGGTGGAGCAGTTCACGCCGATGGCATCAGCGCCCCACTCGGTCAGCAGTGCAGCGGCCTGCTCGGGCGAGGAGCCGTCCAGGCAATTGCCCTCGTCGTCCACCGTCACCATCACCAGCACGGGCAGCTCGGGGGCAACCTGGCGCGCCGCGGCCAGGGCTTCGCGGGCCTCGTTCAGCGCGGGCATGGTTTCGACGATCAGCAAGTCTACGCCAGCCGCATTCAATGCTTGAATCTGCTCGGCAAAGGCCGCGCGGGCCTCGTCAAGGCCTGTCTTGCCCAGCGGCTCCAGCCTGACGCCGAGCGGACCCACCGTGCCTGCCACCCATGCGCCGGCGGCCTGCTTCCCCTTGAAGTGGACCACGGCCTGACGGGCCACCCGCACCCCGGCTGCATTGATCTCCGCCACTTTCCCAGCCAAACCATGCCGGGCCAGCCGAAAGCGGTTGGCCCCGAAGGTGTTGGTTTCAAGTATCTCGGCGCCGGCCTGCAAGTACTCCTCGTGGATCGACAGGATCAGCCCTGGGTCGGACAGGTTCAGTTCGTCGTAGCAGCGATGGATGAAGACACCGCGTGCGTAGAGCACGGTGCCCATGGCGCCATCGGCGAGCACGGGACGGTTGGCGAAGATGTCTGCGAACTTCGGCATTCTGTAGTCATGCTAAGCCACACGGGCCTGCCGCGCCAATCGGCCAGCCCACTTTGTTATACTTCGGGAGTCATGAGCTTCTTCCGCGCCGGTTACGGGGCGGAGAAATCTGCGGTCTGCCTTGTACGCCGGCAGTCGCCTTTTGTGTATTCACGATGCGGCCACGGGTCCAATCCGCGGCACGCTCCGCGCTTTCCGTCGAGGTAAGGGATTTTGAAGAAGAGAAGTCTTTCGATGAGCGCCCTAGCGGCCCTGCTGGTTGCGGCCGCGCTGGCAGGTTGTGGCGGCACTACCTATTTTGCGGGGCGGACGCTGCCTCCCAGCGGGTTGACCAATCGCGTTCTGATTGCGATCCAGAACCCCAGCGCTTCTATCCGAGGTTCGCTTCAGTTCGTGGATGCCTATTACGACACCCGCAGCGGGTATAACGGCAAGCCTGCATCGTACTCGGTCGCCGGTTATGCCGGCGCTTTGCCCATCACTATCCAGAACATGCCCGAAGAGCAGTTGGGCGCAGTTTACAGTTCCGGCGACGGCAACTACACCACGGTCAACTATGCCACCGAGGCCTCCAACGGCAGTCCCGCGACCGGCCTGAACGGTCTCTCATCGAGCATTTTCGTCACCCGGAACCAGTCCTACACGTTTGCAGCCAGCCAGGCTTCCCACGTGTTGACGATCCTTGACCATACCAACGGCGGTTCCTTCCCGCTCAACCTGCCCGGCATCTACCGCGTCAGCGTCAACCCCGGCGGCTCAGTGGCGCTGGCTTTCGTACAGGATTCAAACTACGCTTACTATCCGCGCAAGCTCACCACCGCCCAGACTCTCGCTTACTCCGGGGGCCCTGATACATGGCCCAAGGCAGCGGTAGACTGCCAGCCGCTGAATGCGCCGCTGTGGTGCCTCCTCCAGGCGCAAAGCCCCGACAGTGTGGATGCGACCGGAAACTATTACGGCGCCCCGCTGGTCTTTGACCGGCCTGTCAAAACCGTCTTTTCCATCGACGGCGGAACGGCATACGTGCTCAACTGCGGGCCGGAGTGCGGTGGTTCTAAAGCTTCGATCACGCCGCTGCCGGTTGCGCCCGTGATCTTCCTCACCGGTCAGCAGTCGGGAACTCTGCCCACCAATACAGCTCTTGCCGGCTCGACCGTCGCAATTCCCGGCGGGGCCAGCAACGCCCTGGTCGATTCATCGACGCTCTACGTCGTCGGCCAGAAGCCTCAACAGGTGCAGGGGAAAACACTCTTTGCCGGAAATCTCACGGTGGTGGATTACTCCAAGAGTCCGGTTTCGGTTTCCAGCTCAATCCCCATCAGCGATGGAACGCCCGGAGCCATCAGCCGCATGTTGCTGGCCGACGACAATACGCTCTGGATCGGCATGACCGGGTGCACCAACGGCGTGCGCGCCGCAACCGGACAATCCTACGGTTGCCTGACGATGGTGAACACCACCAGCAACACGGTGACTCTGATTGAGCCTTATATAGGCGATGCCACCGGGATTGCGGCCGTCGAGGGCCTGCACAAGATCTACACGGCCGAGGGAGGACAGGTTTACATCCACTCCACCGTGGACGGCTCTTCGATCGACAACCAGTACGTCACCGTCACCGGCACGGCGTACGACGTGGCTTACATGGACGGAACCACCGACTCCAACAATACCGTTTACTAGGCCCCAACTCATGTCCGCCACCCTTACCGAATCCTTTGCGGCCGACGTTCTTGCTATCGCTGCCCATCGTGACGACGTAGAGCAAACCTGTGGCGGAACGCTGCTGCGCATGGCCTCTCGCGGCCTGCGCACCGCCATCCTGGATTTGACCCAGGGCGAGGCCGGGACCCGTGGCACTGCCGAAGAGCGTGCCGAAGAAGCTGCGCAGGCCGCCCGCTTGTTGGGCGTGGGCTGGCGCCATGCCCTCGACCTGACCGACGGCGCGGTCGAAAACACCCTTGAAAACCGGATCGAGATTGTTCGCGTCCTTCGGCTGCTCCGCCCCCGCGTAGTGATCCTGCCGTATTGGCAGGCCCGCCATCCGGACCACGCCATGGCGGCCACGCTCGGTTACGAGGCCTGCTTCCTGGCCGGCCTCGCCAAGGCACCGACGGCCCGGCCCACGGCACCCTCTGCGGCGGATCCCGCGGAACTGGGTTCTCCCCATCGTCCCTTCAAGATCGTCTATGCCAGCCTCTACGGCGATGTGAGGCCCAGCTTTATCGTGGACATTACACCCTTCATCGAGCAGCGCCACTCCGCGCTGATGACCTATCGTTCCCAGTACGCCAATCAGCCTGCCGGCAGCACCCTCTTCGTCCCCGAGGAAGAGATTCGCGAACGCACCTTTGCCGAGGCTCGCCACTACGGACAGCTCGCCGGCGTTCGCTATGGCGAACCCTTCGTGCAAAAGGAAGTGGGCCTGGTCGACGACCTGACCCTCCTGCCTGTTCAGTCGCTCTGAGGCGCTGTTAAGAAACGGGCTCCGACGATCGCAGAATAGAAAGCGGTGTACTGTAAAGCTGCGTCCGGTCCTTCTGCCACCGAACAATCCTCGCGCACCACGTCGCCCAGGCAATCCGGCTGAACCGGAACGCCGTGCAGGCCTCCTCTCGAAGGAGCCAGGCGACTATTTGTTCGAAACCGGGCGGAAGGAAGGCTTGACGATCTTTCGATGAAGGATTAACGCCAGACCGAGGAGTCCGGTGCCGAACAAGAAGAGGGAACCGGGCTCTGGGGCTCCCAGAGATGCTGGAGCTGGATCGTTGCCGTTACCAGCGGTGATGGGAGTGTTGACATCGTAGTTGCCATTGTCGGCAAAATAGAAGAAACCAGCGTCGCCGTTATCGGAGTCGGAGAAGATATTGAGCACGTAGCTTCCGACGGAAAACAGCACGCCGTCCCAATCCAGAATCCCGTTGCCTGTCTGGTTCGTATAGAGCACATTGTCATATTGAAACGATCCGTAGCTGGCGTAGCTGGGGGCAACGGCCCCATTTGCGGGGATCACCGTGGCGGGGTTCGAGGGCGTAATATTGACGAGCCCGCTGGTATCCGGATCCTCAAACCACCCAGTGACGCCCGTGATGACGTCGACGCCCAAGGGCTGGCCGGCAATCTGGCTGGCGGTGAAGGTAAGATCGGCGCTAAAGTTACTTCCTGCGATCGAGTAAGTAAACGAATCGGCCTGTGCGGCTGGAACTGTAGCAAGAACCATTGCCAATGCAAGTATCGCCAACGATAACTTCTTCATCTTTCACCCCGCTCTAGCGGCCCCAAACATCCGCTCCGCCTGGACCGATCGAGGAAACCCGCGCAAAGCCGCGACCTTCGGTCTCTAGGCACAAGCGTCCCTATCTCGAATGCCCGAACTCTTACATCGAGTCCAGCAATGAGGCCATGACAGAGTTATGACCGCGTATCATCATGATCCGCAACTGACCGCAAGATCGGCAATACCTGTTTTGTGTCAAGTTAGGTGCTGCATCGGTAACGCTGGAGCCAATTACTTATTCCTGAATGAGATGGGATGAACGGTTACCCGCGAGACCATATCGCAGCGCAACTCCGCGTCCCGGCAGGAAGAACCGCCGGCGCATTGAGGGCACATTGAAGAAAGAGTGGAAATCAATCCGGGCACGGCAGCCAGTATCGGTGCCGCGCCGGCTCAACCGGAGATCGACGGCATCGATCTGGTCGCCGCCTTCAAGACCAAGGGCGCAAACACTTGCGTGGCGAAGAAGCGGGAGAAGGTTCGTCACTGCCTGAGAACGAGCGTCGCACACACCCGAAGCAGGCGCCGGGCCAGAGCCGCAGGATTGATCGGTATGGCCTTTGCTGAATCTGTCTTGAGGTTCATAGCAATTTTTATGAACTCCCCCAGTAGGTGGACAGGTTAGAATAATCGTGACTTGTGCTTCCATGCTTCATCGGCCTCGTGAGTGGAGGGTAATGGTGACGACGCAGACGTGGGATCCCCTAGCCTATGGGAAGAACGGCAAGTTTGTGCATGGATTAGCCAGCGGAGTGCTTGAATGGCTGGCAGCCAAGCCTGGTGAACGTATTCTCGACCTGGGTTGCGGCGACGGTCATTTGACGCAGCGGATCGTCGCGAACGGCGCCACTGCGATAGGTGTGGATTCATCGCCGGAGATGGTTGCCGCGGCGCGTGAACTGGGAATTGTGGCCATGGAAGCCGGCGCCGAGAGCCTTCCTTTCTCCGACAACGCTTTCGACGCGGTCTTTTCCAATGCGGCCCTGCATTGGGTCCGCGATCAGGACGCCATGCTGGCCCAGGTGCGCCGCGTTCTCAAGCCGGGCGGCAGGTTTGTGGCCGAGATGGGCGGCCACGGGAACATCGCTTCGATTCGCGTGGCGCTGGCCGCTGTGCTGGAGCGGCATGGATACAACGATAACAAGGAGGGAGTGAACTATTATCCGACTCCCGAGAGCTATGCGGAGCGGCTCATCCGGCATGGCTTCAGCGTGCAGCAGATTGCGCTGATTCAGCGGCCCACGCCGCTGCCTGAGAGCGGAATGCCGGGATGGCTTTGGACCTTTCGCCGCGGCTTGCTGGACAGCTTGCCCGAGGAGCTCCGCGAGAAGGTGGTCGAGGAGACAACCGCCCTGCTGGCCCCGGTCCTCTGCGACGAAGACGGGAACTGGACCGCTTACTACGTGCGCCTGCGCTTCATCGCTTCCGTCTGACCTGTTGACTGGCTGCCGCGTGGCCGGGCGGCCTTAACGGCTGAACCACATTTGGCCGCCAATGGCCACGAGCGCGACGGCGAAGATGCGCCGCAGCCAGAGTTCCGGAATGTGTTGTGCGCCCACGGCGCCGAAGTATCCGCCCACCAGAAATCCGGCGGCCAACAGAAGCGCTACGCGAAGGTCAGCGTTCCCCTTGCGGTAATACTCCAGGAAGGCGAAGAGGCCGACCGGCGCCAGCAATGCGCCCAGCGAAGTTCCCTGCGCCTTGTACTGGTCCATGCCCAGCAGCCAGATGAGCGCGGGAACAAACAGAACGCCTCCGCCAATGCCCACTACCCCGGAAATCATTCCCACCACCAGCCCAACCAGCAGAATCATCCAGGTCACAAGAGCCTCCTTGAGCACGCGCCGAGGCGTGAAGACCTGGCCCGCCCATCCAGCGTAAACCATCGGCAGGCAAGACAGGCGGGACGCATCCGGTCGCAAACCCGCCCGGCTTCGATAAGTTGCGAGATTATTTCTCGAAAAAAGTTTTCAAATTAGCTTGCATTCTGCGGTCGAGTTATGGCAAAGTAACCTCTGCGTAGGAGAACGCCCGATGAGATACACAACGCAAGACTCGATGCGCAGGCTGGAGCGGCTTGGACCAAGCTGCACTGGCTCCCGGGCGTGGTTCGTTAATTCCCACTAACCCGCCGCTGTCCTCCTCCTGCGCAAAAGAGCATGCACATTGATTTCTCCCGAATGGTGTTGAAGCCGGGTTCATCGCTTGAACCGATAAATGCCCGTCTTCGTTTGTTCCCTCGGGGAAGCTTCGTGTGAGTTAGCAGACTCGCGTTTTGTCTTGGTGCCGCG
>JBEKDH010000127.1:0-11846 GCA_050014455.1 Occallatibacter sp.
AGGATGTGAACGACCGGCCGGCGAATGATCTGCGAGATGGATTCGATGCCCTCGATTGCCGGGAGCTTCGCGCCGTCGTAGTCGAAGCGGTAGCGGAGGCGATGCCAGAGAATGTCTTCGAAGGCGACGGGCTCGCCGGGAGCGATTGTCTGCTGCCAGGAGCCGTTGTCCTTGCGGATTTCGACAGCGCGCTCGACGCGGCCAACGGATTTGTCCTCAGGGTCGAGAATCTCGACGGTCAACCTGCCCGAGCCCGCTTGCGATGCGTTATAGGGGATGGTGACCGACAGGTTGCCGTGCCCGTAGGTAGCGGCGAGTTGCCCGGCGCGCGCCTGAAAGATGGAGAGCGATGGTCATGCGGGTTCTCCTGTGCTTCGCCGGGAACCGGTTTCCGGCTACTCGTCTGACAGGAGAACGCGGGTACTTTCTGAACTTGCAGCGTCTTGAAAAAGAAAATGCAATTTGTGTCGGAGGCGGCTACAAGGGCTTCCAGGTCACGCCGTCGGCGCTCGTCCAGCGGTCGCCGCTGTCGGTGACGATCTCGAAGACCGGAGTAGGCGGGCTCGGCGCGGCGGGCTCTGCTTTCTCTTTCTTGGAGGCGGAGACCTCCATGACCGAAGCGTCCGCAGTCTCGGTTTCGATGGGGGGCGCGCTGGACACGGTTACGGTCTGGGTGGTCGCGCCAACGGTGAGGGAGAGATTCGCGACCGCCGGCTGAGAGGCGGCGACGGCAACCGCGGCCAGCGTCTCCGTCTTGAATCCGGGAGACCGGGCTTCCACCCGATAGTTTCCCGGCGCAAGCCCATCGACGACGTAGCGGCCGGCGCTGTCCGTCCTGACCGTGCGCACCGTGTGCGCCACCGTATCGGTGACGGCGACGGTTGCGCCTGGAACGACCGCCCCGGTCATATCTGTTACCGTGCCCATGAGGCTGGAGCCGGGCAGGCCTGAAAGCGAGCGGCCTTGCAAAACTACAGCTTCCTTTACGTTCTCCGTCGGCGCCGCGTCCGCCGCGCCCAAAGCGACTGCGCCAGTCTCTTTGTCCCGGCTGAAGCTGGTCCGTCTCACAACCGGGATCCCAACCAGATCGGCCCGGACGGCACGTCCCTGCCATGGCGCGCGAATTGGCTTCCAGTGCCTGCCGTCATCCCTGCTGACGAAGACCGCGTTGCGGGTGTCGATGGCCACCATGAGGCGTGCCTGCGCGGCCATTGATAAGACCGGAAGGCGGCTGGGCAAGGGATGCTTGAGCTGAGTCACCTGCGCCTCTTCCGCGCCGAGGGTCAAGTTGGCTGCGGCGGAGGATGGAGCCTCGATGGAGGCCGCGCTGGTCACCTCGACTGTTGCGCTGCCAGGGGCGGATGGCAGCATTGCGGCATGGGCCGAAGCGGGTGGCGCGGAGGGAATGGCCGTGCCCGCGGGTTCGGCTGGCGCCGGCCATTTAAGATGGTCTTCCGCAGCGGCCGATGAAGCCTTGGCCAAGCCTCCGCCAACGCCGCTGCTGCCAACCACTCGAGGCGGTGCGCTGAACCTTGCGTTTTGTCCAGGGTTTCCGGCCGGAAGGTTGACAGCCGCCTGGACAGCCTGGTCCATCGCCGCTACTTTGCGGTCTTGCATCCGGGGCGCGACATTAAGTTCGGTTGACATCGCCTCGGTCTCTGGAATCTGCTTTGCCGCCAAGCCCGCCGCGCCTGCCGAAACCGCACGGGTCGCGCCGGCCAGCTTCGCCTGCGAGCTGCCCGAAAGCGGCTTTGCGGAAGGACCGGCGAATTGCTCTTGAGCAGCTGGTGGCGCGGGCACATGGGATATCGCAATCTGGTTCGATGCGGGAGCAATTGGAACCACCGCGCTGCGATGGACGTAGACGACGAAGACCGTGAGCGCGGCAACCGCCGCAGCGGCGGGCCAGGCAAGAGTCCAGCCGGACCACCACGGCTTGCGCGCTGACGCGGCCAGCGGCTTTGCCGGTTCGTCGACGGGAGGCAGCGAGAGGGCGGCGATGGCGCGGCACTCCGGGCAGACGGCGAGATGGTTGAACATCCGCTCCCGCTCATGCGCGGGCAGCGCATGCTCCACGAAGGCACCGATCTGGTCCGCGTCTGGATGCTGCCCGGATTGGAGATACTCGCTCATAGTGGATCGGAGGCCGCGGCTGCAGCCGTCTGTTTGGAGAACGTGGAGGTTTGCGAAGTTTGCAGCAACATTCGCAGGTTTATTTCAATGTCGCGCGGATCGGCGCCCAGGGCTTCTTCCGCGGCCCGCTTGCTCAGGCCGCCGGATCGCAGGTTGTCGAGCAGTTGATCGCGCACATCGCTCAGCAGCCGCTTCAGCCGCCTGCTGATTGTGGCCTCGTGAACGCCGAGGATGCGCGCGATCTGAAGCAGGGTCTGGCGGTCGAGGTAGTAAGCGGAGAGCAGGTAGCGATCCTCGGCGGCCAGATTCCGGAAGGTCCGGGCAAGGGCCTCCGTCAGATGGTCCGCCTCCGCTGAGACCGCGGCAGGCGCGGGAGCGGGAACGTCGAAGTCCTCCAGCGGGGTCTCACGATGCGTGCGCCGATGGCGATCGATGCTCCGCTGTGCGAGTGTGGCGCGCAGCCAGCCCAGAAGCGACCCGCGGCCGGTGTAGGAGGCCAGCGGTGAGCGGCGCTCGCCGCCCGTCTGGCGCAGGCCATACAGCTCGGCGTAAAGCGAGTCGGCGAGGTCCTGCCCGAGGGTCGCGGACCCGGTGATGGAGACGGCGGCACGGACGAGGGAAGTTTGGTAGCATCTCACGAATCTCTCCCAGGCGGCTTCGCGGCCAAGCGCGCAGGAGTGCGCGAGAGCAAGTTCGGAGAGATGCAGGGAACGAAAGAATGCGGCCTTCTGAGCGCCATCGGGAAGTACTCCGGCCGGAAGCCCATGGTTGACTTTTTCGCCGGCGGAGGCGAGGACAACGCCGAACTCCTCCCGGCTGAGGCCGCAGGTCTCCGCCTCTGCCGTGCGCCAAAGCTCCTGGACGAGACTCTGCGGTAGCCCGGAAAATGAAAGTGCTGCAAGTTGAGCTGCTGTGGACGGCTGCTCGGCGGGCAGGGGCAGGACGAGTTCAGCGGGCTTGGAAGCGGCCGTATCCACGCTCCTGAGGATAATGCATTGATGCTGCCAGCCGGGAAGGTTTCGCAAGCAGGCGAAACCAATTTTGCCGACAGAGCGGCGATGATGGAGGATGTGTCCATGAAATGGATTCGAAATCAGGCAAGTCATGGCTCATTGGCCTGGGTAGAGGATCTGAAGGAACGACAGGGTCAATGCCGTTGGAACGGATTCGAAAAAGCTGACGAGCAAGGCACTCGGGGGTATATTCTCTGGTGGCTGGGCAAGCGAAATGGAAACTCCGGTTCATTTCTTCTTGCCTTCGATCGAATCACAAAGCTCTCTCGTTTTTCGACTTCCTTGATCCATCCGATATCTGTAGGGGGTAGGTGGCTCATGTTGGACCGCAGATACAGGTTATTGCTCTGGATTGGATGTCTCGCGATGGGAGTGCGGGTCGCGGGTGCACAGGATGCCGCCGCGAATTCCTTTCGCACCTCGGAACGATGCGTCATCTGTCACAACAACCTCAAGACAGCGAAGGGAGAAGACGCTTCCATCGGTACTGCATGGCGTACCAGCATGATGGCCAACTCCGCACGCGATCCTTACTGGCAAGCCAGCGTGCGCCGCGAGACCCTGGATCATGCCGGGCAATCCGCGCCCATTCAGAACGAGTGCGCCAATTGCCACATGCCGCTGACGCATCTCATCGACCGCGCGAGTGGCCGGCAGACCGTTGTCTTTGCTCATCTGCCTCTTAAGGCTGAGAACAAGGCAGACACCACTGCCGAGGGAGTCACATGCACGGTCTGTCATCAAATTCAGTCCACCGGCCTGGGCGCCCCCGAAACCTACAACGGAAACTTTCATGTGGCCGCTGTGAACGATCCGGTACGCCCACTCTACGGTCCTTATCCGGTGGACGCTGCAAAGGTCGCGCCTCTGCATCTGAGCGGCTCTGGCTATCCGCTCGCCGAGTCTGAGCATATCCGCGAAGCTGCGCTCTGCGGCAGTTGTCATACTCTCTACACCACATCGATCGCGGCGGATGGCAAAGCCGCCGGAACCCTGCCCGAGCAAATGGTCTATCTGGAGTGGTTGCACAGCGACTATCGCGACAAGCAGAGTTGCCAGCAATGCCATATGCCGGCAGTCGGCGATCCGGTCAAAATAGCCGTGCTCTATAGCGATCCCAAGGAAGGTGTGCGCCGCCACAGCTTCGATGGATCGAACTTTCTGATGCAGCGGATACTGGATGCCCATCGCAACGATCTGGGCGTCGCCGCACCCGAAACCGACCTGGAGGCAGCTGCCACTCGAACAGTGTCTTACCTGCAGTCGCAGGCTGCGCATCTGTCGCTTGGCTCAATTGAACTCGCAGACGGCGAGATTCGCTTTACGGTTAAAGTAGAGAACCTCACCGGTCACAAACTGCCCACATCGTTTCCCTCGCGCCGCGCCTGGTTGCACGTTACGGTGACCGCGACGGATGGCCGCATCGTCTTTGAATCGGGCAGACTCCATGCGGACGGATCGATCGAGGGCAACGTCAACGACACTGACCCAGCTCGCTACCTGCCTCACTTTACAAAGATCGACTCTCCAGACCAGGTGGAGATCTTCGAGCCCATCCTCGGCGATACGGCAGGTCATGTGACCACTGGCCTGTTGACCGCGACGCAGTATCTCAAGGACAACCGCATTCTGCCCGCCGGTTTTGACAAGTCCACAGCATCGGCGGAGATTGCTGTACACGGCGCGGCAGCCACCGATCCGGAGTTCAAAGGCGGTAGCAGTGCGACTCAGTATCGGATCTCCGCAAAAGGCGCATCCGGACCTTTCAAGATCGCAGTTGAATTGCTCTACCAACCCATAGGGTACCGGTGGGCAAGTAACCTCGCGTCTTTTCAGGCAGACGAAACCCAGCACTTTGTGAAGTACTTTGAGCAGGCAGCGCCGAACACGGCTGTTGTGCTGGCGCACGCCGAGGCAACAAACGCGCGACCGTGAGAGAATCGAAACCTCCCGAGCGAGTTGCTGTTTCCTCCTTACTTGCCCTTGTGCTCATGGAATAGTTTGGGAAACTGATTTTGACGGAGCGAGCGGAAAAGCCCCACAAAAAAAACGCACCAAAGAGTGGCTCTTCTAAAGGGCTTTCCACTGTACTGGAGACCGGGGTACTTTCTCCAGGTCGAGTTTATCGCTGCCCGCAGCATCCCAATCTGGCGTACGCCTCGGATCTTTCCTTATTAGCCGCCCTGATGCTAGAGTGATTCAGACCAGGAGGATCTTCGTGCCCCTTTACATTTGCCGCTGGCCCAACGGCGATTTTTCCGCTGTGAGCGCAAGAGACCCGAACGAGGCCGCCTATCTTCTCAGGGAAGTCGGCCCCGTTGGCGAAGCCAAGCTCTTCGATCTCGCGAATTTCATGGTGCATTTTTCTCTCCCCAAGAAAATGGACACGGAAAACTGGGACAAGATGCTTCCGCCTCTGCACTTGGATGGCTTCGGCGCGCAAACCCTCTGCTTCCTCTGGGACCATATCTACCCCGAGTTCGAGAAGGCGACGAATGCCGTTCTCGAAGGTGAAGCAGAGGGTAGCATCGGCGACGAAGAAGCAATGACACAGCTCGACCAGGCACTGGCCCGGGAGCGAGTGCGCCTGATGCCGGCGATCGCTCGAACGGCATCCGGGGATCGAATCTGCATGATTCATTTGTGCACGAAATGTCCCGAGCAGGAAACCGGGGAGGCAGGAAGTTCTCTCGTTCAATAGCAGCCGGGTGCCTGGCCTCAGAACAATTCAATCGCGGGGCAGCCCTGGCCGCCGGCCGACGCGCCACCTGCCACACTGTTGTGGGTAACGGTCTGGCTGGCCATGCTGTAGCTATCGAGGTGAGCTGCGAGGAGAGACCTGATGGTTGGATCGACCTTTCCATCCCAACTGGCATCTCCCGTCCTATCGTTCAGCCGCTCCATGTGGTCGCGCATTTCCAGCAGCGCGCCTTGCACGTGCTCAAGTCTTTGCCGCATCACGTCTTGGAACTGGATGTGACACATGGCCCGTCCCAACCCAAGCACATTCTCCTGGTAGTTTGCGTCCAACTCGGCGATCATGGCACGCATCGCCTGGTCGTTGCCGATAAACTTCCGCTGCGTTTCAGCTAGGTGCTCCATCAGTCCCGCCATCACATCGGCCTTCTCGTGGTGTTCCATGGCGGCCTGAGCCTCAGACAGCTCGCGGTTCGCCCGATCGCAGGTTGAGTTGATCTTTCGGGCAATCTCCGCGGCGGCCTTGGCCGTGAGCGCGGCCATCTTCCTGACCTCCAAGGCCACCACGGCGAAGCTGCGTCCCGCGCTGCCGGCGCGCGCCGCCTCGATCTCGGCATTCAGGGCCAGCATTTGCGACTGTCTGGCTATGGAGGTGATGACTTTGATCATCGGCGTCAAGGCAAGCACCTCTTGAGCCAGGCCTTGGATGTGCGCGAAGTCGTTCCTGAGCTCGTTGGTTTGCTCGGTGATCTGCATACCGATGGCGGCGAAGATCTGTTTGTTGTTCTCGGTCCCGGCCTGACTGCCTTCCATCAAATCGTGTCCGCTTTGGAGGGAATGGGCGATAAGCTCTCTCTGCTGGCTGGCATTTGCATTCAGCTCGCCGATCTGCTCGATCACCTGCACGACCTCGCGTTCGGACTCGGCCAGAGAATCGCCAATCTGATTGTGAATCACATCGATGTAAAGCTTGAAGTCGCCGATTTCGTCGTGCACAGCGGCGCGCCTGACCAGCACATTCTTTAGTTCGACGGAGTCCATCTTGCCGATTTCTCCTAGCGCGGCGATACCGCGGCGGGCGCCGATCCAATTCATCAGCGCGATGACAATCTGGGGCACCAGGATCAGCAGGAAGAGCATGGTCGCGACATAGAGCCTGGGATGGGCGGAAAACCATGACAATGGGTAAGCGCCGACCCGCCAAAGCGCAATCAGGCATACGATATTGAGCACCATGGCGTAAATCAGACGCTTGGCGGCGCGGCTCAAGCGAAACGCGACCCGCACCTTCGAATCCTCGGCCTGCTCGCGGCTCGGAGCGATGGCGCTGGAGAGGTCTTTTCCCGTCATGTCGCCGGCCTGGTTCATCTTCTACGCCCCTGGCAACACCTGCTTGATGACCTTGATCAGCTCCTCTGCGGCTACCGGTTTGACCAGCCACCCGGTGGCCCCCAAACGCCTCCCTTCGTCGCGCTTGGCAGCCTGGCTTTCAGTGGTCAACGTCAGGATCGGGATAAATCGGAAGCCCGCCAGCGAGCGCGCTTTGCCTATGAACTCGAGGCCCCCCATCACCGGCATATTGATGTCGGTAAGGATGAGGTTGGGTTTCAACCCGGCTTTCAGCTTGTCCAGCGCCAACTGGCCGTTGCCGGCGGTCTCGACGTTGAAGCCCCTCGTGCCCAAAGCGCTCTTGAGGCTCATCAACATGGTGAGCGAGTCGTCGACGACCAGGATTGTCATTGGCACGTAAGCATCCTCACGTTGTTAAGTTCAACGCAGATTCGAGCCAGGCGCGCAGCGCGGAGTCTGCCGGCCAATTGACGATCTCGGGCTTGGCCGCCATCAGCACTTGCAGGTTGGCGGTATGCAAATGGCCGCACGCCGAAAGATCGACTTTGGGAGATGGCTGCTTCTGCAACCATTCGAGCAGTCCTTCGGCTTCTTCCACACTGACTACATCGGCAAATAACGCGCAGTCTTGCTTGAATTCGATAGGCATCAGACAATCTCCCGGCAATTGAGAATCATGAGCACGGATCCGTCTCCCAGCAGGGCCGAGCCGGAGTAGGCCGACAGGCCGGAGAGAACGCCGCCAAGCGGCTTCTGAATCAGGCCCAGGGTCTCTTTGAAGCCGTCCACCAGCAGGCCCAGGATTTCGCCGCCCGCCTGAACCAGGAGCACAGCCAGTTCATCGTCTCCATTGGCGCGGGGCGGGGCGGATACTCCCAGCAGGCTGTTTAGGGCCTTCAAGGGCACGATGCGTCCGCGCAGAACGGCGGTCATGCTTTGCTTGATCCAGACGATGGCGCTTCTGGGAATGCGCACCGTCTCGACGACATGGTCCATGGGAACGCCGAAGAGTTGGCCGTCGGACTCGATAATCATGACCTGGCTGACGGCCATCGAGAGCGGCAAGGAAATCCTGATCGTGGTGCCCTTGCCCAATGTGCTTTCAATCGAGACCGAGCCATTGATCTTGTGCACCGCTGAGCGCACCACATCCATGCCCACTCCGCGGCCGGAGAGGTCGGTGACCACCTCGACGGTGGACAGGCCGGCGTTGAAGATGAGGTCGATGGCCTCCCGATCGCCGATGCGCTCCAGAGCGGCTTCGTCGATCATCCCTTTCTCGTAGGCCTTGCGCTTGATTACGGCCGGGTCGATGCCCTTGCCGTCGTCGACGACCTCGATGACCACCCGGTCGGAATCCTGCCTGGCGCGGATGGTGATTGTCCCCATCTCCGGCTTGCCGCAGGCGCGCCGAACCTCGGGAGTTTCAAGGCCGTGATCGAGACTGTTGCGCACAATGTGAATGAGCGGGTCGGCGAGCGACTCGACGATGTTCTTGTCGGCCTCCGTCTGCTCCCCTTCAAGCACCAGTTGAACTTCTTTGCCGAGCTTGTGGGAGATGTCGCGCACCAGGCGCGGAAAGCGCTGGAAGACAAACGAAACGGCCATCATGCGCACCTGCATGATGGCGCCCTGCATCTCGTCGGCGATGCGGTTGATCACCGCGTACTGGCTCTTGATTTCGCGGGAGAGTTCGCGCACGCCAAACTGCTTCTCGGCCCGCTGAGCCAGGTAGGGCAAGGCGTTTTTCGAGACCACCAATTCACCGATCAGGTTCATCAGGCAGTCGATCTTGGCCTGATCGACCTTGAGGCTCTTGGGGCCGTTGTAGGCGTCCTCTGCGCGGCGGCCGAACTTGACGCCATCTTCCGGCGATCGGGCGCGGTCTTCCGCTCTTCGGCCAAATTTTACCCCGGCGGGCGCATCGGGCTGGCCCGGCATCGGCGTTTCCTTCTCCGGGATGACGCCGGGTTTGGACGCATCAAGCGTGCTCGAATCGAGCCATTCGAGCAGCGGCGCGACCTGGCCTGAAGCCAATGCCCGCGCTAGAGCGGCTTCAATCGCGTCTCCGGCTGAGGCATCTCCTGCCGCCATGGCCAGGTTGGCCAGCAGCGCCGCAACGGATTTGAGCCTTCCGGGACGCCAGGCGGGGCGATCGTCCAACTGCAGAATCTTTCTCTGGGCGGATAGAATCGTGTCCAGCGCGGCTCGGACCTCCGGCGGCAATTGCGCGGTATTCTCAGCCAATGGCGGCGCATCGCCGGGCAGAAGATCTTCATTGGAGGCGGCTGCATCCGGCCCCCGCGCGCTCTCCAGCCGCTCACCGGCCAGCCAGCGCGGATCGACGGCAAGGTAGCTGATCTGATCCGGCACATAGCGGAAGTACTTTGCCAGCTCCTCGCGCGGAGCGGCCGTCAGCAGATGGAAGTCGAGCACGCAGCGGTAGGTATCCAACTCGGCGAGCGGCGGAAAGGATTCGCGCGACCGGAGGCAGCCCCATAACAAGTTCGGCGTCTGGCGCGTGCGGTGAAAGGGATCGTCGCCCACGAAGAAGCACTCCGGCGTGGGGGAGTAAACGATCCAATGCAGGGCTACTCCGCCCTGCGATTGGCGAATGGCTTCGCTCCGCGCGGCCTCCGGAAGCTCGGCGAAGAGCGGCGGGGCGGCGTCAGGCCGTGCCGCTGCCGTTGAGGCCGCTGCGGCGGCTGGAGTGGCAGCGCCGGAAGCGCCGTGAATCGCCATTGCCGGAGCAGGCATCAGGGCCCGCAGTGACTCCGCAATCTGAACGGAGTCCTGCGCGCGGAAGGCGTCGATGCTCTCCGTCGCCTCGATGTCTCCGCACAGGACCATAACGAAATCCATCGCCGCGAGCAGGCGATCGGCCAACTCGCGCGAGTAGGAGATCTGTTCGCTTCTCACCATCCCCAGCAGGTCTTCGCCGGCATGGAGAACGCGGGTCATCTCCGGGAATGCGAACAGTCCGCTGTTGCCCTTCAAGGTGTGCATCAGGCGGAACAGTTCGTCCATCGCATCGCGGTCGCCAGGCTGGTCTTCCAGCTGCATCAGCTTCTGGCCGATGCCTTGGGAGAACTCGTGGGATTCGGAAAGAAACTGTTCGAGCAGCGGGGTCATTGCTGTGCCTCTCCGAGCATGAGACGGACATGGGTCAGAAGCTGCAAGGGACTGACGGGTTTGATGAGATAGCCATTGGCGCCCGCCCGGAAGGCTTGCAGCTCATCGTGGTCCGCGGCCTCCGTTGAGACGATGATGGCCGGCGCCTGCGGGATCTCCTGCTGGCGCAGTTCGCGCAGGAATCCGTAGCCGTTCAGCTTGGGCATATTCACGTCCACAAGATAGAGATCGAAGGGCTCCAGCAAGGCCTTTTCCAGCGCTTCGATCCCGTTCCAAGCCTCTTCCGTCGCGTAGCCGGCGGACTCCAGGATGCCGCTGTGATACATGCGTACCGTGGCTGCATCGTCGATAACCAGAATGCGTTTCATCGAGCCTCCAGACCTTTGCGATACACGATGGCCTCGGGGAATTTGCACACTTTGAACAGCGGCGAGATGCGGCTCATGGATTCCGAGTGTCCCAGGCAGATATACCCGCCGGGATTGAGCGCCTCGTAGAATGTCTCCGCCGCGGTCTTGCGCGATACGTCGTCGAAGTAGATGAGCAGGTTGCGGCAAAAGATCACATCGAAGTTGCGGTACCTGAAGGTGTCGGCGGGCTCGGAGAGATTGACGCGGGTGAACTCGACGGCCTGGCGCAGATCGTCGCAGAGCTGGTATTCGTTGGCCACTCCCTTGAAGTACTTTTCCAGCCAGAGCGCAGGCACATGCTGCACGGAACGGATGGAATAGCGCGCGGCGCGGGCGCGGCGCAGGATGCTGGTATCGATGTCGGAAGAGATGATCTCCACATCCCAGTCGCTGATTCCGGACCACATTTCCATCAGGTACATGGCCACAGAATAGGGCTCCTCTCCGGAAGACGAGGGAATGCACCAGATGCGAATGGGGTGCGAGCCGGTTCTGCGCTGGACAATCTCCGGGAGGATGGAATCGACCAGGCAGCGGAACTGGTACTCCTCGCGGAGAAAATAGGTCTCGTTCACCGTCATCAGGTTGGTGAGCTGTTGCAGCTCCTCGCCCGAATCCTGGAAGCGAAGCAGCGTGAAGTAGCCGCGAAAGTCGCCGGTCCGGGTAGCCTCGATACGCTCCACCAGGCGCTTGTCGACAAAGTAGCGCTTGGCCGACTCGAAGTTGATGCCGGTCTTGCGATAGAAGAACTCCTTGAACTTCAGGAAGTCTTCGCCGGTGATGGCGGGCACGGGTTCAGATGGCGGCGGGGATGCGCGCATGATGGGTCAGGCTCCACGAATGCGTTTCAGTGCGCGGTTGGCGGCAAACTGGATGAAGGCTTCGGAGCGAAAGCGGTCTTTGAGCCGGAGGAGCGGATCGACGGCCGCCTCCGAGCCCGCTTCGCAAAGCACATCCACCGCCGTGGCGCAGACATTCAGGTGCGCGTCCCGTTCGATGACTTCGATCAGCCAGCTCTCCACATCCGGCTGGCGCCGCGAATCGAGGATATTGACGGCAAAGATGCGTATATCCGGATCGGGATCGGCCAGCAGCGAGCGCAGAACGTCCG
>JBEKDH010000128.1:0-11542 GCA_050014455.1 Occallatibacter sp.
TTCTACTTTGGCGGCACCTCGCTTCTTATCGTGGTGGGTGTGGCCATGGATACGGTCAACCAGATCGAATCGCAGCTGATCATGAGGCACTATGACGGCTTCTCCCCGCGCTCCGGTCGCATACGCGGAAGGAAAACCTGGTAATGGCTTCATTGAATACCGCAGTCGAGCAAGGCCGGGATTCGGGCCGGAAGACCCCTCCCGGCCCGATTCTTTTATTGGGCGCGCCGGGCGTGGGCAAGGGAACGCAGGCCAAGGAACTGGTGAGAATTTGGGGGATTCCGCAAATCTCCACCGGCGACCTGTTGCGCGCCAATGTGGCCCGGGGCACCGATCTGGGTCGGATCGCAAAGGAGATCATGGGGCGCGGAGAGTTGGTCCCGGATACGCTGGTGAATGAGATGGTCGCGGTGCGCCTGGGCGAGCCGGACACCGCCAACGGATACATTCTGGATGGCTTTCCGAGAACGCTGCCGCAGGCACACTGGCTTGACAGCCGCCTGGCGGCCATGGCGAAGGGTCTGCCGGTCGTTGCCGTCAGCATCCAAGTGGACTATAATCAGTTACTGCGCCGGATTACAGGACGCAGGAATTGCCCTGTCTGCCAGCGCATCTACAACGTCTTCGGCAACGCGCCCAAGGTGGATGGAGTTTGCGACGTTGAAGGCGCGGCGCTGGTCCAGCGAGCCGACGACACGGAGACGGTCTTTGCCGAGCGCATGCGCGCCTACGAAGCTATGACCGCGCCGGTTGTCGAGCACTACCGGGCTTTGGGACGTTTTGCTGAAGTGGTTGGAGCCGGAGCGATCGCTGAGATCGCGTCTGGAATTGTTGCCGCCGTCGAGCGGTTGCGGAGCTAGCGCAGCCGGACGGCGGGTTTGTGCGTGAGAGAACAGTTGTCGGTGATCGGTCGCCAGTGGTCAGTATCCGCTAACCAGGCTTACGGCTGACCACGGACCACTGATCGCTGATGACTGAGAGCTGGTTGAGTGGCTGTTGTACTGAAGTCGTCTCTGGAGATCGAGAAGATGAGGCGCGCGGGCCGGGTGGTCCGCGAGGTGCTGGAGTTGGTGCGCAGCCAGGTGAAACCGGGCGCTACGACTCTGGATCTGGAGAAGGCTGCGGAAGGGCGGCTGGCCGAGTTGGGCGTGAAGGCGGCCTTTAAGGGCTATCACGGGTTTCCCTGTGTGCTGTGTGCCTCGGTGAACAGCGAGGTGGTGCACGGCATACCGTCGCCCAAGCGGGTTCTGAAGACCGGCGATATTGTCTCGCTGGACTTTGGGGCGGTGGTGGACGGCTTTTACGGAGACGCGGCTATCACCGTGCCGGTGGGCGAGATTGACGCGGAAGCGGCGCGGCTTTTGGCGGTGACGGAAGCGTCGCTCCAGGCAGGGATTGCGACGGTGCGGCCGGGGGCGACCCTGGGCGATGTAGGCGCCGCGGTGCAGGGAGTGGTAGAGGCCGCGGGATTTTCGGTGGTGCGGGATTTTGTGGGCCACGGAATCGGGGTCCACATGCACGAGGATCCACAGGTGCCGAACTTTGGCGTGAAAGGCCGCGGCATGAAGCTGCGGACGGGAATGGTGATCGCCATTGAACCGATGGTGAATGCCGGCAAGGCGGATGTAAGGGTTCTGGGCGACGGATGGACGGCGGTGGCCGCCGACGGAAGCATGAGCGCTCATTTTGAGCACACGGTGGCGGTGACCGCTACCGGAGCGAGAGTTCTTACCGAGTAGCACGCTCGGGATAACAGGCTGGCAGCGCAAGAGCGGGCCGGCGGAAGTGGGATGCGGTTTGTCGAAGGAAGATGCGATTGAGGTTATGGCAGTGGTCACCGAGACGCTGCCCAACGCCATGTTCAAGGTCAAGCTCGAGAACAATCACGAGGTGCTGGCCCATGTCTCGGGACGGATGCGCAAGAACTTCATTCGCATTCTGCCCGGCGACCGCGTGGCCGTGGAACTCAGTCCCTACGACCTGAATCGCGGACGCATCGTTTACCGCTACAAGTAGGTTTTTCCCGCACCGTTAGCTTTTAGCTTCTAGCTCTTAGCTGATGGCTTTTTAATGGCCGACGAAGTTGGCGATGGCAGAACAGGCTGGAAGCTAATAGCTAATAGCTAATAGCTGGCAGCTTCTAAGGAAGGGCAGCAAGAATGAAGGTCCGGGCATCGGTAAAGAAGATTTGCGTCAAGTGCAAGGTCATCACCCGCCGCGGGGTGGTTAGGGTGATCTGCGAGAACGCAAAGCACAAGCAGCGCCAGGGCTAGTTTGAGGCTGGCAGAGGCGGAAGGCTCCACGGCAGCAGACAGCAGGCAGCAAACAGTTGAAAACTCGCTTCTAAGGAGGGTCAACTGACATCTGTTAGCTGTTAGCTGGTCAAGAGGCTAGTTAGCTTGAGTCAAGGCTTGCGATGAACCTCTGGAGCAAATCCGCATAACCCGTGCGAACCGGCAGAGGCCGGGGGCACACAACCGAAGCGGCAAAGGAATTCGAATGGCACGTATTGCTGGCGTCGATCTGCCCCGCAACAAGCAGGCACGAATCGCGCTCACGTACATCTTTGGCATCGGGAATCCCCGTGCGCTCACCATTCTGGAGAAGGCGAATGTCGATCCCTTCAAGAAAGTCCAGGATCTGGGCGAGGACGAGGTGAACCGCATTCGCCAGGTGATTGAGGACGAAGGAAATGTGGAGGGCGACCTGCGCAAGGACGTCCAAATGCACATCAAGCGCCTCATCGACATTCAGAGCTATCGCGGCACGCGTCACCGGCGTTCTCTGCCGGTCCACGGCCAGCGCACCCACACCAACGCCCGCACCCGCAAGGGCCCGCGCAAGGGCACAATTGCCGGCAAGAAGAAAGCGACGGGTAAAACCTAATGGCAAAAGCAGAGCAGAAGCCAGGGGCCGGCAAGGCCGGAGCCGGCAAAGCCGGCAAGAACAAGAAGTTCAAGAAGCGCGAACGCAAGAATGTGCCGTTTGGCATTGCGTACGTGCAGGCAACCTTCAACAACACCATTGTGACCATCACCGACCAGGTGGGCAACACGCTGAGCTGGAAGAGTTCGGGGTCGCTGGGCTTCCGCGGTTCGCGCAAGGGCACGCCCTTCGCGGCGCAGCAGGCAGCTTCGAACGCCGCCAGCATGGCGCGCGATCACGGCCTGCGCGCGGTGGAAGTACGGGTCTCGGGACCGGGTTCAGGCCGCGAGTCGGCCATTCGCGCCCTGGCTGCCGCCGGGGTTGAAGTCCGTACGATTCGCGACGTGACGCCGGTTCCGCACAACGGCTGCCGTCCGCCCAAGCGGCGGAGAGTGTAAGAGAGGCAGGGATCAGGGATCAGGGAACAGGGATCAGGGATCAGGAAACCAATGAAGTTTCACGGCCTGTTCCCTGTTCCCTACTCCCTGTTCCCTCATAACAACCGGGCCGGGACGAAGCGTCCCACGCAGTGATTACCTGTTAGCCTGAGCCGAAACAGCTCGCGATTGCTCGATGAGCTGGAGGCTAAGAGCTAAAGGCTAAAAGCTGTAGTTCGCGTAAACCGGCCGTCATCCGAAGTCAGGAGAAGAAATGGCTCGTTATACCGGAGCAGTCTGCCGCCTTTGCCGTCGCGAAGGCACCAAGCTTTTCTTGAAGGGTACAAAGTGTACCTCCGACCGCTGCCCGCTGGAGAAGCGCAATTTCGCCCCCGGCATGCATGGCAAGGACCGCAAGGCCAAGATTGTGGGCTACGGCCTGCAACTGCATGAGAAGCAGAAGGCCAAGCGCATGTACTTCACTCTCGAGAGCCAGTTCCGCGAGTACTACGAAAAAGCCAACCGCGCCGCCGGAGTCACCGGCGAACTGCTCATCCAGCAATTGGAGCGACGCCTGGACAACGTGGCCTTCCGTTTGGGTTTTGCCATCTCGCGGCGTCAGGCGCGGCAGGTGGTTCGCCACGGCCACGTAACGGTCAATGGCCGCAAGGTCAATATCCCCTCCTATCAGGTGAATGCGGGGGACGAAATTGCCATTCGCGAGAGCGCCAGGAAGCTGCTGATCGTGGAGCAGGGCGCGCAGTTTGCCGCTCAAAGCCCCATGCCGGCATGGCTGGAGATGAACTTCGATACCCTTACCGGCCGGGTTCTCTCTCTGCCCAAGCGCAAGGACATCAACCTGCCCATCAACGAGCAGCTGATTGTGGAACTGTACTCGAAGTAACAGCTGTTAGCTTCTAGCTGCTAGCTTCTAGCTTTCTTACGCGAGAACCAGCATCGTTGGTTCCAGCAGGGTGAGCTAGAAGCTAAAAGCTAAAAGCTGGAAGCTGCATTTCAACCGAAGGAGAACTTGCGCGGCCGCCGCAAAATGCATCGCGACGCACATGCCGCGCGGGAGACGAGAGACAGATATGCTTTGGAGAGGATTTCAGAAGCCGAAGCGGCTGGCAGTGGATGCCGAGACGCTCAGCGACACATTTGGGAAGTTCAGCGCCCAGCCCTTTGAGCGCGGCTTTGGCACCACCATCGGCAACGCATTGCGCCGCACCCTGCTCAGCTCCATCGAGGGCGCAGCGGTCACCGCGGTTCGCATCGAGGGTGTTCTGCACGAGTTCCAGTCGATCACTGGCGTGGTCGAGGATGCCACCGACATCATCCTGAACCTGAAGCAGGTTCCATTCAAGCTGGCGGGCGAGGGCACCAAGGCGCTGTATCTGCGCGCCGACCAGCCCGGCGTGGTCACCTCCGGCATGATCGAAGCCGATGGCGACGTGGAAATTCTCGACAGGAATATCTACATTGCCACCGTCTCGGAGGGCGGCAAGCTGGATATGGAGATGCGCCTGAAGCGCGGGCGCGGCTATATCTCAGCAGACAAGAACTTCGACGCCGACCTGGGGCTTGGATTCATTCCCGTCGATTCGGTTCATTCGCCGGTGCGGCGCGTGAACTATGTGGTCGAGGCCGCGCGCCTGGGCCAGATCACCGACTACGACAAGCTGACCCTGGAAGTGTGGACCAACGGGGCCGTGAATCCCGCCGACGCTGTTGGCCTGGCCGCCAAGCTGCTCAAGGACCACATGAATATCTTCATCAACTTCGAGGAGGAGATCGAGGCCGAGGGACGCGGCGAAGAGGGCCGCACGCTGCTGCGCAACGACAACCTCAACCGCTCGGTGGAAGAGCTCGAGCTTTCGGTCCGCAGCTACAACTGCCTGAAAAACGCCAACATTCAGTCCATCGGCGAGCTGGTGCAGAAGACAGAAGCGGAGATGCTGAAAACCAAGAACTTCGGCCGCAAGAGCCTGAACGAGATCAAGGAAATCCTGGCGCAGATGGGCCTCTCGCTGGGCATGAAGATCGACGACCACGGCAACGCGGTCCCCGGACCGACGAGCATTCCGCCCGCCACCGCCCTGGCCGCCAGCTACAGCCACTACGACGACGAGGACGAACCTCTCGATTCGGTGGACCTGCAGTTGCCGACCGAGACTGAGAACTTCTAAAGACAGTTTTCAGTGGTCAGTGGTCAGTTGTCAGTCAAAAGCAACTGATCACTGACCACTGATCACTGATCACCGATTCGAAAGAGAGTAGCATCATGCGCCATCGCAATGCAGGATTCAAGCTCGGACGCAATACCAGCCACCGCCGCGCGCTGTTGCGCAACCTGGTTACGTCCGTCATCGTAGAAGACCGCGTGGAGACCACCCTGGCCAAGGCCAAGGCTGTCCGCCCGCTGGTTGAAAAGATGATCACCCTGGGCAAGAATGGCGATCTCCACTCGCGCCGCCAGGCCCACGCCTTCCTCATGACCGATACCTCGGTCAAGCGGCTCTTCGAGACCGTGGCCCCGCGCTACGGCGACCGCCAGGGCGGCTATCTGCGCATCGTCCGTACCGGCTTTCAGCAGGGCGACGGGGCCGAAAAGGCCTTCATCGAGCTGCTGGGCGCCGAGAAGCAGTTGGACGCGAAGCGCCAGAAGCGCGACGACATCAAGGCCAAGAAGAGGGCCGAGCTGGAAAAGCAGTTGGAAGAGTCCAAGAAGGAAGAAGAGGTCAAGGAAGAGGCCGCATAAGGCTGCGTCTCTTCGCCGTCTTTTTCTTCGTTCAAGAGGCAGACACGGGCGTCCGCCGCGGCGGACGCCCGTGCTTGTGTTGGGCTGCTGCCGGGTAGTGCACCTACTTTTTTGGAATCTTACTTTTCCCACATAGATGGGGCACCCAGATTTGAGGAAGGTTAACAATTAAAGAGACTTAGGGTGTGCCTCCCGCCTTCGCAGCCCGCAAAGCCGCATGCTTACCACTTCTCGAAGGCGACCTGCCCATCGCTTTTCAGAATGGAATGCTTGAGGAAGCGCTCGTCGTCGCGCTGGGGATAGTCGTTGCGGAAGTGTGCGCCGCGGCTCTCAGTGCGGGCCAGAGCTGAAGCCAGGATGGCGTGGGCCACCCGGCTCATGCTCTGCGCCTCGGCAAGGCGGCGGCTTGCCTTGCCTTGCTCCGCCAGCTTAGCCAGCCAATACTCCGTGGACTCCTGGATCTCGACACCCTCAAGCAGCGTGGACCCTTTGCGCAGCAGACCTGCGTATTTCCACATGCCACGTTGCAGGTCGGCAATGAGCTTCTCGACGAATTGTTCCTCGCCGCTGGGCAAAGGGACGGAGACCTCTGCCAGGGTCTCGGCGTCTGCGAACGGCAAATCGTCGGCCAGCATGGCCTGGGCGGCGCGCGCGCCGAAGACCAGACCTTCGAGCAGCGAGTTCGAGGCCAGGCGGTTGGCACCGTGGACACCGGTGCAGGCGGCCTCGCCGGCGGCGTAGAGCCCCGGCAGGCTAGTGCGGCCGAAGAGGTCTGTCCTGACGCCGCCCATCAAGTAATGCGCCGCCGGACGCACGGGAATCAGGTCGCGGCCCATGTCCAGGCCGTACGGAGCCAAAAAGGCGCTGATCCCAGGAAAACGATGGTGCAGATCGATGCCCCGGATGTGGCGCATATCCAGATGGACCAAACGCGCCTCGCCTGTAGTCGTTGAAATCCTGCCCTCAAATGCAATGGCGCGGGCCACCACGTCGCGGGGCGCCAGTTCGAGCAGCGGATGGTAGCGCTCCATGAAGCGCTCGCCGTGATCGTTGCGCAGGTACGCGCCCTCGCCGCGCAGAGCCTCGGAGAGCAGGAAGCGCGGAGCGCCGGCGAGCGAAAAGGCCGTGGGGTGGAACTGGTAGAACTCCATGTCTGCCAGCTCTGCGCCGGCCTGGGCGGCCAGGGCGATGCCGTCGCCGGTAGCTACACTGGGGTTGGTCGTGTCAGAGTAGACCTGCCCAGCGCCCCCCGCGGCGATCAGGACGGCGCGGGCATTGATTCTGCGGGGCTTGCGGTCGTGGGCGAGCGAATCTGCGCTGGCCAGATCGGCGCCAACCAAGCGGCCGTCCGCAACCTGCAGGCCGGTGATCATCGTCCACTCGGCAAAGCGAATGCGCCTGTGAACGCGGGCAAAGGCAACCAGAGAGCGGCTGATCTCAGCGCCGGTGGCGTCGCCGTTGGAGTGCAGGATGCGGGGCAGGGAGTGAGCGCCTTCGCGGGTGCGCAGCAGCTCGCCGGCCTCCTCGTCGAAGCTCGCGCCCCACTCGATCAGCTCCGCAACGCGCACCGGACCCTCGGCCACCAGGGCCTGGGCGGCGGGGCGATAAACGATTCCATCGCCGGCGTTTACGGTGTCTTCCAGATGAAGAGCAACGTCCGCGTCGCCCTCCATGGCCACGGCAATTCCGCCCTGCGCATAGTGGGTGTTGGATTCGCCGAGCGACTCCTTGGTGACCACCAGGACCTCGCCGTGACGGGCCAGTTCAATGGCCGCGCGCAGGCCTGCAACCCCCGCGCCCATCACCAGAAAATCCACCTTGGACGGCTTTGTCATCAGTTTTGAGGCTATCACCGCGGGGACGCGGGGCGTCCCAGAGAACAGAGGTCAGGGGTCAGCGACCAGGGACTATGGACTAGGGAAGAGAGCCGGGATTCTGAAGGGGGCATCCGCTGGCCAAACGGGCCTTTCCGATGCGAAAGGCCGATCCGTGCCGACACATCCATCTCCTACAACTGATTCATGTTCTGCAGAAACTCGGCGTTGTTGCGCACCCTCTCGAGGCGGGCAATCAGCAGTTCCATGGCCTCAACCGGCGACAGCGGGTTCAGCACCCGGCGCAAAACGAAGATGCGCTGCAAATCCTCCTTGGGAATGAGCAGTTCTTCCTTGCGGGTGCCGGAGCGCTGAATATCGATGGCCGGGAAGACGCGCTTGTCCACCAGCTTGCGGTCGAGGATGATCTCCATGTTGCCGGTGCCCTTGAACTCTTCGAAGATGACCTCGTCCATGCGCGAGCCGGTATCCACCAGCGCGGTGGAAATGATGGTCAGCGAACCGCCCTCTTCGATCTTGCGCGCCGCGCCAAAGAAGCGCTTGGGCCGCTGCAAGGCATTCGAGTCCACGCCGCCCGAAAGCACCTTGCCCGACGGCGGCACAATGGTGTTGTAGGCGCGGGCCAGGCGGGTGATCGAGTCCAGCAGAATCACCACGTCGCGCTTGTGCTCCACCAGCCGCTTGGCCTTCTCGATCACCATTTCGGCCACCTGCACGTGGCGGGCTGCCGGCTCATCGAAGGTCGAGCTGATCACCTCGCCCTTCACCGAGCGCTGCATATCCGTCACTTCTTCAGGCCGCTCGTCGATCAGCAGAACGATCAGCACGATCTCCGGGTGGTTGGTGGAGATGGAGTTGGCGATGGACTGCAAGAGCATCGTCTTGCCGGTGCGTGGCGGCGCGACGATCAAGCCGCGCTGGCCCTTGCCCACCGGCGTCAGCAGGTCCATCACACGGCCGCTGATGCCCTCGCGGACCGTCTCCATCTTGATCCGCTCCTGGGGATAGAGGGGGGTCAGGTTGTCAAAGAGAATCTTGTTGCGCGTCTCCTCGGGCGACTCGAAGTTGATGGCCTCGATCTTGACCAGGGCAAAGTACTTCTCGCCCTCGTGCGGCGGCCGCACATTGCCGCTGATCGAGTCCCCGGTCTTCAAGTCGAATTTGCGAATCTGCGACGGCGAGACATAAATATCGTCCGGTCCGGGCAGGTAGTTGTAGTCGGGAGAGCGCAGGAAGCCGTAGCCGTCGGGCAAAATCTCCAGTACGCCCTCGGCAAAGATGTGGCCTTCCTTTTCACTTTGTGCCTGAAGAATCTTGAAGATCAGGTCCTGTTTGCGAAGACCGCTGGCCCCTGGGATCTCTAGGGTGCGCGCAATGCGGCTCAGTTCGGTGATGTTCTTCTCTTTTAGTTCCGCGATGGTCATGTTCACCTGCAATAAGGGGGGTGGTTGTGAGGGGATGCGTGAAGGGGAAGTGCTCAGGGGAAGGCCGGGCGGGAGTTCAAGCGCTTGGAACGCGGGCCGCGCCCCAAGTGTCTCCCGGTTTCAAGAGTAATCTCGAAGCTCCGGCCAGGAGCGGCCTGCTTTGAACTCAAGCAGCCTTGAAACGGTTGCCTGACTCAACTATACCTCGGGCAGCGGCTTTCAGGCGGCGCGGCGCCGTTCGGCTAGCTGAGCTTGGGATGCCTCAACCTGCGTCGAGGACTCAGGATTGGTGCTTTGAAAACGGCCCAGGACTTCATTGGTGGTATCCTGCAGCCGTGTGTTCGGCTTGTGCAGCTTACGAGTTGCCTTGCTAGCCAGTTGACAGAGCTGGTAGCGATTGGACACATGAGAAAGTGCCCCAAAAACCAAATCGGAACGCATTGCGAATCACTCCTTCTCGATTTGCCGCCTCTCCGGCACTGCATGACGCCGCCGGCGCGGCAGATAGGGGTCAAGCGATCAACGGCTGCCCCAGATTTCCCTTCCCAAGACTTAGACGTTCAAAGTGTGCGCCAAGTTCAATATTCTGACGCAAAATCGCGCACCATGGTACAGGCTGCATACCTGTTCCTGAGAAACAATTCACCGCCGGGGGAATCCACTCGCCCTGCATTCCCATTCCCGGCGAAGCTCAAAACGCGCCTGGGCATCAACGGAAGAGCCTCAGCTCAATATGATGCGGGAAACGACAGAAAGGCACACACGACCACACTGCACATTCTGCCCATGGTGGATGGCTCTCATGAATGTATAACGAGTTGCCATCCAGGTCAATAGTTTTTTAGGGGCAGGGGCAGGGGTCAGGGGGCAGGGGGCCGGGGGCCGGGGGCATCTGGAATCCCCGTACCCGCCATCGCCACCATGATTGGCTCTTCACCGCCCCTTTTCTGGTGAGCATCTTGTGTTGAGGAGCGGGCCTCCAAACGCCTTGTGCCGTTCCTCCGGGCAAATTGGCCCAGCCCGGAAACTGTCCTCCGATCCCTAACCCCTAATCCCTAACCCCTAACCCCTAGTCCCTGCTCTCCTCACGCCCAATAACTGCGGTCCAGGGTCCGGTACTGAATGGCCTCGGCCAGGTGGGAGACGGTCAGGTGTTCCGTGCCTTCCAGATCGGCAATCGTCCGCGCCACCTTGAGGATGCGGTCGTGAGCGCGGGCGGTCAGGCCCTGCTGCTGCATGGCCCGCTCCAGCAGCCGCTCGGAATCGGCGCCCAGCTCGCAGTGGGTGCGAATCTGGCGCGTGGTCATCTGTGCGTTGGCGTAAATCTTCTCGCCGGCTTTCTTGAAGCGCAGGCGCTGCCGCTCGCGCGCCGCCATCACCCGTCCGCGAATCTCCGCTGATCCCTCGGCCGCCGCCGAGCCCCGCAGTTCCTTGTATTGGACCGCTGGAACCTCGATATGAATGTCGATGCGGTCCAGAAGCGGCCCGGAAATCTTGGCCACGTAGCGCTGGATCATGGGAGGCGTGCACATGCACTCGCGCGATTTGTCATTGAAGTAGCCGCAGGGGCAGGGATTCATGGCCGCGGCCAGCATGAAGCGCGCCGGGAAGGTGAGCGACATGGAGGCGCGCGCGATGGTCACCGTGTGATCCTCAAGCGGCTGGCGCATCACCTCCAGCACGTTGCGCGGAAACTCCGGCAGCTCGTCCAGAAATAGAAGGCCGTTATGGGCCAGCGAAACCTCGCCGGGGCGGGGAATGATGCCGCCGCCGATCAGCCCCGCGTCGGAGATGGTGTGGTGGGGCGAGCGGAACGGCCGCTGCGTCACCAGGCCGGCGGCCGCATCCAGCACCCCAGCCACGGAGTGAATCTTGGTCGTCTCCAGGGCCTCCTCAAAGGTGAGCGGAGCCAGAATCGAGGGCAGCCGTTTGGCCAGCATGGTCTTTCCCGAGCCGGGCGGGCCGATCATCAGAATGTTGTGGCTGCCGGCCGCGGCCACCTCCAGCGCGCGCTTGGCCGTCTGCTGCCCGCGCACGTCCTTGAAGTCCACGGCGAAGTGCTGCAACTCGCTGAGCAGCGCCTCGGTGGCCACATGGTAAGGCTCGCGCTGGATGACGCCGACGACCTGGCTGTTGAGCAGCTCCAGCACGTCCAGCAGCGACGAGACCGGGTAAACGTTCACGCCCTCGACGACGGCGGCTTCGGCGGCGTTGGCCGCGGGA
>JBEKDH010000129.1:0-11492 GCA_050014455.1 Occallatibacter sp.
TCTTCTACATTGACCAGGAATGAAAGCATCTTGGGCGCCTCAAGACGGAGGACTTTGAAACTCCCGTACCGCTCACCGATCTGCTGGCCAACTCTTTACGAGACTGGCAAAGGGAAACGGTGTACGGGCGGCCAAGCGATTGGGTTTTCGCCAGCGCAAGAAATAAGGGGCGGACGCCTAGATCGAGCAGCGTTCTGACTGGGGACTATCTCCGTCCGGCAGCGATTGCCGCTGGGGTCAAGCTCAGGCCGGGGCAGCGGTTCGGTTTCAACAACTTCCGGCACGGGCTTGCAAGCTGGCTGGTGAGCCAGGGGACGGATGTCAAGACGGTTCAGGGGCTTCTCCGCCACTCGAATGTCAAGACAACGCTTGGCCTGTACACACACCAAGTGAATTCGTCGATGTTGGCAGCTCAGGAATCAATGATGCGGGCGTTGCAGCCCGGATCGCAAACTGTTCAGTAGGGTATAGGGGACTAGAAAACGGAGGCAGGTGACGTTTTGCAGGTGAGAAACCGGAAGGACTTCCACGTAAGCTATTGATTTAATTGGTGGACCTGATCGGGATCGAACCGATGACCTCTTCCATGCCATGGAAGCGCGCTCCCAGCTGCGCCACAGGCCCACATTGGGGAATGCAACTCCCTTATTGTCTCCGCTGGGCCGGGATTCGTCAAACGGACTCGTGTCCAAACCGAAGATGAGCCTGGAAGAGTCTGAACGGGCAAGCTGAGGATGGATGATCAGCGTGCTTGGAGCAGAGGAGCGGAGTTCGGTTGAGATCGAGGCATTTCTTGCCGCCTCGGAGAGTGTGCGGTTTGCCGGGCCCAGAAGGCTCCCCAGTCACTCGGAGGTCTGCGGCCCGGTAAACCGCAGCGCTTGTTACTCAAACGCGAAGGACGCGGATGCCATGGCGCTCGAAGGAGGCGACGGCATCCGGGGCGGCGCCTTTGTCGGTAATCAAAACATCGATCTCGTTAGCCGGGCAGATAATGGCGGTGTCCACCTTTCCCAGCTTGCTTGAGTCGGCGGCGACGATCACCTGCTTAGCCTGCTTGAGCATCTTGCGATAGACCAGGGCCTCTTCGGATTCCAGCGTCGTGGCGCCCCGCTCTGCATCCAGGCCGGTTACGCTGAGGAAAACCTTGTCCATATACACGTTGTCAAGAAAGTCAAGCGCCGAATTGCCGGTAAGCGAAAACGACCAGGCCCAGGGAACCACGCCGCCGGTCAGAAAGGTGCGGATGCCCGGCTGATTGCAAAGCTCCATGCCGATATTGATTGCGTTGGTGACGACGTGGATCTTGTCGCGGTGGCGCAAGCTGCGGCCGATATGCGTGGTCGTGGTGCCAGCGGTCAGGCCCACGGTCTCGCCGGCCTGCACGAGTTCGGCAGCCGCCAGGCCGATATGGCGCTTCTCGACGGCAAAGCGCTGTTCGCGCGCCAGAAAAGAGCTGTCATAACGGAAGGGCTCGTAGAGGAGCGGTTCAACCAGCGCAGCCCCGCCGTGGGTACGGCGGATCAGGCCCCGGTTCTCCAGACGGACCAGATCGCGGCGGATGCTGGGCGCCGAGGAGCCGGCGACAGTGAGCAGTTCCTCGATGGTGGCAGTTCCGGTGCGCAGGAGGAACTTGACGATCTGCTCTGAACGGCGATCGATGGACTCTGACATTACGAGCATTTTACCCGACCGATCCACAGGGAACTGAGGAGAAATCTGTGCATTTGGTGGAAAGCGATTGAAAAAGTACGACTATTGTTTCATTGAAATGATCATATTGGAGGAATATAATCACAGTTTGAGATGATCCCCGTCTGCCGGAGCAAGCCGCAGAGGTGAGAGAAATGCCGACCTTCGCCCGTGAAATGTTGCGCGAGATCTACGAGCAGCCGGAGGCTCTGCGCCGTACGCTGGCGCTCTATCTGGCTGACAGCCGGTTGAAACCGGAGACAGCCGAGCTTCTGGCGGATTGGCCCAACCAGGCTGGAGAGATCCTGATTGCGGCCTCCGGCTCCAGCCGCCATAGCGGACTGGCGGCAGAAATCCTACTCGAAGACCTTTGCGGCCTGGCCGTGGACGTCGAGTATGCCAGCGAGTACAGTTGCAGAGGCAGCGACGATTTGCGCCATCCCAGTGTCCTGGTGCTTTCCCAGTCGGGTGAGACCTCCGATACGCTGGCGGCTTTGCAAACGGCGCGGCGGCGCGGGCAGAAGACGCTGGCTATTACCAATGCCGCCACTTCCACCATTGCCAGCGAAGCAGACATTTCCATGCCGCTTGCTGCCGGTGTGGAAAGGGCGATTCCGGCCACCAAGAGCTTTACCTGCCAGTTGGCGGTGCTATTCCTGCTGGCGCTTTACGAAGGCGCGCGGCTGGGCCGGATGGATTCGGCGGCGCTGGCTGCACAGATTGAGGAGTTGATTGCACTGCCTGGAAAAATCGAGGAACAGCTTGATGGCTGGTGGGAAAAGACGGCGCGCCTGGCAGCCAAGTACAACTCCGCCGCCACCTTCCTCTATCTGGGCAGGGGCGTCCACTATGCCATCGCCCGCGAGGGCGCTTTGAAGATGAAGGAAGCTTCGTACGTCCATGCCGAGGGCTATCCGGCGGGCGAGTTGAAACACGGCCCCAATGCGCTGGTAAGCGACCGCGTGCCGCTGGTGGTGATTGCCACTGTGGATGGCACGCTGGATGGCTCAATAGGGCGCTTCGAGAAGACGTTGGAACTGTTGCGCGACATGAAGGAGCAAGGCGCCAAGGTTATTGCCATAGCCAACGCGGGCGATGAGGAAGTGCCGCGGCTGGTGAGCGACTGCGTCTATGTTCCACGGGCTTCCGAGTACCTGCTGCCCATCCTGGAAGTGATTCCGCTGCAACTGTTCTCTTATTTCATGGCCCTGGAGCACGGCGTAGACGTTGACCGGCCTAGGAATCTCTTCAAAGCGGTAATCGAAAAGCATACCCTGCAAATGCGCGAGCACCGCCGCCTGGAGCAGGTGTCATAGGCGACTCTCCGTCTTGAGGGTGACCGGCCTCATGCTCGGGAACCGGCTCCTCTCATTCAAGCTCAAGCCTTGCCTTCAAAGTGAGCTTCGATCTCTTCCAGAGTCTTGCCTTTCGTCTCCGGCAGGAAGAAGGCCGCGACCAGGAAGTACACCACAGTAAAGCCGGCGAAGAGGAAGAAGATCGCGGAGTAACCGTGCTTGCTGACAAAGGGCAGAAAGATTCCCGCTAGGGTGGTTGAAACCAGTTGGTTGATGACCAGGGCGATGCTCATGCCGTTGGAGCGGATACGGGTGGGCATCAACTCTGACAGGGCCAGCCACACGCACACTCCGGGGCCGATGGCAAAGAAGGCCATGAACAGGTACAGCCCGACGGCGACCAGCCAGCCGTGGCGGGCATCGGGCACACGGCCGATCAGCGCTTTCTGGATCTTGAGCGGGGCGGAACGAGCGGCCTCAAGGTTGGCGAAGGGATTCTTGAAGAACGCTTCCACCTTGTTGGCGGGAACACAACTGGCGCGGCCAATCTGGATGGGAGCGGCGGCAGCATCGTCGGAGCGGGCGAAGCTGGTAGCAGCGGTGAAATCGCCGTAGGAGTAGATGATGGCCAGGGAGGCGCGGCCGCTATTGATCTCTTGGCCCCCGGTTCCCTGCGCGGCCAGCAGCCTGCTGGCCTCGGCCTGATCGAAGCGCAGAGTCAACTCCTGATTAGTCCCGGCCATGGTTTGTATTGCGCCGGCCGCATCGAGGCTGACCCTTTCAGTGCGCAGAAAGAGGATGCCCACGCCAACCAGCGAGACAATGATGCCGCTGGTGCCCAGGATCAGCAGGAACCTGCGCCCCTTGCGATCCACCAGCGCCATTCCCACCATGGTCATAAGGAAGTTGACGACAGTAAACAGGACGTAACCCCAATGCGCTTGCAGATCGGAGAGGCCCCCTTGCAAGAAAATGGCGGTGTTGTATCCGATGATCGAATTGATGCCGGTAGCAGTGTTGCAGAAGAGGATGATGCACGCCAGCAGGAACGGAATCACGTACTTGCGGCGCAAGAGGGAGTCGTGAAGCTTCCCGCCCGAGGCGCGGTTTGCGGCTGCCAGATGGGCGGTCTCTTCCATCTCGCTCAATTCAAGCTCCGCCTCTTCTGGAGTCCGCGAGCGAAGCAGGGCCGAATAGGCAAGCTGCCTCTTGCCGCGCCGGAAGAGCCAGCGCGGAGACTCCGCAACCAGCAGGCTGCCAAGCACAAACAGTACGCCGGGGGGCAGCGAAACCCAGAAGATGCGCCGCCATGCTTGATCTTTGAAGCCAAAGAGAGTGGTAGCATCGGAGGCCAGAGCAACGGCCTGGACGCGATAGCTGTAGTACATTCCTACCGCGGCTGCGGCTACGATGCCCAGCGTGAGCAGCCACTGGAATGCGCCTGTTCCCTTGCCTCGATCACGCGCCGCCAGGCACTCAGCCAAGTAGAGCGGCACCACAACCCCGATGAATCCGCCGCTCATGCCTTGCAACAGCCGGCCAAGAAAAAGAGGCCCGTAGCCGTGCGAGAGGGCGATCACCGGAATGCTCAGAACAAATGTGACGCCGCTGAAGACCATCATCGGCTTGCGCCCCAGCCAGTCGGCCAGAGCACCCGCAAACAAGGTGGAAAAGACGCTTCCCAGCAGTACCGCAGCCACGATGACGGAAAGCTGTGAGGCGGTCAGCCGCGAGGTTGCTTCCAGGTAAGGTAGCGCGCCGCCGATAATGCCTACATCGATGCCGTACAGCAAGCCGCCCAGGCCGGCGACCAACAGGAGAAACAGGTTGTAACGGCGCTTGGCGGAGGAGCCGGAGCTGAGTGGCGTGGCGTGGGTGGCAGTCATGGGAGTCAGATAGTACTCTTTCACAGTCGGCTTATTGCCTTCGAGCGGAAGCGGATTGGCCGGCCAGCGAAAGCTGAGTTGAGATGCGGCAGCTTCGTCGGCCGGGGCAGGCACAGGCGATTCCGAACCGGAGGATTGCGGGTGCGATCAGTATACAATGATCGTATTCTAGCAAAACAATCATTTTATTGATCTGATGAGCCTGTTTGGAGGTAGTCGGGATGTCGAATCGGTGTTGGCCAAAATCGGCGCTGGTGTCGTGGGCAGCGCTCGCTCTCCTCATAGCGCTTCCAGCCCTTTGCGCAGCCCAGGCAAGGCTGCTTCCCGCCCCGCGCGAAGCGCGCTTCACTGGCGAGACCGCTCTGCCGGCAACCATGGCGGTCAGTGTGCCCGGCCGCGACCCGGAAGACGAGTTTGCCGCGCGCGATCTTGAGCAGGCAGCGAAGGGCGCCGGCCTCCCAGCTACGGGGGAATCGAAGACGGCCTACCGGGTGACTTTGCTGCGCAGCGGCTCGGCGGAAGGGAAGGCCGTGCTGACCAGCCATCGCCTGGCCTTCGACGCGGCCATGCGGGACGAGGGCTATGTGCTCGTGGTCGAGCAGCGTGAGGCTTTTGTCGTTGCCTCCACGGGCTCCGGGATCTTCTATGGAGTGCAGACACTCAAGCAGTTGCTGCCGCTGCCGGGCGGCAGGCGGGTTCTGCCCACGGGCGCGGTGCGTGACTGGCCGGCGATGAAGTATCGCGGCATCGATGACGACCTCTCGCGCGGGCCGTTTCCCACGCTGGAGTTTCAGAAGCACCAGATTCGGGTCTTCGCCGCGTTCAAGATCAATATCTATTCGCCCTACATCGAGCACACGCTGCTCTATCCGGATCAGCCGCTGGCCGCGCCGCCGGCGAGCTCGCTGACGCCGGCCGAAGTGAAGGAGTTGGTCGCCTTTGCGCGCCAGTATCACGTGACGATTGTGCCCGAGCAGGAGGCGTTCGGACATCTTCACCAGGTGCTGAAGTACGACCTCTACCAGGACGTGGCCGAGACGCCGCACGGCCATGTGCTGGCGCCGGGGCAGCCAGGAACGCTGCCGTTGATCAAGGACTGGTTTACGCAGGCTGCCGCGGAGTTTCCGTCGCCTTTTCTCCACATTGGCGCAGACGAGACCTTCGATCTGGGCGTGGGAAGGACTCGCCCGCAGGTTCTGGCCAAAGGCTATGGGCCGGTCTACGTCGAATTTCTCAAGCAGATACACGAGGAACTGGCCCCGCTGCACCGCCGCCTGATCTTCTGGGGTGACATTGGCGGGGCCGATCCGGCGGCAGTGGAGGGGCTGCCAAAGGACATGATCGCCGTGCCCTGGAACTATTGGGATACCAGGGGCTTCGACAAGATGCTCGATCCCTTTGCCAAGGCGGGGATCGAAACCTGGGTCTCTCCCGGTGACTCCAACTGGAATGAAGTATTTCCAGTCGCCGAAAAGGCCTTCGGGAACATTCAGGGGTTCATTCGCGATGGGCAGCGGATGGGCTCGACGGGCGCTCTGACCACCGTGTGGAACGACGATGGCGAGGGTCTCTTCAATCTGGATTGGTACGGCCTGCTCTTTGGCGCAGTGGCGGCATGGCAGCCGGGGGAGAGTTCGATTGCTCAGTATCAGGGTGCCTATGGACAGCTCTTCCACGGCGACGCGAGCGGCAAGATCGATGAAGCTGAAAAGGAGCTGATGGAAGCCCATGAGGCGCTGGCGAAAGCGCAAACGGGTTGGACCAGCGACAACCTCTTCTGGCTCGACCCGTGGAGCGTGGAGGGCAAGGAGGTTTCGGCAAAGATTCTGCCGGTGGCGGCGGATTTGCGCATCCATGCCGAGCGCGCCATTGTGCTGATTGCCGAAGCGCGCGCCGCCAATCCGCGCCTGCGCGAGGCGGACGCGTTGACGGCAATGGACATGGGCGCGCGGCGGCTGGACCTGATCGGCCTGAACCTTGAATTGGCCCAGGAGATAGCAGACACTTACGCGGTGGTTCTGGCCCGCCAGCACGACAAGCCGCAAGCCTCGGCGACCCATAACCTGCTGGACGAAATCAGCAGCATGTTTGGCCGATGCCAGGATTTGCGCGATGCCTATTCGGCCTCGAAGGAGGAATACAGCCAGGTGTGGCTGAGCGAGAACCGGCCCTATTGGCTGAACAATGTCACTGTCCGCTTCGACCTGCGGATCGAGGAGTGGCAGAGGCGAGGTGAGCGTTTTGCCCAGGTCACCAGAGATTTTGAGAATGGAAAGGAACTGCCTTCCGCCGCCGATCTCGGCTTGCCCGCGGCTGCCCAGGGCAATGGGGCGGCGAAAAGTCAGAGCGGGAGGTGAGACTCTGCGATCGCTGGCGCGCAAACCGCCCTGGTCCGGTAACTGCATAGATTTGTGCTATCCCAGGTCCTCCGCCGCGGCGGACGGGACCTGGGGCACCCAGATTTGTGGAACAGGTGGGTGGGAGGCACGGCGTCACACGGTCAGAGACCTAGTTGAACAGATCTTTCATCTTCTCCAGCAGGCTGGGCGCGGCTGGCTTGTTGTCGGCGGAGAGCGACTCAGCGAGCTTGGCGATCAGTTCGCGTTCGGCGCGAGTGAGCTTTTTGGGAATCTGCACCAGCACCCTCACAATCAGATCGCCGCGGCCTCTTTCGTTCAGATACGGAACGCCGCGCCCTCGGACGCGCAACTCCCGGCCGCTCTGCGTTCCCTCGGGAATCTTGAGAGTGACCGGGCCGTCGATGCCTGGAATCTCAATCTCGGCGCCCAGCGCCGCCTGCGGGAAGCTGATGGGCATGACGCAGTGCAGGTCGTGGCCGTTGCGTTCAAAGAACTCATGAGCGCGAACGGTGAGCACGACATACAGATCGCCCCTGGGGCCGCCGGAGCGCCCGGCGTCGCCCTCGCCGTTGCAGCGGATGCGGGTCCCGTGCTCGACGCCGGCGGGCACCTTAACCTTGAGATTGGCTTCGGTACTGACGCGCGTCTCGCCACGGCAGGTTGGGCAGGGATCGCCGATGACCGAGCCCCAACCACCGCAGGCTCCGCAGGTGCGAGCTACGGAGAAGAAGCCCTGCTGGTAACGAACCTCGCCCCGGCCCTGGCACTGGCCGCAGGGGCTGGGGCCGCGGCCGCTTGCGCTGCCCCGGCCATTGCAGGCCTCGCAGGCCTCAAGGCGGCGGATCTTCACCTCGATCTCGGTGCCGAAAAAAGCGTCCTCGAACTTGATGGCCAGATCGAAGCGCAGGTCGTCGCCCCGTTTTTGCCGCGAGCCGCGCTGGGAAGCGCGCTGCGGATTGCCGCCCATATTGAACATCTCGCCGAAGAGATCGCCGAAGATGTCGCTGATGTCTACGGCGCCGGAAAACGGCCCGCCGGCGAAGCCGGAGCCCTGTCCACTCAGGCCGGCGTGGCCATAGCGGTCGTATACAGCCCGCTTGTCCGCGTCGCTCAGCACCTGGTATGCCTCACTGGCCTCTTTGAACTTCTCTTCGGCCGCGTGGTTGCCGGGGTTGCGATCGGGATGGTATTTGAGCGCCTGCTTGCGATAGGCGCTCTTCAACTCCTGTTCGCTGGCCTCCCGCGATATGCCCAGAACTTCGTAGTAGTCTGCTTTGCTCACTCTTGTATTAGAACCTATTCGGCAGTTTGTTTCGAATTGTGAACCACGCGCACCAGCGCCGGCCGCAAAAGCCGTTCGCGCAACCGGTAGCCGCGGCGGATCTCCTCGGCGACGTGCTGATCGGGCAGATCGTCGCGTTCCACAGCCCCCAGCGCCTCGTGCAGCCTTGGATCGAAGGCCTCGCCCACGGCGGGAATCGGAACCACCTGCAACTGGCGCAAAACCTCTTCCATCTGCTTGACGATCAACTCCACGCCGTGGCGCGTCTGCTGCGCGGTGCCGTGCGACTTGAGAGCCAACTGGAAGTTATCCACCACGGGCAGGAACTTCTCAACCACGCTGCCTGTGGCATAGTCGCGGTCCGCAATCCGCTCCCGCTCGGCTCGCTTGCGGGCGTTTTCAAACTCCGCCTGCAACCGCGCCAGGCGGTCCAGCAACTGATCGCGTTCAACCTTCAACTGCTCGAACTCCGTCCGGCTCACCGGCTCCGCGGGGCTTGCCGCAGGCTCGCTGTCCGCGGGTGCAGCCGCTGCGCCAGGGTCCGGGAGAATCCCGGGATCTCCCACTGTTGCGCCCGAGGCGATCTCCAGCGGTTCCAATGCGCTCAATTCTGTATCCTGTTCAGCCATCTCCCTATGCTTTCTTCTGAAAATCAACGGCGCCTTCTTCCATGATAAATTGCGCGGCCGCGCACTGCCTTCGGGGCTAGCGCTGGGGCTTCCCGCAGAACCTGTTCAGTAAGCTCAGATGCGGCTCGGCCTTGTTCGTTGCAAGCCGTAAGCCCGGATCAGCAGTCGACGAATTCCACCAGGGGGGCAATGGGGATGATGCCGCGTTCATAACCAAGATCGAGCAGCGTGCGGATGGCCTGGCGGCCGTCGGGGCCGTAGTCGAGCGTGCGCTCGTTCACATACATGCTGACAAACCGGTTGGCCAGGCGTGAGTCGAGATCGCGGGCAAACTGCATGGCGTACTCCAGAGCCTCTTCGCGGTGATCGAGGGCGTGCTGGATGCTATCGTGAACGGCCTTGGTAACGATGCGTTGGGATTTCGGGCCGAGCGACCGGCGGATGGCGTTGCCGCCCAGAGGCAGCACCAGGCCGGTGGTCTCGCGCCACCAGACGCCGAGATCGAGAACCTTGTAGAGGCCGCTCGTGGAGTAAGTAAGCTGGCCCTCGTGGATGATAAGGCCGGCGTTGAAGTTGCCTGCCAGAATCTCGGGAATGATGCGATCGAAAGGAACGGTGACGGTTTCAATGGCCGGATTGAAGATTTTGAGCGCAAGATAGGCGGTGGTGAGGGTGCCGGGGACAGCAACCCTCAGGTGGCCGAGTTCCTCCGGGGCGATCGGGTGTGCCGAAACGACCATGGGGCCGTACCCCTCGCCCACGCTGCCGCCGCAGCCCATCAGCGTGTAGTTCTTCTGTAGGTAGGGATAGGCGTGAAAGCTGATGGCCGTAACGTCGTAAAAGGCTTCGTCGCGAGCGCGCCGGTTTAGGGTCTCGATGTCGCATAGAGTATGGCTGAAGCGAAATCCGGGAACGCGGACCTTGTTGGTGGCCAGACCGTAGAACATGAAGGCATCGTCGGAGTCGGGACTATGTGCGATGGAGATTTCGCGCAGGGCGGCAGGGTTGGCAGTTTGGGGTTTCTGGTCGCTCACTGGGAAAAGTCCTTTCAAGGCAAAAACAACAGTGCTTCTTGGATGCGGCTAAGGGTTATGGCGGCGCAGGCGTTCGAAGCCGGCGGCCAGCCCGGCAGCGGCAGCTATCTTGAGCCCATCGCCGGGCAGAAAGGGAAGCACAGCGACAGTCAGGATCGACCAGGCCGCGGTGGTCGTCAGGACGGACAGCCAAATAGCGCCGCAAACGAGAATCGCCAGGTTGCCGGTGGCGGCGCAAATCAGGGCTGCCGAAAACCCGCGTCCAGTGCGTTGCCTGAGAAACGAAATCGTTGCCGCCGCGAGCGGATAGGCAAGCAGGTAGCCGCCGGTGGGTCCAAACAGATGAGCCAGTCCGCCGGGCGTGAGCGGGCTCAACGCAAAGACCGGCAGTCCCAGCGCGCCCTCGGCCAAGTAGGCGCCGAGGGTTGCTGCCGCAAGGCGCGGAGGCAGCAACAGGCCCAGAAGCAGCACGGCAAAGGTGGCAAGCGAAAGCGGAACGGGCGTGAAGTAAAGCGGCACGGAGACGCGGGCGCAGACGGCAACCAGTGCGCTGCCGGCGAGCACCATGCTGGTCGCCCGCAGCCAGGGGATCGCTGCCGGGCTGGCCGTCGCGGCTAATCGGATTGAAAGTTCCTTGCTCACAAAAAATCCTTCATGGTTCCTGGTCGATCTCTTCGCCTGTATCCATGGCCGAATCGCGGGCTTGTTCGACGCCCGCATCCTGCTTGCGGCGGAGGTTTGCGCGCTGGAGCAATATGTGACGCGCCACGCCCGCGGCCGCCAACAACAGGGCCAGGAGCGAGACGAGAAAACCTATCATCAACCAGCGCATCGCAGCAAACTAGGGCAAGGATACCAGACAGGCCGATTGCCGCCGCGATATTTTGGGCTGACGGAGGCTGGCTTGCAGCCATGCGAGGCATGACTGGCTGTCGCACCGGCGCGCCGCCAGCAGCTCCCGCATCCCGGCTTCGGCATGTGCTTCATATTGCTCAGACCGGCATTCCTTCATCCGCTAGAGTCAAGAAGGTCCGGGGCAGGCAGACGGCAGCCTCGGCAATGGTGAGGAGAATCCATGCGCGGAATCAAGTTCCTTGTCCTGTCTGTTGCTGTTGCTGGAATGTTCTTTGCGGCAACAGCTTCCAAATTACAGGCTCAGATCAGTATCAACATCGGCGTCGCTCCCGATTGCCCCTACGGTTACTACGACTACGCCCCGTATAACTGCGTTCCCGACGGCTACTACGGCCCGGAATGGTTCAATGGCGGCGTCTTCATCGGCGTTGGCCCCTGGTTTCACGGCTCCAACGACTTTCA
>JBEKDH010000130.1:0-11431 GCA_050014455.1 Occallatibacter sp.
TGGGTTGCGATCCTGGGGTTTCCGCTGATGATGGTCAATGACACCGCTCGGAACATCATTCTCGCCTATCTGGCGATGTCGGCGGAGATGGCCATCCTGGAGGCGGCGGAGCGAGGCAAGACACATCTGCTATGGCTGTTGCCCGCCGTGTTTTGCGTCTGGATCAACCTGCACGGAAGCTGGATTATTGGCCTGGGTTTGCTGGCGCTGTACATCCTCTGCGGGGTGTTTTCCGTCAACAAGGGCGTCTTTGAGCAGAAGGGTTACTCCAGCAAAGACTGCGGGCGCTTGCTCCTGGTGCTCTTTGCCAGTCTGGCGGCGCTTGTGGTGAACCCATATGGCTGGCGCCTTATTGGCAGCCCGTTCGACATGATGCTGAACCAGAAGTTGAACATCGCCAATATCCAGGAATGGCAACCCTTGAATCTCAGCACCGTTCTCGGCGGAGCGGTCTTGTTGGGAGTTGGCCTTATGATCGTAGCCAACTGCATTCGCGGGCGAAAGTGGAAGATATACGAGTTGGCGTTCATCTTCTTCGCCTGGTTCGCGGCCTTCGATCATGTGCGTTTCACTTTCCTGGCTAGCGTGGTTACCATTCCCATGCTCGCTGGCGACGTGGCGCGAAGCTTCTTTGGCAAGCCGAATGAGAAGACGATTCCGGCGGTGAACGCACTGTTCGTGGCGGGCGCGGTGTGGGCTTTGGTAATTCTCTTCCCGGCCGAGGCCAAGCTCCAGAAAGGTCTGGCCGCGGAGTTTCCGCTGCAAACCATCGCCTCCATCGAGCCCTCCTGGAGAACCTACAATCAGGACACCCTGGGCGGAATGCTGGACTTCAACTCCAAGTCTTCCTTTGTCGATTCGCGCTGGGACATCTTCGAGGCTCACGGCCAGCTCGAAGATTACCTGGACATCATGCGCGTTCGCTCGCCGCTCAAGCTATTGGACAAAAACCGCATCGATCACGTTCTGATCCCAGGGAGTTGGTCGCTCGCCTTGCTGCTGGAAGACACGCCTGGCTGGCAGGTGGCAAGACGGGAGGGTTCGGGCGACGACGCCTACGTCCTCTTCGCCAGAACTCCCGTCGCCACGGCAAGCCAGTGTCAGTGCGCGGCGGTTTCTGCCCAGGGGAAACGATAATGCGATTCGCGCGGCACAGGTAGCTTCCGTGCTCCTCGATCCCATTCCCGCCGCGTCTATGTTGCGTGTATTGTAATGGCATGGATCGCACGAAAATTGGACCGGGCGCGCCCGTTGCCGGTTCCCAAGCGGCTGGAGCGGCCGGCATTCTTATCCGCGCCTTTTACCGCATCTTCACGCGCCAAACCATGTACGCGGCTCTGCTCATGCTGCTGGTGCTGGCGCTGACGGGAAATCTCGGCAATCTCGATGGACAGTTGCGCGATCCGGATATCTGGTGGCACCTGGCGGACGCGCGCATTCTCACCACGACGCATCATTTCATTCAGATTGAGCCCTATTCCTTCTCGGTCGCCGGGGAGCGCTGGATCAACCCGGAATGGCTCTCCGAGATGCCGTTCTGGCTTGGTTACCGGTCGCTCGGGCTAAGGGGCATCTATCTTGTCACGGCGATCGGCCTGTGCGCCAATCTCCTCTTTGTTTTCTGCCGCAGTTATTGGAAGGCGCGACACGCGGCGGCAGCGTTTCTTACGGCGATGCTGGGCTTTACGCTGATGATGGTCAACGGCGGCCCGCGAACCATCATGATTGCTTACCTGGCGATGTCGGCGGAGATGGCTGTTCTGGAGGCCTCGGAGCGCGGCAAAACCCATCTGCTGTGGCTGTTGCCCCCGCTGTTTTGCGTGTGGATCAATCTGCACGGAAGCTGGATCATTGGCATTGGCTTCCTCGGACTGTACATCCTATGCGGGGTGTTTTCCCTCAGCAAGGGTGTCTTTGAACAGGAGGCCTGGTCCGGTAAGGACCGCACGCGGCTGCTGCTGGTGCTGCTGGCCAGCATGGCGGCTCTTTTCTTGAATCCATACGGCTGGCGGCTGGTCTGGAACCCGTTCGACATGATGCTGAACCAGCACCAGATGATGGCCAATGTCGAGGAATGGCAGCCCCTGAGCCTTGGCAGCATCCTCGGCAAGGAGGCCTTGCTGGCCATCTGCCTCATGATCGTCGCCAACTGCGTTCACGGGCGAAAGTGGAAGGTGTACGAACTTGCATTCCTGTTCTTCGTTTGGGTTACTGCCTTCCAGCATGCCCGTTTCACTTTCCTCGCCAGCGTAATTGCCATCCCGTTGCTCACCGTCGACGTGGCGCGAAGCTTCTTTGCCAAGCCGAATGAGAAGACGAGTCCGGCGATGAATGCCTTGTTCGTGGCGGTTGCGGTGTGGGCCATGGTGATTCTCTTCCCGTCCGAGGCCAGGCTTCAGAAAGATCTGGCCGCAAAGTACCCCCTGCAAACCATCGCGTCCATTCAGCCGTCGTGGAGAACCTACAATTCGGGCGCTCTGGGCGGCATGATGGATCTCAACTTCAAGTCCCCCTTTATCGATACGCGCTGGGACACCTTCGAACATCACGGCGAAATGCAGGACTTCTTCGAAATCAATCGCTTGCACGAACCGCTCAAGCTCCTGGATAAGTACCGGATCGACCACGTCCTGGTCCCGGAAAAGTGGCCTCTCGTCTTTCTGCTTGAACGCACGCCCGGCTGGCGTGTGGAGAAGCGCGAGGGCAATGGAGACGACGCGTACGTCCTGTTGGCCAGGCCTCCCGCAGGGGTCGGAGATCAATCTCAATGCGCCGCGGCTTCGGCTCCGGGAAAGCAGTAGGGCGGATCGCGCCGCGGGATGGGTGCACTTAAATCTATGACCTCTGTTCCCTGATCCCTGATCCCTGATCTCCGCTCCCTGATAAACTCGGAACCGTGACAGACCAAACCAAGCCGCCCGTCTTCCTGCTCGACACCATGGGGTTCATCTTCCGCGCCTACCACGCCATGCAGCGCTCGCGGCCCATGAGCACCCGCGGCGGCCTGCCCACGGCGGCCATCTATGTCTTCGTGAACATGATCGCCAAGCTGCGCCAGGACTTTGCGCCGCGCTACTTTGCAGCGGTCTTCGATATGAGCGGCGAGGTCTTCCGCGACGAGCGCGCCCGCTCCATGGGCCCGCTGCGCAAGTGGAACTCGAAGACGCAGAGCTTTGACGAGGTGAGCTACGAGGGTTACAAGGCCAATCGCGAGTCGATGCCCGAGGACCTGCGCCGTCAGATTCCTTACATTCGCCGCGCGCTGGAGGCGCTGCGCATTCCCATCCTGGAGGCGGAGGGCTTCGAGGCCGACGACGTGATCGGCACGCTGGCCCGCGAGGCCGCCGAACAGGAACATGAGGTCTTCATCGTCTCTGGCGACAAGGACATGATGCAGTTGGTCACGCCCACCGTGAAGATCCTCAACCCGCAGAAGGACAACCTCATCCTCGATCCCGCCAAGGTAACGGAGGTGCTGGGCGTGCCGCCGGAGAAGGTGGTGGACGTAATGGCGCTGCGCGGCGATGCGGTGGACAACATTCCCGGCGCGCCCGGAATCGGCGACAAAGGCAGCGTGGAGCTGATCCAGGAGTTCGGCAGCGTGGAAGCCGTGCTCGACCGGGCCGCCGAGGTCAAGCGCAAGAGCTATCGCGAATCCCTGGAGCAGAACAGGGACGCCGTGCTGCTGTCGAAGGAGCTTGTCACCATCGACAGCCATGTTCCTCTGGAGTTGAACTTGGCTGCGATGGAGACGCAGCCGCCGGATCAGGAAGCCTGCCGCGAGCTCTTCACCGAGCTGGAATTCACCTCCATGCTGCGCACACTAGCTCCTGCGGAGGGCAGGCCCTTGGTCGAGATCGTGGAGGAGCCAACCGCCGAGCAGGCCACCGCATTCCACGCCGCCGCTCTCGCGCACGGCTTTGCCTTCGCGCTCGATGCCAAGGCGCCCGCGCCCGAGGAGGCCGAGGACGAAGCGCCGCAGACCATGTCGCTGCTGGACGTTGCCGAGGCCGCTGAGAAGCAGAGCAGCTTTACGGTTGGCGTCTGCGCGGAGCCCGGCAAAGCCCTGCGCCTGTCGCCGACACCGGAGTTGCGCGCACTGCTCGCCGACGCCGCGATTCCCAAGCGCACGCACGACTGGAAGTCGGCGCTGCACCTGCTTGCGGCGCAGGGCATTCAACTGAGCGGCGAAGTGGACGATACCATGCTGCTCTCCTACGCGCTGAATCCCACCCACACCACCCAGGCGCTGGCCGATGTGGCCGCGCGGCACGGGCAGGCTGCGCCGGCCACGCTGACGGCGGCCGCGGCGGCGATTGAGGCTCTGGTTCCCGCGCTGCGGGCAGAGGTGGAAAAGGCCGGCGTGGAGCGCATCTACAAGGAAATCGACCTGCCGCTCGCGCCGGTCCTCTTTCGCATGGAGCAGGCGGGAGTGCGCATCGATATTGGCGTGCTCGCGGGGCTTTCCACCCGCTTCGCCGCCGAGCTGGAGCGCGTGGGCGAGCGCATCTTCGAGCTAGCCGGCCGGCGCTTCAACGTCAACTCTCCCAAGCAGCTTGGCGAAGTGCTGTTTACCGACTTGAAACTGCCCGCGCCCGCCAGCCGAGGCAAGGGCAAAGCCGTTTCCACCGCGCAGGACGTGCTGGAGCAGCTTGCCGAGAAGAACGAAGTGCCCCGCCTGGTGCTTGAATACCGCCATCTCTCCAAGCTCAAATCGAATTACATCGATGCGCTGCCGCTGCTGGCCGATTCCGCTTCGCGCGTCCACACCACCTTCATGGCGGCGGCCACGGCCACCGGCCGGCTCTCTTCGGTGAACCCGAATCTGCAGAACATTCCCATTCGCACCGAGCTGGGCCGCGAGATTCGCGCGGCGTTTATCGCGGCTCCCGGAACCCAACTGCTTTCGGCGGATTACTCGCAGATCGAGCTGCGGCTGCTGGCCCACTTCAGCGGCGATCCGCTGCTGGTCCACGCCTACCAAAACAACGAGGACATTCACACCCTCACCGCCAGCGAGGTCTTCGGCGTGCCGGCCGCGCAGATGGACAAGCAGACGCGCAACCGCGCCAAGGCCGTCAACTTCGGCATCGTCTACGGCATCTCTCCCTTCGGCCTGGCCGCGCAACTGGGCATTCCGCAGGCCGAGGCGCGCGCCTACATCGACCGCTACTTTGCGCGTTACGCGGGCGTTCATGCGTTCATTGAGAAGACGCTGGAGCAGACGCGCCGCGAGGGCTGCGTGCGCACGCTCTTCGGGCGGGTGCGGCCCATTCCAGACATTGAGAGCCGCAACCCCAACCAGCGCGGATTTGCCGAGCGCACGGCCATCAACACACCGCTGCAAGGCACCGCCGCCGACCTCATCAAGCTGGCCATGATCGCCATCGACCGTGAGTTGACAGAGCGCAATCTCAAGACGCGCATGGTCCTGCAAGTCCACGACGAGCTGCTCTTTGAGGTTCCCGGCGACGAGACCGCCGAGGTGGAGGCGCTGGTGCGCGCCGGGATGGAGGGAGTGGTCAAGCTCGACGTTCCGCTGGTGGCCGACCTCGCCTTCGGGCCCAACTGGCGCGATCTGTAAACCGCGGCGTCGATACCCGATGCCTCTCGCATGAAGGAGCGCCCCCGCTCTCGCGTCCGCGATCTGAGAATTCATGGGGAGCGGCCAAGCCCCAAAGCCCTCTATACTGAACCAGACGGAATCCCACCCATGGATTATCTCTGGACCCCCTGGCGCTATGCCTACATCACCTCGGCCGATACCGCCGCGCGCCCCGGCGTTCCCGCGCGCCTTGCCGCCTGGCCCGGCGACCTGGGCTGCGTCTTCTGCAACCTGATCGCCTCCGTCGACTTCGCCATCGCCAGCGGCATGAGCCGGGACGAGGCCGAGGCAGCCGGCGGACTGATTCTGCGCGGAAAGCACTGCTTCATTTGCCTGAACGCCTTCCCCTACACCAGCGGCCACGTGATGGCCATGCCCTACGCCCACCTCGACCGCCTCGCTGCACTGCCCACCGCAGCTGCCCACGAACTGATCGAGCTGGCGCAGCGCACCGAAGCGGTTCTTGAGCGCCTCTACCGGCCCCACGGCCTCAACTTCGGCATGAATCTGGGCCAGGCCGGGGGCGCGGGCGTCGCCGGGCACATCCATCTCCACGCCCTGCCCCGCTGGGTCGGCGACACCAACTTCATGACCAGCATCGCCGAAACCCGCATCCTGCCCGAAGACCTGGAAACCACCTGGAAGCGCCTGCGAAGGGCGTTCGCTGAAGTGGAGTAGAGATTCTTATCGGCACTGAGGCAAAGATCCCAGATCTGTTGAGAGGACCTGGGGCGCCCGGCTTGGCGAGCAGGGCAGCATATCTCACGGTTTTTCCGACTCAGGCGTTGGGTTTTTGGGCGCAAAAGGCTTGTTTTGCCTTGTACTCTTCTTCGGGATCGGTACAATTGTGGGGAATTCGGATCGAAAAAAGGAATTCCGGAGATGAGCGCAAAGAATCTTCTCGATGTCCTTGGTTGTATGTTTCTTCTTATGTCCGCGATTCAAATGTTCATGACAGCGAAGACTCATCGGGGATTCATTTGGAAATCTATTCGACTAACGTCACAAGTTTCATTGGGAGGGGCAAAGGTCTTATTGCTGATCGGCGGTCTTATTGGGTTGGCGTCGGCCGTGCTTCAACCGCTCCTTTCTGACTGGATTCCACCGCTGCCTGCACTCCTTGTCATTGGAGCCTCTCTCCTGGCCTTGAACGGCGCGTGCCAGCCTCCGACTTTCCTCTTTCTTGCCGCTTCACGGGAGCGCGGCTTCTTACTCGCGAGTGACATCGAATTGTTAGTTCCGCCCCTGAAATTGGTCCATTTGCTGAATTCATTCGAGGCTGGGGTGTTTGTAGGGGATTCAATCCACTATAGCGAGTTTCGCGTGTCCAATAACTGGCAACAAGCAGTGCGAACTTTTTCAGTAGTCTCGCCAGCGATCATCGTTGATATCCGGGAACTCACTTCAAACGTTTACCAGGAAATCGTCCATCTCGCGGAGGCAGGACTACACAATCGGGTCTTCCTGGTTGCGGACGGGGCTCGCGCCCCAGAAGAGATTTCGCGCCTCTGCCAAATGCTTGGCATCAGGATTTGTATCGTGTCGCCTCAATTGCTTCGAAATGGGCTATCAAGAATTGGATGGACTGTCCTTTTCCATCGCGTGGATAGTGTCTTCCACTTTCTTGAAGCAAGAATGGTGAAGATCGCCGATGCCAGTTACAGGTGACGTAATTGTATCCGGGTGGGGCTGGCGGCCCAGGCGGGTGGCCCAGGTGCCGGGGGGAAGTGAGCACAACCACTGAAGATGGGTGGCCCAGGTGCCTCGCCTTTGGGCACCTGGGAGAGCACAGACCTCCGCGGTCCGGTTCTTCTTTTTCTCGACATCTGTAGTGATGCGTTGTACGCTTTCCTTCGATGCCGCGCGGACTCATCCGATACGAACACACGGGAAACTTTCACTTCCTCACTTTCAGTTGCTTTCACCGCTTTCAGCATCTGGGTACGGCGGAGGCGCGCGATCTTTTCGAGGATGCCCTGGAGCGGGTGCGGCAGCGTTACCGTTTCGTGGTGTGCGGTTATGTTGCGATGCCCGAGCACGTTCATCTCCTCATTGGCGAGCCGGTCAAAGGCGCGGTCTCCGGCGTGATTCACGCGCTCAAGCTCGCGGTGGCGATGCGGTGCGCGGAGCGGCCTTTCTGGCAAGCTCGCTACTACGACTTTCTGGTGCACAACGAAGAGAAGCGGGTCGAGAAATTGCGCTACATGCACCGCAACCCGGTGGTGCGCGGGCTCGTGGATAAACCTGAGGACTGGGTGTGGTCCAGCTTCCGGCATTACGCGACCGGAGTCGAGGGAAGAGTCGAGATCGAATCGCAGTGGAGCGCGATGCGGCGCGGCAACCAGTTGCCGGAATATCTGCGTTACCGAGATGAGGCCGGTTGAGGTCCGAGGTCTCCCAGGTGCCCAAAGGCGAGGCACCTGGGGCACCCAGCGTGCTGCGCCGGTTGAGGTCCGAGGTTTCCCAGGTGCCCAAAAGCGAGGCACCTGGGGCACCCGGCTTCAGCGAAGAATAAATGTGTGCGAGCGGGGCGGGTCGAAGCCGTCCTGCCGATCCGGAGCGGGGTCCCGCCGTTACTGCAAGCTAGCCATCAGCCCGTCCAGCGCCGACTTGGGCGGGCGGATTATCGATTCCGGCAGCGTGCCGAGCGGCTCATCTACCACATTCAGCAGGTCGATGAAGGTCTGCTTTTCGGTGTCGATGTAGAAGACTCCGGTCAGAATCTCATCCTTGTCATGCGCCTCCATCAGCGTGCGCACGGCGTTGGCCTTGTCGGTGGGGTCGTAGTCCTCCAGCAGCTTGCGCAGGCGCAGGTTGGAGCCGTCGTGCATCTCCACTTCGTAGACCTCGCCTGAGCCGTAATCCACCTCGATGTCGTCGAAGCTGGCCACAAAGTCCACTTCGTTGATCGGCTCGTCATTGTCCTGCATGAACTTGTAACTCTTGGTCGATCCCTCGTGGTCGTTGAAGGTGACGCAGGGGCTGATCACGTCCAGCACCACCGTTCCCTTGTGCGCAATGGCCGCCTTCAGCATGGAAAGCAACTGCCGCTTGTCGCCGGAGAACGACCGGCCCACAAAGGTGGCGCCCAACTGGATGGCCAGCGCGCAGGCGTCGATGCCCGGCAGATCGTTGACCACTCCGGTCTTGAGCTTGGAGCCGATGTCGGCCGTAGCCGAGAACTGCCCCTTGGTGAGCCCATAAACTCCGTTGTCCTCGATGATGTAGATCATGGGCAGGTTGCGCCGCAGCAGGTGGACGAACTGGCCCATCCCGATCGATGCCGTGTCGCCGTCGCCGGAGACGCCCAGCGTGGTCATGGTGTGGTTGGCCAGGATGGCTCCGGTCGAGACCGACGGCATGCGCCCGTGCAGGCTATTGAAAGCGTGGGAGCGGCTCATGAAGTAAGCCGGGCTCTTCGACGAGCAGCCGATGCCGCTCATCTTCATCACCCGCTCCGGCTCCACGCCCATCTCCCACATGGCCTGCATGATCCGCTCAGAGATGGCGTTGTGGCCGCAGCCGGCGCAGAGCGTGCTCTTGCCGCCCCGGTACTCGACTATCGGAAGGCCGATGTAATTCACCTTTGGAGTAGCTGTCGCGGTTGCCATTTAGAGGCCCTCCCTGGTTGCAAACTCTTCGGTAATGGTGCGCGCGTCCACCGGCAATCCGTTGAAGTGCAGAATGCTGCGCAGCTTGGCAACTTGCTCGCCGGGAAGATCCAGCTTCAGCAGGCTGGCCAGTTGCGCGTCGCGATCCTGCTCCACCACGTAAACGCGCTCATGCGATGCCACAAAGTCGTGAATCTCGTGCGCAAAGGGATAGGCCCGGATGCGCATGTAATCCACCTTGCGGCCGTATTCCTTTTCAATCTGGTCCAGGCTCTCGCGCAACGCAAAATCCGTGGTGCCGTATGCGAGAAAGCCGATCTTTGAGGCTCCATCGCGCACCGTCACCGGCGTCGGAACCAGCTTGCGCGCATTCTCGAACTTGCGCGCAAGCCGCTCCATCAGTGCCACGTACTCGCCCGGCTTCTCGGTATAAACCCCGGCATCGGTGTGTCCCGTACCGCGGGTAAAGTAGCTGGCCTTGGGGTGCATCGTTCCCGGCAGCGTGCGCCAGCCGATGGCGTCTCCATCCACATCGCGATAGCGCGCAAAGCCGCCCAGCCGCTCCAGATCTTCGGCTGCGAGCACCTTGCCCCGATCGAGCGGCGTTTGGGGATATTCGAACTGCTCCGACATCCAGTTGTTCATGCCCAGGTCCAGGTCGGTGAGCACAAAGACCGGCGTCTGGATGCGCTCGGCCAGGTCGAAGGCCGCGTAGGCCAGCTCGAAGCACTCCTTTACCGAGCCGGGCAGCAGGATGACGTGCTTGGTGTCGCCGTGCGATAGGAACGCCACGCTCAACAGGTCGGCCTGCGAGGTTCGCGTGGGCATGCCCGTCGACGGGCCTGACCGCTGCACGTCGAAGATCACTCCCGGAATCTCGGCAAAGTAGCCAAAGCCGGCAAACTCCGCCATAAGCGAGATGCCCGGCCCGGAGGTCGCCGTCATGGCCCGCGCCCCCGCCCAGCCCGCGCCCAGCACCATACCGATGGCCGCCAGTTCGTCCTCGGCCTGCACCACGGCAAAGGTGGCCTTGCCCTCCGGCGTCACGCGAAACTTCTTCAGCAGGTCGGTCGCCGCTTCAATCACCGAGGTAGAGGGCGTAATGGGATACCACGCCACCACCGTCACCCCCGCAAACACCGCTCCCATTCCGCAGGCCGCGTTGCCGTCGATGACGATCTTGCCCGCCGTCTGGTTCATCCGCTCGATGAAGTACGGATCCTGCTTGGTCAGATTTGCCGCCGCGTAGTCGAACCCCGCCTTGACCGCGCCAAAGTTCAGCTCAAAGACCTTGACCTTCTTTGCGAATTGCTTGCGCAGGCAGCTCTCGACCACGGCCAGATCGATCTGGAGCAACTGGGCGGCCACACCGACGTAGACCATGTTCTTGACCAGCTTGCGCAGCTTGGGCTCGGCGCAGAGGACCACCGTAATCTTGTCGAAGGGAACCGGATAGAAGACCACATCGCCACGATACTGCTTGAGGTCCAGGCTCTCCTCGTAGATGGCCACGCCGCCCGTGGGCAGGTCCAGCGCATCCTGCCGCGCGGTGTCGGGATTCAGCGCCACCAGAATCTCGGAGCTGCGCGTGCGCGCCACGTAGCTGTCCTTGCTGGCGCGGATCGTGTACCAGGTGGGAAGTCCGGCGATGTTCGACGGGAACAGGTTCTTTCCGCTCACCGGAACACCCATGCCGAAGATGCTTTTCAGCAGCACGCTATTGGCGGATTGCGAGCCGGAGCCGTTCACCGTTGCTACGTTGATGCTGAAGTCGTTGACCACGCGCTCGCGCGTGCTGAGTTCGCCCTCTAGTTGACCCAGGGCCAGGTCGCCTGTCGCCATCTGGCGGAGTTCCCTTCCAAAGCACAGTGGAGAGACTCTATCTTTCCTTCTCCAATGTGATTATAGTCACATTTCTGCGACGGCGTCCCACTTGGCAGGCGCAGTTCAGGTGCAATTGTTTGAATGGTATCTCGACGCAAAACAGGTACGCATTCGCCTTGCGGTAGAAACCGATTTTCAGTTGTGCTGAAAGTCTCGCGCGCACAGCAGTTCTAAATGGTGGGAATAGCGGAGAATGCAGCGCAGTTCCTCCCATAGGGAGGAGAGGAGAATAGCCCAGGGTGAAACCCTGGGTAAGCGTTCGACCGAGAGATTTCCGCCCCGTAGGGGCGGTGTGAACCCCCTGCACGGTCGCTGGATTTTGTGATCCATG
>JBEKDH010000131.1:0-11311 GCA_050014455.1 Occallatibacter sp.
GAATCGGAGCGACCACTGGCAGAATCTTGCTTGGTTGGGCGAGTTGCTGCTCACGCCCGGTTCGGCTCTAACGCTGACCACAGTGTACCATTGCTCTCAAAAAATCTCTGCATGAATTCTTGGCTTTTGTCCAACCGATCGGTCCGCATTTCCGCAAGCCATTGACTTTTGTGGGCTTATTCAGGCACTCCACGGCTGTGATACTGTGAGAGGTCGCCATGCTCAACGATCCGGTCCCCGGCCTTTTGTCGCGCGCCGCCGAAGTTCTCGAGGCGGAGTTTGCAACGTTGCCAGCTTTCGCGCCGGCGTTGGAGAGCGCGGTGGATGCGGATGCGATGGCCCAAATTCTGGAGGCGGCAGCCCTCCGGCTGGGGGATAACTACCCATATTTTCATCCCCTTTATGCCGGGCAGATGCTCAAGCCTCCGCATCCGGTGGCGCGGGCGGCCTATGCGCTGGCCATGAAGATCAATCCCAACAACCATGCGCGCGACGGCGGGCGGGCGAGCTCGGAGATGGAGATTGAGGCCGTGGCTTCAATCGCACAGATGTTCGGTTGGACAGAATTCCTGGGCCATTTAACCTCCAGCGGTACGTTGGCCAACCTGGAGGCGCTTTGGGTGGCCGGGCAGTTGGCGCCGGGAAGGCGGATTTTAGGCTCGGAACAGGCGCATTACACGCATGGGCGCATCTCAGCCGTACTGAAGCTGGAGTATGCCGGGATTGCGACGGACGACCGGGGCCGCATGTGCATGGAAGCTCTGGAGGCGGAGCTGCGCAAAGGCGATGTGGGCGCGGTGGTGGTCACGATAGGGACAACGGCTACGGGCACCGTGGACCCGCTCGATGAGGTCTTGCGGCTGAAGGAGCGCTACGGATTCAGGGTGCACGTGGATGCGGCTTACGGCGGTTATTTCCGCCTGATTCCCGAGGCGCTGGAGGAGCCGGCGCGGCGGGCTTACGCGGCCATTGACAGTGCCGACTCGATAGCCATCGATCCGCACAAGCACGGATTGCAGCCCTACGGGTGCGGGTGCATTCTGTTCCGCGACCCCGCGGTGGGCCGCTTCTACAAGCACGATTCGCCGTATACGTACTTCACTTCAAAGGGTTTGCATCTGGGCGAGATCAGCCTGGAGTGCTCCCGGGCCGGAGCCGCGGCGGTGGCGCTGTGGGCCACTCAGCAGCTTTTGCCGCTGACGCCGGGAGGCGAGTTTGCCCGAGGACTGGCCAGCGGCCGGGCAGCGGCGCTGGAGTTGGACCGGCGATTGCGCCAGGACAGGAACGGGCGCTTTCAGGCGCTCGCCGCCGGGCTACCGGAGCTGGATATCGTGGTGTGGAAAATGAATGCGGAGACGCCCCAACTAGCTTCTGAACTGGCGCAAAGAATTTTTCTGGCCTGCGCCGCGCGAGATTTGCATCTGGCTCTTGTAGAATTGCCGCTGAGGTGGTTTGATCCCGCCGCTGGCTCTCAGGCCGGGTTATATCAAGGCGGCGGAGTCAAGAGCGGACCGGTTACCTGCCTGCGCTCGGTGCTGATGAAGCCGGAACATGAGGCATGGCTCGACAGCATTTGGGAGCGCCTGACGGCAGCCTGCGTGGAAACAAGGGGAGAATAGGAAAGATGGCAGTGACAAGTAATGTTGGTTTAGAAGAAGAAAACGTTCTCATCCAAGCGGGAAATTGTTCTTTGACCTTCCTGCCCCGGCTGGGAGGCAAGATCGCCTCGATTCGTGTTGGCGATCGTGAGTTGCTGCAGGCTCCGCTTGCGCCCTACGGGCCGCGCACCCGGACCATGCGATTCGAAGAGGGCGATGCCAGCGGCTGGGACGAGTGCCTGCCCTCGGTTGCCGATTGCACCGTGAAGACAGCGGCGGGCACGGCCTCGGTTCCCGATCATGGAGACCTGTGGCGCGTGGAGTGGCAGCATATGGCAGCCAGCGAGACCTCGGCAACTTTTCGTGGAGAGTGCTTCTCGCTGCCGCTGGCGCTGGAGCGGGCAGTTGCGTTGACCGAGACGGCCAAGGGCTGGAAGCTGAGCGTGGATTACAAGGTGACCAACACCGGCAGCTATCCTGCGCCGTGGTCCTGGTGCGCTCATACCTCGTACGCGGCGGAGGCGGGGGACCGCGTTTTCCTCCCCGAGTCGATCCACACACTCCTGCTGGAGGGTTCGGGCGGCGGCAGGCTGGGAAAGGGTGGCGACAAAGTAAGCTGGCCTCTGGCCTCGCTGGTGACGGGCGGCACGACCGACCTGAGCGTGGCGCAGGGGCCGGAAACCGGCATCGGCGATAAGCTCTTTGCCGGACCGCTCGCTGCGGCGGAGGACTGGTGCGTACTGGAGCGGCCCAAGGCGGGCGTGCGGATCAAGATCAGCTTCGATGCCGCGGCTACGCCGTACCTGGGAATCTGGAAATGCCACGGCGGCTGGCCTGACCGCCCCGGAACCAAGCAGACCTGTTTTGCGCTGGAACCTTCTACCGCGCCCGTGGATTCGCTGGCGAAGACTGGCCCATGGTCACTCGAGCTGGCTCCAGGCGAGTCTTTTTCCTGGCCTTTGGTTGTTGAGATTGAATCCATTTGAGGGTGAACCGACATGCATGATCCTGAAATTCTTCGTTCCAAGCACCTTGCCCGCTTCCAGGCGGAGCCGGCGATCTTTGTTGCACCCGGCCGCGTAAACCTTATCGGCGAGCACACCGATTATGCCGAGGGCTTTGTGATGCCCGTGGCTATAAACTTTGCCACCCTGGCGGCCATTTCACCGCGCTCGGACGGCAAGATCGTTATCTGGGCCGAGAACTACTCGGAAGAGACGATCTTCGATGCAGCGGCGAAGCCCGTAGCCGGCAAGCACTGGAGCGACTACCCGATGGGCGTTGTTTCCATTCTGATCGGCGAAGGCCACAAAATTCCCGGCTTCAGCTTGAGCCTGTGGGGCGACGTGCCTCTTGGGTCGGGGCTGTCGAGTTCGGCGGCTCTGGAGGTGGTGACGGCGCTGGCCGTGCTGTCGCTCGTCGGCGCCAGCTATCCGGGGCCGGTGCTGGCCCGGCTCTGCCAGCGCGTGGAGAACGAGTTTGTGGGCGCCAACTGCGGCATCATGGACCAGTTCATCTCCGTCAACGGCAAGGCGAACCATGCCCTGCTGCTGGATTGCCGCGACCTCAGCTTCCGCCTGGCGCCAATCCCGGCCGACGTGGCGCTGGTGATTGCCAATACCATGGTCAAGCACTCCATTGCCGGCGGCGACTACAAGACCCGCCGCGCCGAATCCGAGGCGGCCTGCGCCATCATCAATGGCCATCGCGGAGGAGTTCCCTTTCTGCGCGATGCGACGCTTGAGGATCTGGAGAAGTGGGGCCACGAGATGACGCCCAAATCCTACCTGCGCGCCAAGCACGTCATCACGGAGGATCTGCGCACCGTGGCCGCGTCGGAGGCGCTGCTCAAAGGCGACATGAAGGAAGTGGGCCGGTTGATGGCCGAGGCGCATATCAGCTATAGCAAGGACTTCGAGGGCAGTTGCGAGGAGGCCGACCTCATGGTCGATCTGGCCAATGAGCTGCCCGGACTGATCGGCGCGCGGCTCACCGGCGGCGGTTTTGGCGGCTGCACAGTAAACCTTGTAGAGCAGGATCAGGCCAAGGCCTTTGCCGAAGAACTGGGCAAGCGTTACGCAGCCAAGACCGGGATCGCTCCCGAGATTCACATCTGCCACGCCTCGGACGGCGCGCACCGGCTAGCATAGTTCTTGTACAGCAAGTGGGTTCCCCGGGTCTCTCAGAACGAGACCCGGGGAAGCTAGCCAACGTACAACTCAAATTTGAACGCCATTGAAACCTGGGAATTACGCCCGACGCGTCAGGCCTATGTGCCATCATCTTGGCGCAATGCACCTGACAAATCCCTGCGCCCCATAGTCCAACATCTTTCCATCAATCGAGACCAGGGTAGCGTCCAGATGACGCGCTGTTGCCAGCAGGATGCGATCCGCCGGGTCTGGGTGGACCTCCCAAGGAAGCCGGGTGCTGGCCACCGCGATTGCGGGCGAAAGCGGCTCCAGGCGGATTCCCGGCAAGCTGAGCGCCGCTCGAATCCATTCCTCCACATCCTTGCCCAGGCGCAGCCTTCCTTTGGCCACCAGCATCGCAATCTCCCAAGGCGTGATCGCCGAGATGAAGAGAGAGTCTTCGTCGGCAGCCTGCTGGATTTGGGCATGCACCGGCTCACCGATGCGTTCGGAGCCGTTCAGCAGCCACACAAGGATGTGCGTATCGAGCAAAATCGTCATTCTTGGGCCGCTTCCCACTCGTTCTCCAGCGGCGAGACAATATCCCCTTCAAATAGGACACTGCCTCTCAAGGCTCCGCGCAGTTTGACCGCGGGGGGCATTGGCATGACCCTCGCCACGGGCTTGCCGAACTTGGTAATCACCAGCGGCTCGCGGTTGGCTGCAACCTCGTCGAGCAACTGAAGGCATTTCACTTTGAATTCACCCGCACCCATCGATGCCATAGCGGAGGCTCCCCCATGGTCGTCAACCATGGTCATAGCATGGAATGAGGTACAGTTTTTGTCAAGCGTTGCAATATGTCCACCCTTGATCCGCCTATCGATTGCGGGGAGTTCTACCTTTGCTTCTTTCCAGCGAAGGTGCCCAGCGAAGGTGCGGAAACCGTCGAACCGCAATCGACATGGATTCGCGAGTAGAACTGGATTACCCGGCAGCATGATCCAAGCATAAAACCTGCACTCAAGTAAGATGAATCTATTCCGAACAGCCGGAGCCGCCGCATGTCCACCGATTTTCAACTTTTTGGACCGGCGCACCTTGTCATCCTCGGCGCGGTTCCTCTGCTTGCAGCCATTCTTGCGGCAACCCAGCGGCAACTCCCACCGGGGACGAAATGGCTGCGAGTTGGACTGGGAACCACGCTGCTGCTGGATTGCCTTACCTATTGGGGATACCAGGCCGCGCACGGCCAGTTCGCCTTTCCAGACCGCCTGCCTCTGGAACTCTGCGATGTCACGCAGTGGGTCGTCATCCTGGCGCTCCTCTCCTTGAATGAGACCATCTGCGATCTCGCTTACTACTGCGCATTGGCGGGAGCTTCAATGGCGCTGCTCACTCCGAACCTGCTGGAGCGATTCCCTTCCTTTCTGACCGTTCAGTTCTTTGTCGGCCATGGCCTCGATGTGGCCGCCGTTCTGTACGTGGTGTGGTCCGGGCTTTCGCGGCCTCGGCCTTGGTCGGTTGGCAGGGCGATGCTGGCCGTGAACCTCTATGCAGCTTTCGCCGGCGCCGTCGATTTCCTCTTCAAGTCAAACTACATGTACCTTCGCGCCAAGCCTCAGAATGTCTCGCTCCTCGATCTTCTTGGGCCATGGCCCTGGTACATCCTGGCTGGCGAAGGCGTCGCGTTCGGCATTTTCATCTTGCTCTATCTTCCCTTCCGGCCATCCGCGGCGCGCCCCCTGCCTCGTGTTTGAGATCTGGATGGATGCACAATTCTCCGGCTGCGGGCCAGGACCAGAGCAGCCGTTTCGGCAGCCACTCATCGGAAGAATCGGGAGTGCATTTCAGCATCCTCGGCAGATTTCCACCGCACTGTCTGCTCAGTCCCCTTCCCGGGGACAGCGCGGAGACGCCGATCACCCGCGATCACAACCAGAATTTCGTCTTTCGTCAGGCTCGCCAGAGCGATCGAGCCGGCCAGAGAGCACATTTACGATTCCTTTATGGCTTTTTGACTCGGATGCTGGTGCAATAGGAGAACGAGTTCCACGCTTGTCACAAGGCAACTCATTGGCTAGGATAAGTACTATTTTTTCAGTCATTTGCCGCGGTACGAAACGATGTTAGCGCAGCGCGTTCGGATCTTCGATCTGCTGAAATTAACTTCGGCGCGAGCGGCGCGCAACCCAAGCAGCCGCCCCAAACCCATAGGTAACCTTCTACTGGTCTCGCCGGGGATGACCAATGCCCCGTTCGTGCCAGGGTTCTTTCAGGCGATTCCTTGCTAGAATTTGAAAGGTTTGTCCCGATCAAGGCCGGGCATGACCGGTATTGCCCAGCCAGCCTCTTGAATCTTTATTCCCAGATCGTCGCTTTGCACCTCGGGAAGCGCGGCGGAGAAGTGAAAACGATGCCACCTACCTCGTCGAAGCCGTTCACATACGAAGTTTTACCCACTGCGGGCTTGGTGGCGTACTTCTCGATGGAAATCGCGATGAATGCCGCAATGCCGACGTACTCCGGCGGCCTGGGAGTGCTGGCAGGCGATACGCTGCGCTCAGCGGCCGACCTGGGTATTCCGCTGGTGGCCTTCACGATGGTTCACCGCAAGGGGTACTTCCAGCAGCACCTGGATGCCAGGGGCGTACAGAGCGAGGAGGTTCAGCCCTGGAATCCGGCGGATTTCTGCACCGAAGAATCGGCACGGATCACTGTCTCAGTGGAAGATCGCACGGTTACGGTACGCTGTTGGCGCTACGACTTGATGGGCCGTTACGGCCATGTGGTGCCGATTTACCTGCTGGACACGGACCTGGAGGTGAATTCGGGATGGGATCGCGGCCTCACCGATCACCTTTACGGCGGGGACTCGAACTACCGCTTGCAGCAGGAGATTGTGCTGGGGATGGGTGGCGTGCGGATGGCCAACGCGCTGGGCCACCGGGTAAACGTTTATCACATGAACGAAGGCCATGCGGCGCTGCTTACTCTGGCGCTGATCGAGAGTCAGCTGGGTGGCGGGCCGCTGGGCGCGCCGACGGAGGCCGATCTCGCATTGGTGCGCCAGAAGTGCGTATTCACAACCCACACGCCGGTTCCGGCCGGCCATGACCGCTTCTCGATTGAGCAAACGATTCGCATTCTGGGGGGCGACCGGACGGCACGCTTAGAGCGGCTCGGTTGTTATCGCGATGGAATGTTGAACATGACGCTGCTGGCTCTGACATTCTCGCGCTTTGCTAACGGCGTGGCCATGCAGCACGCCAAGGTCTCCCGCGCCATGTTTCCGGAGTTTCCCATCGACTCGATCACCAACGGCGTTCATGCTCCCACATGGATGTCCGAACCGATGCAGCAGTTGCTGGATACGCATGTTCCTTCGTGGCGGCGCGACAATCTTTGCCTGCGCAACGCGATCGACCTGCCGGAGAAGGAGATTCTCTCGTCCCACGCGCGCGCCAAGGAGGCACTGCTGAGCGAGGTTGCCGCGCGCACCGGACTGGTGCTCAATCCCAAGGTGCTCACGCTGGGCTTTGCCCGGCGCGTGGCCACTTACAAGCGCGCAACGCTGCTCTTTACCGATCCGCAGCGGCTGGTGGAGATTGCCACTGCGGCCGGCGGGTTGCAGGTCATTTACGCCGGCAAGGCGCATCCGCAGGACGAGCCGGGCAAGGCGCTCATCCAGAAGGTCTTCGAGGAGGCCGCCAGGTTATCGAGCGATGTGCTCAGGGTCGTTTATCTTGAGAACTACGGATGGGATCTGGGAGCGCTGCTGACGGCCGGAGTGGATGTGTGGGTGAATACCCCGAGGCGGCCGTATGAAGCCTCCGGCACCAGCGGGATGAAGGCGGCGATGAACGGCGTTCCCAGCCTTTCGATTTTGGACGGCTGGTGGATTGAAGGCTGCATCGAGGGCTTTACCGGCTGGGCGATCGAGGACGGCGCCAGCGATGAGGAGGAAGCCTCATCGCTCTACAAAAAGCTGGAGACGGCCGTTGTGCCGCTCTACCTGGAGGCTCCGGAGAAGTGGGCTCGGCTGATGCGCAACACGCTGGCCTTCAACGGTTCGTATTTCAACACCAACCGCATGGTGAAGCAGTACACGAGAAACTCGTACTATCCTGTGAAGCTGCTGGAGCGGGCCAAGGTGGAGGAAGCAGCGTTCGCGGACTGAGGTTGGCGGAAGGGCGCGCCGTTGCGGTTTTTCCGGTCTTTCTAGAGAAGGAAACGGTGGTACGGGTGGCATGAATCGTACGAAGGCACAGAATAATCAGAAGAACTTTAATTGGAAGAGTTCTCAGCTTCAACAACTGGTGAACTGCATGCATAGAGGTAGGGATGGCGATGAAAATGCAACCGGTTTGGATAGCGGCGTGTGTTTGCTGTGGACTAGCGGGTTCTACATCAGACGGAGCGGAACAACCCAAAAAACTGTATGCTCCTGGCTATTACATAGCTGTCTCTGCGGCGAGGGAGTACGAAGGGGCAGTTCGCGTCCGCGGTGCATCAAACCTGCCAGTTGGTGCGAAAATCGGCCTTGAAGTGGAGGAGCTCGTCCCGGAGAATGGTCGGAAGCCGCTCAGCACACTGACATGCGTAGCAGTCGATCAGAGGGGTTTGTTTCGTGCCGAATTGCAAATCACAAAGGACGTATATCAAAAAAAGGACCTAGTAGTTGACGCGATCTTCTTGACAAACCAATGCGCCCAGGACCAAGAAGTAATTCGAGTCGTTGGGCGTCACGGGGAACTCCTCGGTAACGACGGTCGTCCGGTGACGATGGAAGAAGTTGAACGAGGCGAGACTCCAGGCATGCAAGAGAATCCGGAATTATTCCAGGTGTCGGGATGGTACTTTGGAATCTCGGCGATTGCCAGGGTGGACTGAACAGTGGGAAGGGCTGGACGCCCTACCTCCGCCTTGCCAGAATTGCTGCTGCTACCACCGCTTGCCCGTAGCTCAACCCCCCGTCCCCAGGGCTGATGCGACGATGCTGAAAGACCTTGAATCCTGTCGCCTCCAAGCCATCCCTCAGCAATCGCGACAGCCTCCGGTTATGCATGCATCCGCCAGTCAGCATCACATGCTCGAGGCCAGTAGCCGCGCGCGCCAGCACCGCGGCCCGCACAAAGCCCGCGGCCACGCCGGCATGAAATCGCGCGGCTATCCGAGCCTCTTTCACCCCGCTCTGCAAATCCTCGACAAGAGCTCGCCACAGCGGCCCGGCGCCGATCCTGACCGGTTCGCGGCGCGCCCAATCCCCGCCCAAGATCTCCATTTTGTAGCCCGGCTCATCGGCCGCATCGCTCTCATCGACCGCCAGCCCCTCCAGTTCGATCGCCGCCTGCGCCTCGTAATCCACCACTCGCCTACCCAGCACCACTGCTGCCACGGCGTCGAAGAGCCTGCCACCGCTTGAGGTCAGCGGCGCATTGACGCCCCGCTGCATCATCCGATCCAACACCCGCGCCTCCTTTTCGCTGGCGCGGACAAGCGCAGCCGCTGACTCCAGATCAAAACCCACCGTTCGCAACGCGGCAAAAGCCATCCTCCAGGGCTCCCGAATTGCCGCCTCGCCGCCCGGCATGGGGACATATTCAAGGTGCGCAAAGCGCTCAAAACCGTCCAGCCGCGACAGCAGCACTTCCCCGCCCCATATACGGGCGTCAGTCCCGTAGCCGGTGCCATCCAGCGCCAGACCGATCGCCTCGTCCTTCAGCCCATGCTCGGCCATGCACCCGGCCACATGCGCATGGTGATGCTGCACAGCGACCGTCGCCAATCCCCGCGCCGCCGCCCATTCCTTCGCCCACCCGGTCGACAGGTACCCCGGATGGAGATCGTGCGCGACCGCCTCCGGCTGAATCTCGAAGGTGCGCATCAAGTGCTCGAGCGACTCGGTGAAAAACGCCAAGCCGGTCAGATTCTCCAGATCGCCCAGATGCTGGCTCTGGTAGACAAACCGCCCCCGCGCCAGCGCAAAGACGTTCTTCAAATGCCCTCCGACGGCCAGCAGCGGCGGCGCTTCCAGTTGCAGACCCGGCGGCAGCTCCACCCCCAGCGGAACAAATCCCCGCGCCCGGCGGATCAACTGCGGCGCACCGTCCACCACCGCCGCCACGGAATCGTCGCAGCGCTGCAATATCTCGCGGTCGTGCATCAGGAAGACATCCGCAATCGCTCCCAGCCGCGCCCGCGCCTCATCGTTGTCAATCGCAATCGGCTCCTCGCTCAGGTTGGCGCTGGTCATCACCAAGGCCCGCGCCCGTCTATCGGCGAAGAGCAAATGCTGCAACGGCGCATAGGGCAGATAGACTCCCAGCCAGGGAATCCCCGGCGCAACCGCTTCCGCAATCCCGCAACCATCTCGCCTCCGAGCCAGCACAATAGGCCGCGCCGAGGTAGTGAGCAGCGCTTCTTCTTCAGCCGTCAGCACGCACAACTTCCGCGCCGCCGCGAGATCGCGCACCATCACTGCCAACGGCTTTCCATAGCGGCGCTTGCGCTCCCTGAGCCGCATCACCGCCGCCTCATTGGTGGCATCCACGCTTAGATGAAATCCGCCAATCCCCTTGATGGCCACAACTTCGCCAGCCAACAGGCGGTCGATGGTTGCGTTCACGGCATCTTCTGCGGCGATCTCGGCCCCATCCACGCCCGCGAGCCAAATCCGAGGTCCGCACTCCCAGCAGGCATTGGGCTGGGCATGGAAACGCCGGTTCAACGGATCGTCGTATTCCGCCTGGCAGGCCGCGCACATCTTGAACCGCGCCATCGAGGTCTGCGGCCGGTCGTAAGGAATCCGCCGCGTAATCGTGAACCGCGGCCCGCAGTTCGTGCAGTTCAAGAATGGATACCTGTACCGGCGGTCCGCCGGGTCCAGCAACTCCCGCAGACAGTCCGGGCAAGTCGCCGCATCCGCCGGAATCCCCGTGCTCACGCGGCCCAAGACCTCGCTGGCCACAATCCGGAAGCCCGCCTCGCCGGTCGCCGCCAACTCCCGAGCCGCGACGGAATCGATTCGCGCCAGGGGAGGAGCCTCGGCGCGCAATCGGGCCAGAAACGCCTCCAGCCGTTCCGCCGGCCCCTCAACCTCGATGGTCACCCCGTCGGTATCGTTGCCGACGAACCCCGCCAGCACCTCCTCCAGCGCCAGCCGGTAAACAAACGGACGAAACCCCACCCCCTGCACCACCCCACGGACTGCCACGCTCCGCCTCAGCGGCGGCACTTCGTGCGGTTCTCGTTTTGGTTGGGTTTCCTCAGTCAAAGGAGCGCCTCTCGCCGCAGACAAGCATAGCGCATCATCGCCGATCCGCCCCGCCGGCCTCAACAGCCGGCTGCGACGGGACGCTTTTCGGTGGTGGGTCGGTTTCCGATTTGGCGGTTATTCGACAGCAACTCCGCCTCGAACTCCGCTGGTTTCATGACATCGTAGTTTCCGGCGATAATTGGAGCATGGATTCGCTGATGACAATAGAGGAAGTTCGAGCATTGGTCCGTCGTCAAAGTACCGAGAGCCTTACCGCTGTGAATGACCACCGCATCACCTTGAAGGATGCGCTTGTAGCACCG
>JBEKDH010000132.1:0-19433 GCA_050014455.1 Occallatibacter sp.
AGCACCCAGTAAGCCCAGCCCATGGGCCCGAACATCCGGTTCCACATCATGAAGGCTTCCCAGTGCGAGGCCGAGTACCAGGCCATGAAGACTTCCATCCCATACCCGTAGGCCACAATGAATCCCGTAGCCAGCATCACCTTGCCCATGTTATCGATGTGCCGCTCGGTGACCAGGTCCTCCAGGTGGTAGAACTTGCGCAGCGGAATGGCCAGTGTGAGCACCATGGCGAAGCCCGAATAGATTGCGCCCGCCACAAAGTACGGCGGGAAGATGGTGGTATGCCAGCCCGGCAAGACGGCCACGGCAAAGTCGAAGCTGATGACCGTATGCACCGAGAGCACCAGTGGCGTGGCCAGCCCGGCCAGCAGCAGCGAGGCTGTCTCATAGCGCATCCAGTGGCGCACGGAACCGCGCCAGCCCAGCGCCGCCAGCCCATAAAGGTACTGTGCTGCCTTGGTCTGCGCGCGGTCGCGCATCGTCCCCAAGTCAGGCACCATGCCGATGTACCAGAAGACTACCGAGATGGTGGCGTAAGTCGAAACCGCAAAGACGTCCCACATCAGCGGCGAGCGGAACTGCGGCCAGACGTTCATGGTGCTGGGATACGGCAGCATCCAGTAAGCCAACCAGGGACGGCCTACGTGAATCAGCGGGAACATGCCGGCGCAGACCACGGCGAAGATGGTCATGGCCTCGGCAAAGCGGTTGATCGAGTTGCGCCATCCCTGCTTGAAGAGCAACAGAATCGCCGAAATCAGCGTGCCGGCGTGGCCGATGCCGATCCACCACACAAAGTTGATGATGGCAAAGCCCCATGCCACCGGCTGCGTGATGCCCCAGATGCCCACGCCCTCAAGAAACAGCCAGGTCATGGCCACCATCAGCATGGTCGCCAGCGCGCCGCCCACACCGAAGATGGCAAACCAGCCCAGAGGCGTATCCGGCGTAAGCACAATGCGCGCGATCTTCTCGGTGACCGACCTGAAGGTCTGCCCAGGCGCAATCACCCGGTATTCGCCGGTGGCGGGATCGATCTCCGGATTGTCTTTCAATTCGACTGGCATCCTGGCTCCGCTAACCCGCTAACTTGCTAACTCACCAACTTGTCCAAACGCCAACTTGCTAACTCGCCATCTCCGCGCAGCGGAGGCTAACTCGCCGCATTTGTTCCAACCATCCCAGCAAATCCCTCAACCCTTGACCCCGTGCTCCACCAAAGAAGCCTCCAACTCCGGATTCAAATTCAACACCGCGGCCACATACTTGGTCCGCGGACGCGTATTCTGATCGGCCAGCACCTGATAGCTGCGCTCGTCGGCTTGCAGCTTTGCCACCCGGCTCTGCTTGTCGTTGATGTTGCCGAAGGTGATCGCCGAGGCCGGGCAGGCCTGCTGGCAGGCAGTCACAATCTCGCCGTCCCGCACCGGGCGATTTCCCTTGTCGGCTTCGATCTTGGCCGCCTGGATCCGCTGCACGCAGTAGGTGCATTTCTCCATCACGCCGCGCGACCGCACGGAAACATCGGGGTTGCGCAGCAGCTTCAAGCTCTCCGTCTCGTAGTCCGAGTAGAGCAGGAAGTTGAAGCGCCGCACCTTGTAGGGGCAGTTGTTGGAGCAGTAGCGCGTGCCCACGCAGCGGTTGTAGACCATCGCGTTCAGCCCCTCGGGTGTGTGCACCGTGGCGCCCACCGGGCAAACCTGCTCGCAGGGCGCGTTCTCGCAGTGCTGGCAGGCCATGGGCTGAAAGTGGGCGCGCGGCGCGGCCAGGTCGCCCTCGAAATACGTATCGATACGAAGCCACTGCATATTACGGCCAATGCGCACCTGCTGCTTGCCCACCACAGGGATGTTGTTCTCGGCATAACAGCTCACGATGCACGCATTGCAGCCCGTGCAACTGTTCATGTCGATGGACATGCCCCAGGCATTGTCCTTGTACTCCCAGTTGGGGAAGAGCGTGTTGTCCTTGTTCGTCTTCGTGTGGGTCTCGCCCTCGTTGGCGAAGCCCGGATTGGCCTTGAACTCGTCGAGGGTGGCGTAGCGAACGATGCCGCGCTCGCCGATGGCCTCATCGGCCTCGAGCGAGTTGTTGCCGCTGCCCTGCTGGCCGAAGGCCTTTCCACGCTGGTCCTGGTAGTGGCTCTTGGTGATCGCCGTGCCCCATTTGCCTTCGACCTTCCTGATAGAGCCGACGGTGTAAAACGGCGCGTCCGAGGTCCGAATCGAGTAAGCGTTGAAGCCCGCGCCCGAGCCTACGCGGCCGGCAAACTGGCGTCCATAGCCCAGATGCACCGTCACTGAGTTATCGGGATGCCCCGGCGCAACAATCACCGGCGCGTTCACTTTGCGACCACTGACTGTCAGCTCGACGATGTCGTCCTCTTCCAGGCCCAGCTTGGTGAGCGTCGCGCCGGAGACCAGCGCCGCATTGTCCCAGCTGAGGCTGGTCACCGGCTTGGGTAGCTCCTGCAGCCAACCCACATTCGACCAGCGCCCGTCATAGATATTCGGGTCGGGGCGGAAGATGATCTCCAACGAATCTTTCGGATTGGGAGATCCAACATGGTATGAGCCTTCATGTCCCCATGGACCCAGGGCGCTCATCTTGGCTGGCAGCACCATATCGGAAGCGCTGCCGTCTATCCAACCCTGGTGTAGCGACCTGCGCCATCCAGATTCAAAGTCGCCCTTAATCACCGGCTTCCATGTCTCGCGCACAGCCTCGTATGCGCTCAACCCCGGTTCATTCAGCAGCACCTGTAACACATCATGCGCCGTCTTGCCGCCGTACAGCGGATCAATCATTGGCTGAATAATCGAAACAGTTCCGTCGTAAGCCCGCGCATCCGACCATGACTCCAGGTAGTGCGCCGCCGGGATATGCCAGTGCGCAATCTGACCCGTCTCGTCCACATGCGAACCCAGATGCGCGACCGTCTTGGCCTTTTCGAACGCTGCCGCAAAGTTCAGATCGGCAGGTGCGGTGTAGATGGGGTTAGCGTTCAAGATCACAAGCCAATCCACCTTGCCCGCGTTCAGATCCGTAACCAGGGCCTTCAAATCGCGAATCTGGTCACTTGCGATCTCATTCCACGATGCTTGCCAGGCCGTCACCGTCTTGCCGACATTGCCCAGCGCTCCGTTGATAAAATCCGCCATCATCCCCAAATCGGGGGAGAGCCCCGGGATGACGACGCATTTTCCAGCATGAGCCTTAAGGTCTTTCGCCAGTGCGACGAGGAACTTCTTCTGCTCAGCGGTCCAAGGATAGGCGGGCGCCATAGCAGGCTCCTCGCCATTAATTGCTCCAAGCAACTCGTTGGCAAACGATGGAATCTCACTCGCCCGCAACCCCAGCCGATGCTCGGCCTTCAATCCTGTGGTCGTCGGCGTGGACTCGATCGAGTAAAGCCGGTTCAGACTCTCGGGATTCTTGCGCCGCGCAGCATACTCGCGCACCAACTTGTGGAATCCAGGATAGGTCGCACCGGAGAGGAAGTCTGCGTCGAGAGAGACGATCACGTCGGCGTCGGCGATATTGTACTGCGCCGCAAAGCCGCTTTCAAACGATGTGTCCGCCCCCGCAATCGCCGGGTCGTACTGAATCAGCGTCGCCTTGGGATACGCCGCCTGCACTTCCTTCCACTGCCGCGCCAGCGTGGGCGAGGTGATGGTCGCGCTGAGGAAGTACATCCCCGTGCCGTCCTTGCTCTCGGCCATCTTTACGCGCAGCCCTTGCGCAAACTCCGCCCACTCGCGGTTCTCGCCGCGCCAGGTCACGTGCTGCGAACGGTCCGGATCGTAAAGCTCCAGCAGCGTGGCCTGCGTGAACGGGTCCGACGAGCCCTGGTTGTAAGGATGCTCGGGGTTGCCGTCGATCTTGATGGGGCGGAACTGATCGCTCTTGACCAGCAGCGGCACCGCGCCGGTGACGAATGGATGCGCCGTGGCAAAGTACATCGGTTTGCCCAGAATCAGGTCTTCCGGCTGCTTGACGTAGGGATAGATGGGCTCGTCGGGCTGCTTGGTGCATCCGGCGAGGCCGGCCAGAGCCAGGGACGCCCCCATCAGCTTCATGAAGCCGCGCCGCGAGACGGGATCGACCCACTCCTGCGCCGACGAAGGAAACTCCCGCTCCACCGCCGCCTGGAACTCCGCCGTATCGGCGAGTTCGTCGACAGAACGCCAATACCGCTTGCCCTTCACGGACTTCAACTCCTGGCGCACCTGGGCCAGTGTCATCCGCGTCGTCTCGTTCTCTTCGTTTCCTCTCATCTGCTCGCTCATCGGTGGCAGACCTCGCAACTGGTCAAGTCTTTCGGGGTGCGAATCTTGTAGCGATCAACGAGGAAATGCCCCAATTCGTCCTGGCTGGTGAATTTCTGGTATCCATTCGCTGGAGGCAGGTTCAGCGAGGCCAACTCCGTCCCGTCCGGTTCCTTCGTCACGCAACTCACGCTTTGCGCCGTTGGCACGCCCACTTTCTCATCCCCCACCGCGCACCACACCGGCCTATCCTCCGCCGGTTTCTCCCACGCCATGTTGTAAATCTCGCTGGTGGGCCGCAGATTCTTGGCCGGATTGCGATGGCAATCCAGGCACCACTCCATTTGCAAGGTGTTCTGCGCATACATCAGCGGCATCCGGTCCACGCGCCCGTGGCAACTGGCGCAGCCCAGCCCCTTGTTCACGTGAATCTCATGGCTGAAATAAACGAAATCAGGCAGATCGTGAACCTTGGTCCAAACCAGCGACTGGCCCGTCGCCCAGCTGGACCGGACCGGCTCCAGCAGTTGCGCATTGGTCCAGATCTGCGCGTGGCAGTTCATGCAGGTCTTGGTGGGCGGGATTCCGGCGTAGCTCGACTTCTCCACCGTCACGTGGCAGTACTGGCATTGCAGCCCCAGCCCCTGCACGTGATGCTTGTGGCTGAAGGGCACCGGCTGATCCGGTCGCTGGCCCTGGCGCGTCACCCAGGGCGAACGCTGTAGCAGATCCAGCGTCACCCCCAGGACGATCACAAGCAGCCCCGTCAGCACCAGGCTCGCCCGAGCTAGAGCGTTGGAGCTGCGATCGAATATCTGCGCCATGAAGTCTTACCTTGCTTGGTTTTCTGGTGTGGGTGCTTCCGATGTGATGCCAGTCACTCATCTTGGATGCAATCGATGTGTCGGCGGTCACAAACTTTGTGTCCAAGCAGCAATTCCGGATACAACTCCCCACTGAGGTGGAGAACCCCGCAAAGCCACTATAGCAGCAGCGGGACACTTCGTAACCGATTGCAACCGCAAGACTTCACGATGACTTGCCGCGAAGGGACCTGGTAATCCGCTCAAAACGCAGTTCTTGGCAACGAGCCGGCCGCGGTTGGGCTGGCTTCGATCCCACCTGGACCCCGTACCAGAAGGTGAGACGTTGACTCCCAGCCGGAAAATCGGAATTGCGAGCAAGAATCGGATAGCATGACGGGCCGGGATCGGCGACGATGGTTCTCATGAAGAATGATATGCAAATGGCAGGCGGGCGCGGGCGGGCCGCGGCCTCCGATTCGACGGCTTCAGCCATCGACCCCGAGGCGGCCTGGCGGCAGCTTCTTGCCCGCGACCCGGCGGCCGCGTTTTTCTACGCGGTAACAACAACCGGCGTCTTCTGCCGCCCCGGTTGCAGGAGCCGGCGGCCTCTGCGCGCCAACGTGCGCTTCTTTCGCTCGGCAAGTGAGGCGCGCGCCGCCGGCTTTCGTCCCTGCCAGCGCTGCCGCCCCGGCACCCCTGCGGGGGGCAGCCCTTTGGAAGAGGTTCGGAGGTGCATCGAGGCCAACCTTGACCGCGCCGCGCCCCTCAAGGAACTGGGGCGCGTTGCTGGATTGAGCCCCTTCACCGTCCAGAGGCTCTTCAAACGGGAGATGGGCGTGACTCCGCTCGAATACCAGCGTGCGCTGCGGGCTGCCCGTTTGCGCGGCACGCTCAAACAGGGAGGCAACGTGACGGATGCGATCTATGAAGCTGGATTCGGCTCGTCGAGCCGGGCCTACGAGGGCGCGGCGCTGGGCATGACGCCGGGCCGCTTTGCGCAGGGAGGCCACGGCGAGCAGATCTCCTGGGCCTCTGGCCTTTCGCCCTTTGGTTGGGTGATTGTGGGATCAACGGCGCGCGGCCTCTGCTGGCTGGCGCTGGCCGGCACGGCTGCCGAGGCGGAGGCTACCCTGCGCGCGGAGTTTCCTTTGGCTGAGCTGCGGTCCGATTTGGCGCTTGCGACGCTGGTAGATGCGGCGGTCGGGGCGGTCATCGGTTCCACGGGGTCATTCCAAGACCGGACCGCAACGAAGTTGGACGTGCGTGGAACGGCTTTTCAATTGCGCGTCTGGCAGGCGCTCAGGGCCATTCCGCGGGGCGAGACGCGCAGCTACAGCCAGTTGGCGCGGGAATTGGGCGAACCCAAGGCAGTGCGCGCCGTGGCCCGGGCCTGCGCCACGAATCGCGTGGCCCTCGTCGTCCCGTGCCACCGCGTCGTGGGCGCCAGCGGCGCGTTGACAGGGTATCGCTGGGGAGTGGAGCGGAAGAGGGAATTGCTGGAGGCGGAGAAGAGAGCCTAGATAAATAGTGCGATCCCAGGTCTCAAAATCGAGACCTGGGGCACCCGGCAGATCTCATGAGTAATGAGTGAGGGGTGGAGGTCCAGACTCTCGGATCTGCGATAGCACCGCATCATTTCCCCGCTCCGCCGATCTTCTCCCCGGTTGCCTTCTTGTACGAATCCCCTTGGAATGGAGGGAAAAACTTCACCACGATGAGAGTGCTGGAGGCGCCATTCTCGGCCGGGGTAAAGAATACTTCCACCGGTTCACCTGCAATATAGAAGCGGTCGGCCGACTCCGCATGCAAGGCAACCGGCGCTTTGCCGTCCCTCTCGATGAAGAGCCGGCCATCGTGAAAGGAAACGGCCGCTCCAGCAGGATCTTTGACTCCCTCCTGCAAGTAATGCCCGGCATAGCCGCGCAGAACCTCCTCCGCTACCTTCGCCTCTTTGCCATCTGACGGCAGAATCGAATCTGCGTTCTCCATCAGGCGCGTCAGCTCGTCGTCCATCTCCAGCGCTCCCGGACCCTCATTAAATCCCGCTGTCACCAGATTGGATAGAACCACCAGGGTGGTCTTGATTGCCGGGACGTAGTCAAGCTGGGAGTAAAAGCCGTCGGCGTAAAAGCCGTCGGCCTTCCCCACGTGGCCGATGTCAAGTTCCTTACCCTTGCCTTGAATCACCAGCCCTTCTGCGTATTCCTCTTTGTAAGGCGTCTGCATCTCATTGAGCGAAGACTGGGACAACACCTTCCCTCCCTGCAGCGCCTCGGTCCAGCGGATAAGATCGCCGGCCGTGGATGCCAGGCTGCCGGCGCCGGTCAATCCCCCCAGGTCTTCATCCTCATCGGGAGCAGGTCCCTTGGCCGATTGCATATAGCCGTTGGCCCGATGGCGGATGGTCTGCGTCTTCCAGATGCAGCTGGTCTGGCGCATCCGCAGCGGACGGAAGATGCGCTCGCTCAGAAATTGGCAATAGGATTCGCCGCTGGTCTCTTCCACCACCCGTGCCAGCAGGAGGTAATTGGCGTTGCTGTAATCGTATTTGGCGCCCGGCTCAAAGCTGAGCGGCTTGTCTGCCAAAGTGCGCAGAGTTTGCGGAATCTCCCCTTCGTGCTGCTTCCGGAGGTCCCCGAAATAGACATCTGGAATTCCGGAGGATTGCGTGAGCAAATGGCGCAACGTAACGGCGCCCCACGCTGCCGGAGCCTCCGCGTAGTGTTGTTTGAGCAAGTCGCTGGTCTTCAGCTTGCCGTCTTGCTGCAAAAGCAGAATCGCCGCCGCAGTGAACTGTTTGGAGAGAGAGGCGACGGCAAAGCGCGTATCGCGTTTGAACGGAATCTGTTTCTCGTAATTGGCATATCCGTAACTGGCCTGAAAAAGCAGATGATGATTCCGTTCGACGGCAATCACGCCTGAAAAGCCGTCCCGATCATGGTAGAACTGCGCCACATGCCGCATGTGCGCGGCTAACTGCGCATCCTCCTGCGTTTGTGCTGCCAAGGACAGTACAAGAAACATAAGAATTGCCAGAATTGAGGACAGGCGCACGAACAGTCTCCCGAGACAAGAACCCGTGCGCATGCCCAACCTATTCAACGCGCAGACAGGTCTGAAATCAAATCAGGAACAACGATACTATGGCGGGTGCGCCAGCTCTCGATTTAGAGCTGGCGCACCCGCAGAACGGGACCTCTGGCAGCAGAACGCTGGGTGCCCCATCCTTGAATCGCCTTTCGATTCAAGGGTGGGAGAGCACGAATCTCAACCTGAACCGTAAACAGCCAGGTCGACATTGCTCTAGCCGGCCTTGCTTCCCACCGCCAGCAGCGTCTGGAACTGGGGCGTCTCCGGCTCCTTGTGAACCACCGACGTCTGTACCTGCGTGAAGCCCGCCTTCTGAAGCATGGCTTCCACCTCCGGCCCGCTGAAGCCGAGCCACTCGTCAGCGTACAGCTCGCGCGCTTCTTCAAAACGGTGCTTGACCAGATCGAGGATGGCGATGCGTCCTCCGGGCTTGAGGATGCGGAAGGCCTCCTGAATCGCCCGCTCGGGATGCAGCGCGTGATGGAGGGACTGCGAAAAGAAGACCAGATCGGCCTCGGCATCCTCGATGGGAACCTCTTCCATGTCGCCAAGGCGGAACTCAACGTTCGTGACGCCATGGCGGCGGGCCTGCTCGCGGCCCACCTCAATCATCTTCGCCGAGGTGTCCACGGCGATGATCTTCTTGGCGCTCTGGGCCAGCAGCAGAGCGAAGCTCCCCTCGCCCGCGCCCAGATCGGCAATAACCATGGGCGGCATCAGCCGCAGCAGCGCTTCGGCCACTCCCTTCCACGACTGGCCGGGAACGTAGTCCTTACCCAGGCGGCCGGCCACGCTGTCAAAGAAGCTGCGCATCTTGTCCTGGCGCTTCCTCACCACGCTGCGGATGGCCGCCTGGTCGCCGGCGGCCTCGGCGATCTCTGCAGCCGCGCGCGCTAGCAGGTCATGAAGAAAGCTGCTCGCAGTTGGGGTGGTGAAAGTTGAACGCCCCTCAGGGCCGAAAGGCCCGGCAGGTGTTCCGCCACTATCGGCACGACTGAAGTCGTGCCCTTTCAAGACTGCAACATCTTCCGCGGCTTGGCTGGCGATTCGGTAGAGGCTGCTCTTGCCGGCGCGGCGGTCCTCCACCAGTCCGGCCTGCTTCAACTGGGAAAGATGCGTGGAAATGGTGCTCTGACCCATGGCCAGAATCTCCTGCATCTCGGCTACAGAGAGCTCCTCGCCGCGCAGCAGCAGAAGAATGCGCAGGCGGTTGGGATCGGCGACGACGCGAAGAATCTTTACGATTGACGGCATGAGGAATCTCTGGTACATATCAATATATCACGATTTGACGATATAAGGAGAACCCAAATGGCAACATCAACCCTCGAAGTCACGGAATTGGCATACAAGGTGGCCGACATGGCCCTGGCCGATTGGGGCCGCAAGGAGATCACCATCGCCGAGCAGGAGATGCCGGGCCTGATGTCGATCCGCAACAAGCATGCGGCGGCCAAGCCGCTGGTCGGCGTGCGCATCACGGGCTCGCTGCATATGACCATCCAGACGGCGGTGCTGATTGAGACACTGGTGAGCCTGGGCGCGACGGTTCGCTGGGCAAGCTGCAACATCTTCTCCACGCAGGACCACGCGGCGGCGGCAATTGCGGCCACCGGGGTTCCGGTCTTTGCCTGGAAGGGCGAATCGCTCGAAGAGTATTGGTGGTGTACCTGGCAGGCGCTCAACCACAAGGGCGGCAAGGGGCCGCAACTGGTGGTGGACGACGGCGGCGATGCAACGCTGCTCATCCACAAGGGCTATGAGTTGGAAGAAGGCCACGGCTGGGTGCACGAGCCCTCGGGGAGCCACGAAGAGCAGGTCATCAAGAGCCTGCTGAAGAAGGTGCACGGCGAAGACCCTGAGCACTGGCACAAGGTTGTCAAGGAGTGGCGCGGCGTCTCGGAAGAGACCACGACGGGCGTTCACCGGCTCTACAAGATGCTGGAGCAGGGCAAGCTGCTCGTTCCCGCCATCAACGTAAACGACTCGGTGACCAAGTCCAAGTTCGATAACCTTTACGGCTGCCGCGAGTCGCTGGCCGACGGCATAAAGCGCGCCACCGATGTGATGGTCGCGGGCAAGGTTGCGGTGGTCTGCGGCTATGGCGACGTGGGCAAGGGCTGCGCTCACTCGCTGCGCGGCATGGGCGCGCGCGTCATCATCACAGAAGTCGATCCCATCAACGCGCTGCAAGCGGCTATGGAGGGCTTCGAGGTTACCACCGTCGAAGAGACGCTGGGCCGCGGAGACATCTACGTCACCTGCACCGGCAACGTGGACATCGTCACGCTGGAGCAGATGAAGCGGATGAAGGACCAGGCCATCGTTTGCAACATCGGCCACTTCGACAACGAGATTCAGATGGACCGGCTGAACGCCGAGGCGGGCGTGACCAAGCTGAATATCAAGCCGCAGGTGGATTTCTATACCTTCCCCGCCGGTCCGGGCCAGTCTGCCCACGGCATCTTCATCCTGGCCGAGGGCCGTCTGGTGAACCTGGGTTGCGCCACCGGGCATCCCAGCTTCGTAATGAGCAACAGCTTCGCCAACCAGACGCTGGCGCAGCTCGATCTGTGGGCCAACAAAGACACGTACAAGATCGGCGTCTACGTGCTGCCCAAGAAGCTGGACGAAGAGGTAGCCAGGCTGCATCTGGAAAAGATTGGCGTCAAGCTGACCACGCTGACCGCGCGCCAGGCCGACTATATCGGCGTGCCGGTGGAAGGGCCTTACAAGGCGGAGAACTACAGGTACTAGTGGTCAGTTGTCAGTGAACAGTGGTCGGTTTCGGTTTCCCAGGTTCCAAAATCGGGACCTGGAAAACCAGACGAAAGTAACCAAACATGCAGTTTGCAACGCAGTTCAATCGGCGGTAAGATTGTCTTACCATGCAGACCAGGGTCTCCACAAAAGGTCAAGTCGTGCTGCCAGAACCGATTCGCCGCAAGCTGGGCATTCGCGCCGGCGACCCTCTCGATGCCGGCATTGAGGAAGGGCGCATTGTGTTGACGCCGCGCAGGAAGAAGACCTTTGAGCCGCGGATCATCGAAGACCCTGTCACAGGCTTCTCAGTGCTCTATGCGGGACCGGATGCGCCTGTGCTGACCAGTGAACAAGTTGCAGAGATACTCGCAGATTTTCCATGAAATACCTGCTCGATGTGAATACCCTGATCGCTCTAGGAATCTTCCACCACGCTTTCCACACACGCGTGATGGCCTGGGCCGTATCCCTGAAGAATGCGCCGCTATTGACCTGCTCGATCACGGAACTGGGATTCGTGCGCGTCGCTGCGCAAGTTCCGGATTATGGATTTACAGTCGAGCAGGCTCGAATGTTGCTGAACAGCCTGAAAACAAAGAACAGTATGCCGCTTGCGTTCCTCCCTGACGGCATCGACATATCGCAACTCCCGGCGTGGGTGAAGACCCCGAGGCAGACGACCGATGGACATCTGCTGCAACTGGCGAGCGCCAACGGAGCGCTTCTCGCCACATTGGACGGAAGAATTCCCGGCGCTTATCTGATTCCGGGGAGAGTGGTCAGTGAACAGTGAACAGTTATGGTTTCCCCTCTCCCGCAAAGTTCGCGGAAGGATGGGGCAACCGGCGGGCGTGACTTTTAGGCGCAGCAAAGTTGGTGTGGAACGAACTCGCGGGATTGCGATGAAGCCTTTGATCTTTGCTCTCTGTGTTGTGATTGCGTGCGGCGGTCTGAGCGCGCAGAAGTTTGCCTGGCAGCCATCGCCGGGCCATACGCAACTGCCGATTTGGCCGGGGGCCGCGCCCGATCCGCAGCCTGTTGCGGGGCCGGAGACCGCAGAGACGACGGGCAAGGGATCTCTGGTTGCCGGTAGACCGTGGGTTGCGGTGGACAACGTGACGCGGCCTACGATGACCGTCTATTCGCCGACGGGGAAGAATACGGGCGCCGCGGTGGTCGTCTTCCCAGGAGGGGGCTATCAGATTCTGGCCATCGATCTGGAAGGCACGGAGGTCTGTGACTGGCTGACGCCCAAGGGGATTACGTGTGTGCTGCTGAAATACCGGGTGACGGATGTGGGGGAGTATCCGAAATCGGGGCCCTATCCGGAATCGCCGATGGCCCTGGAAGATGCGCAGAGGACACTGGGGCTGGTGCGCCTTCACGCCGCGGAATGGCAGATCGATCCGAACAAGATTGGAGTGCTGGGATTTTCGGCGGGCGGGCATCTGGTGGCGGCCATAAGCACGCACTTTGAGCGGCGTCTGTATCCGCTTGTCGACGAGGCCGACAAAGTAAGCTGCCGCCCGGACTTTGCGGTGGCAATTTATCCGGGACATCTGTCGATTGCCGCGGCGGAGTGGGATGCTCAGCAAGGCGTCAAAAAGTTTGTGGTTCCTCATCCGGCGACTGTCGATAAAGATCTTGCGTTGAATCCCGAAGTTCCTGTCACCAGCAAGACTCCGCCTACGTTCTTGCTACAGAACGAGGATGACCACGTGGACAACGTCGATGACTCGCTGAGTTACTACATTGCGCTGAAAAACGCCGGAGTTCCCGTGGAAATGCACTTGTATGCGCAGGGCGGGCATGCGTTTGGGCTGCGGCGCACGAAGTTTCCGGTAACGGCATGGCCTCAGTTAGTGGAGACGTGGCTGGGGACGATCGGGGTGATTCCTAAGTAGGCGCTCTGTGTTCGCATACCGAAGAATAGTGCAATGATGAATTTGCGGACTTCGCTTTTCAGTCCTTCGCTGGGAGTTGCGCGTATGGCTTCGCCGCTGAGTTTCTCTTTCGAGCTGTTCCCGCCGCGCACGCCGGAAGGCGTGGCCAAGCTGCCCTCTGTCATTGGTCAGCTCGCCGCGGTGCGGCCGGACTACTTCTCCATCACCTATGGCGCGGGCGGCTCCACGCAGGAGGGCACATACGATACGTTGATGGCGGTGGCCCGGCACAGCGGAGTGGAGGCCGCGCCGCACCTCACTTGTGTAGGTTCCACGCGCGCCCACATCGCCGCCCTCCTCGATCGCTACCGGCAGGCGGGCGTGAAGCGCATCGTGGCTCTGCGCGGCGATCTGCCGGCCACGGCCATGAGCCCCTCCGCGCCGGGCGACTTCCACTACGCCAACGAACTGGTCGGCTTCATCCGCGAGACCTGCGGAGACGCCTTTCAGATCGAGGTGGCCGCCTACCCGGAGATGCACCCGCAGGCGTCCAGCCCCGGCGCGGACTTCGAGCACTTCCGCCGCAAGGTGGAGGCCGGCGCGGACGGCGCGCTGACCCAGCTCTTCTATAACTCTGGCGCCTACTTCGACTTCATGGAGCGCTGCGCCAAGGCGGGCATCGCGATTCCAGTGGTTCCGGGCATCATGCCCATCACCGGCTTCGCCAATACGGTGCGCTTTTGCGCAGGTTGCGGCGCAGACCTGCCGCGCTGGGTGCGCCTGCGCCTGGAAGAGTTGGAAGACGACAAGCCCGCGCTCGTCGACTTCGGCCTGGAGGTGGTCGCGCGTCTGTGCGAAACCCTGCTAACGAACGGCGCGCCCGGCCTGCACTTCTACACCGTCAACCAGGCCGCACCAACGCTGCGGCTGTGGGAGCGCCTGGGGCTGCCCGCGCGCGCGTGAGCTTTGCCTGGGACACGCGGCCAACGCCTCTTGCGCACGCAACCAGCCCACGCTATATGGGTTCACGAGCTGAAAAAGGTCGTTGGGAGCGCACCCCATCGGGCTCGGGTCTACTGCGTTCTTTGCCGCCCCTCATTGATCTTGGCAACAGCACCCATAATCGAGCGAAATAGAAACGAAGCATCTCCTTCATCTATTCGGTAGTACCCCGGCAATACTGTTCTCTTGATTGCGGCAGGATCATCGACGAAAACTGACATGAATTCATCACGATTACTTCCGCCGTAGGTTCCCCCGATGAGGGTAGAGTTCATTTGGTCTAGCCCGTCGATGTACTCATCCTCACTAGGAATTGACCTTGCAATCGACTTGTCAAATGCGTCGAGGACCGAGCAGTGCGGCGAAGCTAGGTACAGCGCCCATCTAAGGACGAGAAGCTGGGACGGCATGGTTGCGCCGGGGGGAAGAAGTATGTTGCCGGGACCATGCTTAGTAAATGTGACATCTGCCGCGACGTACTCTAAATAGCCGAGATTCTTCGATGGGCTTCCACTAGCACAGTCCTGGTCCCGTCGTATCTGACCCCCAGAAGCAGGATCAAGAACCGTACAGGTCGTGCTCGGTTGGAAGTCTGTCGGACGATTATCACGGATTCTCTGAATTGCTGTCTGGCGTGAGCCCTCGTCGCGAAACGCGAAGTAGAGAGGCCCCGCGAACTCCCCGGAGTATGGCCCTGAATAGTTTATGTACGCATCTATAACCGTTTGATCCGCGTACACATCAATTCTCCCGTCTGAATAAACCTTTTCCAGGCTATCCGGCCCAGCATTACTGTATTGATTTATTACCTTTGTTGGCATTTTGTCTGCCGAGGTCGCAATGCATTTGGCTAGGCTAGCTTTAGGATCAGGCGTCCGCTCAGGCCTTTTTGACGTTTGGCCTAAGGCGGTTGCAAAGCAAGAAATCAGGAGAATGAGTACGGCTTTCATCTTCAATCCTTCTTTCCCTAACAGATCCCAATGACCGCTCACAGTATACTTGCATCCCCGCGTCTGTGCGATGAAGTTACCACAGCCGATGAATCGACATCCTCATTGAGATGCCCATTTTGCCGTACATTTTTTCGGCTCTTGAATATGGTACGGTCTATTGTGTACGGAAAGCCCCAAAAAACGGAGGTCAGTCAAGATGGGAACAGGAACGGAAGAGTTTGCGGCATTTCCTGAGCACACCAGGTTGCTCCTAGTCTGCGTCAGCGAGACTTTTAGACCACTTGAGTCACCCCATGCGCCTGGACACCTGAGCCCATACAATGCGTCGCGGTACTCGTGGAAGATCGACCCCCTCAAGGCGAAACGGGCGGAATACGTGATGGGCGTGTGCCACGGCGACATTGTCGGAGTGTTCCAGGCGGACGAGTGGCTGCCGGCTAAAAAGGCCAACTTCACTGACATTCCAGATAACCATGGAAATTGGGGGGAGCAAAAAGGCCGCTTCGGATTTCGCGGCAGTGAAGCGCCAATCGATGTCAAGAACAGATTCATAGGGAAGAAAGTCCCACCCGAGTGGCGATTCAAGGGAAACTCTGTTCTGTACGTGAACTTCTGATCACCGCTTGCGATCGACGATCCGGTGCCAGAGCCTCCAGGTCGCGCTGTGCAGCAGGCGGGTTTGCTTGGCCTTCAGCGCGGCATAGGAGCGTTCCACATAAACATCGAACTCGGGCGGCCAGCCAATGGTGGAGCGCCGTTCGCTAAGGTCGCCTTCGGCCCACTTGGCCAGCACCGCCTTGTAGCCCACTACATGGGTGACAAAGTCGAGCAGGCATTGCGGCATCTGCTCCTCGACAATGAGGTAGGCCTTCTCGATGATGATCTTTTCGCGCACGTCGTTGAGAGGCATGAAGATGGTGGTCATCCACAGCATCCACTCCTTCATCTCGTCGTCGAGGATAGGGAAGCTCTGCGTCTTGCCTTGCTTCTTGAGCAGCGACCGGTAGGCGATATTGCCTGCCTGAGAGGCGACATAGAGCGGGCCGTAGAACTCGTTGAGCCGCCGGTTGACCAGGTCGAGCTTGTCGCGCCGCCGCTCCAGCATGCGGGAGCTCAGGAAGGTGGCCAGGTAGCCGATGAAGGCGAGGATGACGGTGAGGACGGCAGCGTTTTGCAGGGAGCTGGGAAGCACGAAATCCGTTAGGTCCATGGTGAGCCTTGCCGGTGAGTATACGCGCGCGGAGGGGCGTGGGGCTATCGGTAAGCCCGGCCTTTATACTGAGATGTTTGCGGATTGCAGGCGCGGCGGGCCGGAAAGCGGTCTTCGCCGCTGGGGTGGGAGGAGTGGCCAGTGGCAGAGGCGGAGATCGGCATCATCGGCGGCAGCGGGCTTTACTCTATGCCCGGATTCACGAACGTGCGCGAAGAGCGCGTGGAGACGCCCTTCGGCTCGCCCTCCGACGCCTTTGTCCTGGGCGAGCTGGAGGGCCGCAACGTGGCTTTTCTGGCGCGGCATGGGCGTGGCCATCGCATCCTGCCCTCGGAGCTGAACTTCCGCGCCAACATCTACGCCATGAAGTCGCTGGGCGTGGAGCGCATCGTCTCCGTATCGGCGGTTGGCTCGCTCAAAGAGGAGCACAAGCCCACCGATTTCGTCATTCCCGATCAGTTCATCGACCGCACCTTCCATCGCATCTCCACTTTCTTCGGCGAGGGGATTGTGGGCCACGTGGCCTTTGGCGATCCGGTGTGCTCGACGGTGGCCAGGGCCGCGGCCGAGGCTTGCGCGAAGGTGGGCGTGGTGGGCAAGCTGGGCGGCACATACGTCTGCATGGAAGGCCCGCAGTTCTCCACCCGCGCCGAGTCGAACCTCTATCGCAGTTGGTGCGCGGACGTGATCGGGATGACCAACCTCCAGGAGGCCAAGCTGGCCCGCGAGGCCGAGATCTGCTACGCCACCGTGGCCATGGTCACCGACTACGACTGCTGGCGCGAGGGCCACGACGCGGTAACCATCGAGGAGATTGTGGCCGTGCTGCACAAGAACGCCGAGAATGCGGCGCGCGTGGTGAAGGCCGCTGTCGCCGCCATGCCGCATGAGCGGAACTGCGCCTGCGCCTCGGCTGCTAAGTATGCCGTGCTGACCCAGCCGGACACGATTCCAGAAGCGGCGAAGGAAAGGCTGGGGCTGTTGTTCGGGAAGTATCTGGGATGGTAGCGGAGTTAATTCTCTGGCGCCGAAACGATCGCATCGCTATAAAGCTGTCATCCTGAGTGGCCCATGCTCCTCCGGCCCACCCATGAGGATGACAAGCGAGGATGGAGCACCCACTGTCTTGTTAGAATCACGAGCATGACCCTTTCAGCGCAGGATCGCGCCCGCAAGATCAAAGTCGTTCTTTTCGATGTGGATGGCGTATTGACCGACGGAACCATCTGGATTTATCCCATGCCGGCGGCGCTGCCCGATGGCTCGGTCGTCACCAAAATGGTGGAGGCCAAGGGCTACAGCGCCCACGACGGCGCGGGGATGACGCTGGCGCGGCTGGGCGGCATGAAGGTTGGCATCATCACCAAGCGCATCAGCGAGACGGTTGCCCTGCGCGCGCGCGACCTGAAGCTGGAGTTTGTCTACCAGGGCCAGGCCTTCAAGATGCGTGCGATCCGCGAGATCATGGCGAAGGAAGGCGTGACGCTGGACGAGATCGCCTACGTGGGCGACGACGTGATCGACCTGCCGGCGATGCGCCAGTGCGGCTTTGCCGTGGCCGCGGCCAATGCGCGGGCGCAGGTGAAGGCCGAGGCCCACTATGTAACCCCGAGCAAGGGCGGCGAGGGCGCGGGGCGCGACGCCATCGAGTTCATCCTCGAAGCCAAGGGGCTGCTGCAGCAGTGCATCGATGCCTCCATCGACGAAGGGAACCCGATCCCGCCCTCGATGGACATCGGCAAGGGCGGGGATCTGAAGTAGGTGCTCGGTACGATGCGGCTGCCCGCGATTTGGAGAAGAATCAATGACAAGCCTCGCGCGACTTCAAGCTTGGTATTTCAGCCAATGTAATGGCGACTGGGAGCATTCTTTCGGTATAGGCATCTCAACGCTGGATAATCCGGGTTGGTCAGTCGATATCAACCTGAACGAAACATCTCTTGAAGGCCGCGAATTCCAGCCGCTCCGCATACAGCGATCTGAAAATGACTGGTTGTTCGTTTCCATCAATCAAATGAAATTCAAGATTGATTGCGGACCAAGTAATCTCGAGGAGGGCCTAGGGCTTTTTTGTGATTGGGCTGATTCATCACCGGCAAAGGAGCAAGTGGGCTAAGGGATGGACTACGAAGCGAAACGAGCCGTCGTGCTGTTGAGCGGCGGGCTGGACTCAGCCACGGTGCTGGCCATTGCCCGCAGCGAGGGCTACGAGCTATACGCGCTTTCGTTCTCCTATGGCCAGCGCCACATTGTCGAGCTTGAAGCCGCGCGCCGGGTGGCCGCGTCTATCGGCGTTGCGGCGCACCGCATTGCGTCCATCGATCTGCGCGCATTCGGCGGTTCCGCGCTCACCGGCGACATCGAGCGCACCGCATTGCGTCCATCGATCTGCGCGCATTCGGCGGTTCCGCGCTCACCGGCGACATCGATGTGCCCAAGGGGCGCACCGCGGGCGAGATGGCCGAGGGCATTCCCATCACTTACGTTCCCGCGCGCAACACCATCTTTCTTTCTTTTGCGCTGGCCTGGGCTGAAGTGCTGGGATCGAGCGACATTTTTATCGGCGTGAACGCGCTGGACTACAGCGGCTATCCCGATTGCCGTCCCGAGTTCATCCAGGCCTTCGAGAAGATGGCCAACCTGGCGACCAAAGCCGGAGTCGAAGGCTGGGGTCCCCACGGACAGGTCTTCGTCCGTGGGGTGAAACGCCGTCAGGCGCTCAGAATTCACACTCCGCTGATTGCAATGACCAAGGCGCAGATCGTTCGCAAGGGAATCGAACTGGACGTGGACTACGGCCTCACCAGCAGTTGCTACGATCCGTCGCCGACGGGGGCGCCGTGCGGGCAATGCGATTCCTGCCTTCTGCGGCGAAAGGGCTTCCGCGAGAACGGAATCGATGATCCGCTGCTGTATGGCCGAGCGGGCGGAGCTTCTTGACCATCAGCGGGTGCTTAAAGGCTGCAGTGGTGAACCGACGAAAAGCGGATCAGGCTCCCGGCGCAGGGTTTTCCGCAGCGTCGGCTTCCATGCGCTTGAGGATGGACTGCATTTCGACGAACTCGGGGCGGCCGTGGAGGGGATTGAGGCGGGGATCGGCGAGCATCTGGAAGAACCATGGGCAGCGGGTCTCGCCGGCGATGCGCAATTCCGAGAGAGCCGCATCCGGATCCCCGAGGGCGACGTGGATGGCGGGATTGAAGGAGTGCAGGACGAAGCGTTCCCGGCTCAGCCACTCCAGGCGTTCCAGGATGGCGCGGGCCTGGCTCGCGCGGCCCGCGCAGGCCAGGGCATAGGCGTGGACGGCGTCGGCCAGATCGAAGTACGGCGAACGCTGAACGAGGCCTTGTGCAAGCTCAATGGCGCGCTCCGCGTCTCCATGGAAGCCAAGAATCATCGACCCATAAAGAGCTGTGCTCTCATGCTCGGGGAAGAGAGCGAGGGCCTGGCGAATCTGT
>JBEKDH010000133.1:0-11239 GCA_050014455.1 Occallatibacter sp.
CCTGTCGCAACGTCGTGGCCTGCTCGGTCCGGTGCCTGGGGCTTATGGAGGGCCTTCCATGGGCCGGCGCGCAGCGGCACAGTCAGTCAGTACTTCTGCGAAGCGGAATGAACTGACGTTCGACAAAATTGCCAACCGTGCGTGTTCCATCCTCTTCGATGCGCACCAGCAGTCCTGGATTACCAGGATGCGCCTCGAAATGCGGAAATGGCTGACTCGCAAGGTGAGCTTTCAACCGTGCGTGCCCTTCCGGAGTATCGACCATGGCTATCGCGTTACTCAAAAGCATATCGGGCTCGTTCACGGTATTGCCTTCCGATTTCAACATGACCGCAACCCACCGCTCACTTCGGTTATCAAGGTTCTCATCGGCGCATTCAAGCAAGCCAACAGTTGTGTTATATTTGTCATACAAACAGTACACACCAAGGAGGCCCATGCTGGCAGTCCGCATCCCCGACGAGATGGAAGCCCGCCTCGACAAGCTGGCGGCCCTCACCGGGCGTCCCAAGAGCTTTTACGTGCGCGAAGCTCTACAGGTCCATCTGGAAGAGATTGAAGACACTTACACCGCCCTTTACAGGCTGGAACACCCGGCCAAGCGCTGGACGCTGGAGGAACTGGAGAAGGGGCTTGACCCCGAAAAGCGATCCTGAGGGAGTCAAGGTCTGGACGGTGGAGTTCGACGACCGAGCCCGGCGCGAGCTGCGCAAACACGACGCCAGATCCCAGCAAACCATCCTCAGCTACTTGAGGCAACGTCTCGCTTGCGCGGAGGATCCCAGGCGATTCGGCAAGCCGCTGCGCCATAACCTGGCCGGCCTCTGGCGCTATCGGGTCGAGGATTACAGACTAATCTGTCGAATTGAAAATGAGCGTGTAGTAGTGCTTGTGCTCCAAGTTGGCCACCGCCGAGATGTTTACGCAGACTGAACCGAGCGTGCGGACTGCTCTGGCTGGATCGACGAAGCTATAGCAATTTCGGAATTGCCGTAGACGGAAATCTCACACGCAAGTGGCTTTCTCCTCAAGAAAAAGCCACCTTTCAATGCACTCAAAAGGATCACGTCAATTCCGAAATTGCTCTAGTTCGGGTCAATCCCAAAATCGAATATCGCGATGCCGCCTGCCGCCAAATCGTTTCCGTTGACTTGCGCCGATGGATCGTAAATGGCTTCCCCTGTCGCTGCGACAAATGCATATTCACCTGGTTTCAGGTCGGCCTCGGGAGTCAACTTATAAACGTAGGGGCTGATCGTTTCGGTTTTGAACTTGATCGCCTTCCCGTTGTCAAAATCGTCCTTCTCGCCCTTGAACACGGAAAGTTTTCCAATAGTCAATTCCCGGTATTTCTTCTTATCTTCCAGCGGTAGCAGAGAAAACTGCGCGGGGCTGCCCACGGTCTTGGCCGGTGCGACGGTTACCGCGTTGGGTGCACCGAAAATCGCGCTGGTTGCACCGAACTGGACAATCCCATGGGAATTCAAGTAGTCAGGCGAAGGGAAATACATATAAAAAACCGGGTCTTTCACCTGGGTGCGAACGGTGGCGCGGGGGCCGGGTACTTCTGCTGTGATATTGCTTTTGGCAATTCCGTACGAAAAGGCCATTCCTAACACGGAGCCGACACCTATATTCGCTTGCGCTGGATCGATCTCATTGATGAGCACCATCTTCTCTTTGCCGTCCTGCCCCGTAGCCAGCATATAAACGCCAGGATCGTGCGGAGCTGCAGGATCGTCCGATATCTGCGCGGCTGAGGCCGGCAGGGCGGTTGGAAACATGGCAGCCGCCGCGGGGCCAGCGGCGGCGCCGGGGAACTGGCCCACTGTGAGGTTCAATGTTGCCGGATTGCCGTCGCGAAAAATGCCCAGGGCGATCGCCGTTCCCGGAGCTATCTTGCCCACCGCAGCTTTCAGGGCAGTCGCGTTGAGCAGCTTCTCTCCATCGATCTGCGAGATCACGTCCCCGACGCGCAGACCGCCGCGGCTTGCCGGAGAATTCGGGTCAACCTCGGCAACGATCGCTCCGGTCGCATCCGGCAACTTGAGGGAGCGTGCTTTATCGGGTGTGACTTCGTCCACCCCAATGCCAATATAGCTGGGCTCGGCCTTTTTCTGCACAATGGCCGAGACCAGCTTGTCGCTGACCCCCGCCGTTTTCAGAGCAATCAGCCCATCGGCGGAAGTGTCGTAGGTTCCTGGCGTGGCGTTGATGGTGGTGACAATCAGTTCGTCCGAGAGGCCCGCCTTGACCAGCTTGATGATGGCGTCGTTGTTCAGCGCCTGCTGAGCGATGAGCGGGAGACAGATGGCCAGAAACACAACCGCGAGAATGTTCTTGCGCATGAGTTCTCTCCTTACCATTCAAAACCGGCAAAACTGTCAAAGCATGGCGACAGAATTATCAACCCTGACCCTGCTTTCGCAACAGAATTAGAGCATTTTCGCTTTTACTGTCGAATTCCGTGCCCCATCCTTTCCGTTTTTTCTGCGGATAGGGTGGGATGCCAATATACTTCGGGTCTACACAACTCGCGAAAATGCTCTAAGCAACGCAACTTAGCGCCCGGGCCTGTTCGATCCGCTGGCGGCGCTTGGGCGTGTGCAGGGCTTCCGACAGGTCTGTCCGGCGCTGCACGTTCAGCCAGAACTCCGGCGAATTGCCCAAGACCCGCGCCAGCATCAGCGCCGTATCGGCGGTGACGGCGCGGCGGTCATTGCACAGTTCGTTGACCATTTTGCGCTCGACCCCCATCGCCTCGGCCAGCGCGCCTTGCGTCAGCTTCATCGGCGTCAGGAACTCCTCCACCAGCATCTCGCCTACGCTTACGGGCTTTCTTTCCGTACTCAGCATCGCCACTCCTCATCCATACGCATACAGGCCAAGTCTCATTCCACCAGGCTCTTCAGCACTCGAACATTCCGCTCCTCGTCGCCGGGCTGGTCCACCGGGGTTTCGGCGATGAAGGCGGCATGCACATAACGCTGGTCGTTGAGCAGCCAGCGGAAGGGCTCGATGCCTATCGTGCCCTGGCCGATCTGCTCATGCCGGTCGAGCTTGGAGCCGCGGGCGGCCTTGGCGTCGTTGCAGTGCCATACTCGCACCGCGTCGAAGCCCACCGTCGCGCCAACCTGGCGCATCGTCTCCGCGTAGCCCTCGGCGCTGACCAATTCGTAGCCGGCAACGTGGGTGTGGCAGGTATCCAGGCAGACTCCCACCGGCGCGGTCGCCTTGAGCCGCTCAACCAACTCGGCCACCTGCTCAAAGCTGCCGCCCAGCGAGAACTCCGCCCCGGCCGTATTCTCGATGAGGATATGGAAGCCCGTCATTTGCCACGGCAGCCCATCGATGGCGCGCGCGATCGAGTCCGCCGCCAGCTTGAGACCCTGGTCGCGCGTCAGTCCCTTCCACGAGCCCGGATGCAGCACCAGGTACTCGGCGCCGAGCGCCAGCGCCCGCTCGATCTCGCCGCGGAAGGCCGCGACGCTCTTTTCGCGCACCTCGTCCGACTGGCTGCACACGTTCACCAGGTAGCTGGTATGGATGACCAGCGGCCCCACGTCGAGGGCCGCACGCAGCTCTTTCGTGCGCGCCGCCTGTTTCGGATCCACCTTGGCCGCGCGCCACATGCGCGGGCTCGAGGAAAAGATCTGAAGAGTATTGGCGCCAATCTCCCGCGCCTGCACGATGGCGTTCGACGCTCCGCCCGCCGTCCCCAGATGCACACCGATTCGCTTGACAGTCTCAGCCATGCGATCAGTCTACCTGTCTCGGAGCTCAGTCGCGAGCAAGAAGTTCGCGTCGCACCACGGCCGTGCCGGTGGACGCCAGCGGCGCGGCATCGGTTTCCAGCGTACAATGAAGTCAGACGAGAAATAAACCAGCCTGCTCGGCTCCGGCCGTCCTACCGCTTCTGACGAGCTCCGCACCCCACGCAACAACCACCTGTTGACCGGAGTTCGTCATGCGTTCCGACAAGATTCATCGCGCGCTTGCGCAGGGAATGAACCGCTTTGAAGTTTGCCAGCTTGTGGCCAAGGGCGTAAAAGCCACCCACAAGACAGGCTCGCGCTTTGAAGATTCAATCAACGACGTGCTGCAATACCTGGGCACCCATGACACGAACAGGGCAGGTATGCACCCTGCTATCCCGCAGGTGAGCGTCAAGAGCCTCAAGCCGGCTGCATAGCTGGGCCGTTGCCAGTCATCGGCCGGCGCTGGGTGAGCGCCAAGACCCTGTCAAGGCGGCTGCCCACCCTTGTTAAGATGCTTCGGGACTCGCACCAAATACAAAAGGGACGGCATCGATGCCGTCCCTTTCTTGTGTTTGTATCCGTGCTGCTGATCTCATCCGAACAGCCGGGCTGGTTAACCCGGCGACGGTTTGAAATTAGACAACCTGAACGTTCTCAGCCTGCCAGCCCTTGGGGCCCTTAGTTACGTTGAACTGGACGCGCTGGCCTTCCTGTAGCGAGCGGAAGCCGTTCGACTGGATGGCGGTGTGATGGACGAAGACATCCTCGCCGTTTTCGCGGCTCAAAAATCCAAAACCCTTGGCGTCGTTAAACCACTTGACTGTGCCTGTTTCCATTGTGTGTTACTCCTCTGGTACTGATTTACCGCGAACGCAATGTGGAAGTTTGCGAGTAGGCGGTAACCGGAACAGGCAAGAACTTCAGATCGAATTCTACGATTGCCTTGAGTGTAGCACGGATTCAGATGCGCCGCGGGGAATATCGGGCTTCGGGCGGCGAGGGCATTGCTATCATCGACAGCGATATGCTATCATCAAGACTCAATTACGAGAGGAGCGAGGCCCCATGCCTGCCGTCACCGTTCGCAACCTTTCCCAGGAAACCCATCGCGCGCTCAAGGTGCGCGCCGCGCACAACGGGCGAAGCACCGAGGCCGAAATTCGGGTGATCCTGCAAGAGGCAGTCGCTCCCAGGACACGCATCAAGATCGGATCGGAACTGACCGCCTTTGGGCAGCGCTTTGGTGGAGTCGATCTTGAGATCGTCCGCAACCAAAGGCCGGCTGAGCCTGCGGTCTTCGAGTGATCGTTCCATGATCGTTCTCGACACGAACGTGATTTCAGAGCCGATGAAGGCGCGGGCTAACCCGGCCGTCGCCGCTTGGCTGGACCGGCAAGCTGCCGAGACGCTCTACCTGACAACGATCAATCTTTCGGAGATGCTCTTAGGCGTTGAACTCCTGCCCGACGGCAAACGGAAAAGGGCGATGGCCGTAGCCATGCAAGAGCTGCTGGCTGGGCTCTTCGGGACGCGGTTTCTGGCCTTCGACAGGGAGGCCGCGGCGGTTTACTCCCTTCTGGTCGCCAGGGCAACCGCCAAGGGCTCTGCGGTTGGTGTTGCCGACGGCCAGATTGCCGCCATTGCGGCCGTGCATGGATTCACCGTGGCGACGCGCGATACCGCGCCGTTTCTGGCCGCCGGCGTACCGGTCGTCAACCCGTGGAAGATCTGAATGAAGGAGGGCTCCAGCTTTTGGACTCCAACGCAACGGCGGCTGCGTCTGAATCAAAGGACGTTCGCCAAATGGGAGCTCCATGCGCCTGTTTTCACATGCAACAGCTTTGCTTGCAGTGACGTTGCACTTGGACTTTGCGCACGGCCCACATATTTCGCCTGCTTTTCCCACAAAGATTGGGGTTAGACATTGATTTCGCTTCACAAATGGTGCAAATTGTGGCCTATACTGCTTTCAGAGTGAGGATTGCGGTCCAATTGCAGCGTCCTCCTCGTCACTCTCATGGCTACGCAACTTTCCCAGAAGCGCGCCTTCGACCCGCCACCGGCGATCCCCAACCGTCTCTACTTCAAAATTGGAGATGTGGCGCGCATCTGCGGCCTCGAAACCTATGTGCTGCGCTTTTGGGAGACGCAGTTTCCCCAGCTCAAACCGAACAAGAGCGGAACCGGTCAGCGTCTTTACCGCCGCCGCGATGTGGAGCTGGCACTGGAGATCAAGCGCCTGGCCCACGCCGAGGGATACACGCTGGCTGGCGCCCGGCAGGCATTGGAACATGCGCATTGGCGCCCCGCCAGTCAGCCGCCAGCTCCGCAGCGCGATCTGTATTCCGTTCCAGAGCCCGAAGCGCAAGTTGATTCACAACCCAGCCTGCCGCTGGCGGCTGCCGACCCTGTGCAGCAGCGCCTCGATTCGGTAGCTTCGGCGATCGGCCACGCCCGCGCCGAACTGCGTGAAATCGCGGCTCAGTTGGCCTTGCCGGTTCCCCGGCCGGCACGCCGCCGCGCACGTCTGGTCGCCGTGCCGCGCCCGTCGGACTCTCTCTTCCCGTCCTAGGGCCAGTTCACGCATCGAGGAAGCCGGCCCCTGCTTCGCACTTGGAATATGCCGAATATGCCATGTGATCCGATGCGGATCGGCGACTCCCGTCTGCTTCCGCTGATACACTGACCGGGCAAGGAGATTCTGCGGAAAACGTTATGGTTGAGCTGTTGCCATCCATTTTGTCGGCGGATTTTGCGCACCTGGCGGAAGAGGTTGCCGCGGCTGAGCGGGGCGGCGGCACGGTCATCCATGTGGATGTCATGGACGGGCATTTTGTGCCCAACATCACGCTGGGCCCCCCGGTGGTCAAGAGCCTGCGCAAAGTGACCAGCCTGCCGCTCGACTGCCACCTGATGATCGAGAATCCGAATGAGTATATTTTGGCGTTTGCCGATGCCGGGGCCAACTGGCTGAGCGTGCATTACGAAGCCTGCCCCCACCTGCACCGTTCGCTGGAGCTGATCGCCGAGCACGGAATGCAGCCGGGCGTGGTGCTGAATCCCGCTACCAGGGTCGATTTGCTCCTCGACATCTTGCCCATGGTCCATCACGTGCTGATCATGAGCGTGAATCCGGGCTTTGGCGGGCAGCAGTTCATCTCTTTTTCGCTCAAAAAGATTCGCCGGCTTGCCCAGTTGCGCCAGGAACTGGGGCTGGCGTTTAGAATCGAAGTGGACGGAGGCGTCGCTCACGACACGGTGGCGCAGATCGTCCAAGCAGGTGCGGAACTGCTGGTGGCCGGGAACGCCGTCTTTGGCGCTGGCCATGCAGAGCGGGATGCGCGCGCCCTGCTGGTTGCGGCTCGTGAGGCGGCGAACGAATAAGCGAGCGGAATTTCGAGAGTTTTTGCAAGATGGCGGATGGCTTGTCGACGGGCCTTCGCCGCTATGAGGTGGTATGAACCGGTTGTCCAAGCTGTTTCAATTGTCCACGAAGATCGCCGCGGTCGCTCTTGTGGTTGCGCTGGCGAGCGGGGCTCTTGCCCATGATAAGAAGCCCAAGAAGAAGAAGGACCAGGACTTGAGCGCCAACCCACTGGCCGGCGTCAACTCCAAGCAGCCTGACAAAGAGCTCTTCGACAAGGCCATGACCGCCATGAAGAAGGGCCGCTATGACGTGGCCCGGCTCGATTTGCAGACCATGCTCAACACGTATCCCGAGTCGGAGTACCGGATGCGCGCCAAGCTGGCCGTGGGCGACAGTTGGTTCAAGGAGGGCGGCACTGCGGCCCTGACCCAGGCCGAGGCAGAGTACGAGGACTTCATCACCTTCTTCCCCAATGCTCCCGAGGCGGCCGAGGCGCAGATGAAGGTGGGCGACATTTACTACCAACAGATGGAAAAGCCCGACCGCGACTACGCCAACGCACAGAACGCCGAGCGCGAGTACCGGAAGATGATCAACATGTTCCCGGACTCGACGCTGGTGCCCCGCGCCAAGCAGAAGCTGCGCGAGACCCAGGAGGTTCTGGCCGAACGCGAGACACAGATCGGCCTTTACTATGAAAGCCGCGAGAACTTCAACGCCGCCATCGCCCGGCTGGAGACGGTGGTAGATACCTACCCGCTTTACTCAAAGAGCGACCAGGCGCTGCTCGCTATCGGCGACGCCTATGCAGGCGAGGCCCACGTTTATCAGGTTGCGCCCAACCTGCCCGGCGCCATCAAGGAGCGGCTGCGCGCCGTTTACCAGGATCGGGCCGCCGCGGCTTACGCCAAGGTGATCGTCCGCTACCCGATGGCCCCCCATGTCGAGGATGCCCGCGACCGTCTGGTGGCCATGAACCGCCCCGTCCCCGAAGCCACGCAGGACGCGGTTGCCGAGAGTGAGGCCGAAGAACAGAGCCGCCAGCCGCTGCGTTTTACCACCAAGACCCTGGGACTGATCAAGCACGGGCCCGTGGTGGTGGAAGCGGTCCATGTGGGCGAACCCAGCCTGGACGATCCCAAGCGGACCCTGGCGCCGGATATCACCAAGGATAATCAGGCCCTCTTCAACGCCGCCGTCGCGGCCGGTAGGCCGGCTGCAAGCCCCATCGGCACATTGACGCCGGCCGGCCCCAATGAGCCCCCACGGAGCGACCAGCCCTCCACGGCGCCTTTGCAGCTTGAGGCGCCGGCGGGCGGCACTGGCGTCGGCGTCCAGGTTGTGAGCGCGCCCGCGGCTACAGCCGATCCGAACGCCGTCATCAAGGCTGTCGGCCCGTCCAATGCCGTTCTGCCCGCTGCTGAAAAGCCTGCCGAAGCGCCCGATCAGGTGAACGAGATCAAGGCGGGCTCGACCCCTGCTTCCTCCGCTGCAGCCGTCAAGACGAAGAAGCCCAAGGCCGATCTGAGCGACGAGTCCTCAAGCAAGAAGAAGAAAAAGAAGGGCCTCGCCAAGCTGAATCCGTTCTAAGCGCGGATTTGCGGATCGCACCAGAAGAAGCGAAGGGCTGCCTGCGAGGCGGTCCTTTGCTTTTTGAGAGAAACAACTGCATCTTGACGCCGGTCCCGGATTCAAGGGCCACGATGGGTGGAAAGACAAAGCCCGCGTTGCTCCTGCTGGGCCAGTCTGCGGGCTGGAGCAGGCATCCTCTGCCGGCCAGAACATCTTTCCACCACTAGATTGAGCGGCGCCGCCTTGACACAACGAGCCGATCCCTTGATGCTTAACAGTTCAAGTCAATCCAATTTTCCGCGTAGGGAGTGCAAGGTTGCGGGTTCGCGTCTTCTATCACGACAAATGCTTTGACGGAGCTTGCTCAGCCTCGTTGTTCACACGCTTCCACCGTGAACGCATTGCCGCTGGGGCCAGCTATGAGTATTTCGGCCTGGTGCATCGCACTGGAGCGCTCTTCGACGAGAGCGAGTTTTCCGGCGACCAGAACGCCATTGTCGATTTCAAGTATTCGGCCTCGCCCAGAATCACATGGTGGTTCGATCACCACCTGTCGGCGTTCCTGACGCCCGAGGACCAGCAGAACTTTCTCGACTGCAAGCGTGATCCGGAGTGCGGCGGCCGCAAGTTCTTCGATCCCGCTTACACCTCCTGCACCGGCTTTCTGGCGCACATTGCCGCCACGCGCTTCGGCTTCGATACGGCGCCGGTGGCGGAGCTGATTCATTGGGCCAACATTGTGGACGGCGCAAAGTACGAAAGCCCCGAGTCCGCCGTCGAAATGGCTGCCCCGGCGATGAAGCTGACGCTGATTATCGAATCGACCCAGGATCCGGAGTTCATTCCCAGGCTGATTCCACTGTTGACCGAGATGCCTCTAGCCGAGGTGCTGAGCAAGCCCTTTGTGGCGGAACTGCTGCCGCCGCTGCTGGAGCGCCACCTGCAGTCCATCGGGCTGATTCGGGACCGCGCCGTGGAGCGCGACGGCACCATCTTTTTCGACATTACCGACCAGCCGCAGGAGGGATACAACAAGTTCATCCCCTACTACCTCTACCCCCAGGCTACCTACTCGATCGGTTTGTCGAAGTCCAGCTTCCGCACCAAAGTCTCGGTCGGCTCGAATCCCTGGACCAAAGCCGACCAGGCGAAGATGGTGAACCTGGCGGCAGTGTGCGAGCGCTACGGCGGCGGCGGCCACGCCCGCGTGGGCGCAATCAGCTTTTCGCCAGATCGGTCGGAGCAGGCGCGCGCGGCCGCGGCTGAGATTGTGGCAGAACTGCGGGCGAAGAACCCGCTCGCTTGAGCATCTGTTCCTCGGGATGGCAAGATGCTCTTCCGGTCAGCTTCGCCGCCGTGTTTGTTGTTGGGCGATTTGCCGGTTGCCACAGTTTCATCGATGAACTGAATCCCGCGCCCGCTGGGTTGTCGACGCAAACCGGCTTCCGTAAAAAGCCTGCCACCGGAGCCGCAATCAGCGCCCAGGCTGTCCTCCGGCCACGCCACCGAGCGGCGGCGGCGCGGGCAAATCGAAGACCTGAATCGCCCCGGCGTTGAGCACAGCCACGCGCCGGCCAGAAGGCGAGATGGCCACATTGCCGCCGCCATCGAGCGGGGGACTGGCCGGCGCCTCCAGTGCCACATTGCCGCTGGCCGCATCGAAGACCCTCACCAGCTGTCCCTTCACGTCCTCGGCGTCAAAAGGCGCGCGGGCATCGACATCGCGGGTAACAGCCAGCGTCTCCTGCGCCAGCCTGGAGCCATCCGACGACTTGACGATCAGCGGCCAGATCGCCGCCGAGGAAGTGGAGTTCTCCCAGAGGCGGCGGCCGCCCGTGTCCATCGCCACCAGCTTGCGGCCGCCCCCGGCAGCGCACCCGGTCACCAGCACCTCGCGCTCTGAAACAAACTCGAAGGCGGGCGGGCAGGCCGACTCCACGCGCCCCAGGATCGCGCTCCCGCCAGTGAAGTAGTTCAGGTTCAGCAGCCACTGCTGGCCGTTGCCGCGCAGGCTCTCCAGGTAGCCCTCGGCATTGATGGGCAGATGAACGGTGGAGCGGGCGCGGCTTACCAGCATCACCTGGCCGGAGGCGCGGCGGAGGATGCGCACCACGAGATCGGTCTGTGCTGGACCGGACTGGAGGGCTGCCGTCTGCTCGCCCACAGTAACGACGGCCTTGGCGGGGTCCGGGCTGGGAACATCTCCGGGCTTCTGCGCCGCTGCTGCGGGCTCACGCGAGTTGGTCACCAGAAACTGCCCGGTGGGATCGACTTCAAGCCAGAGCAGCGGCCCCGGAAATTGCAACAGGGGTTTCAACTCCAGCGTGGCGTCGCCCTGCGCAACTCCGTCCCGGTCGCGGAGCAGGAAGTGGCCGTCCTTGAGCGCCCACAAGTAGCGCACGCGGTCATGCACGGTCCACAAGGCCTCGGCCTCCACCGTCCCAGCCGGAAGCGCCAGTACCACGGCGCGGATCTGCCGCTCCTGTGTGTCCGTGCCGCCTCCTGAGTCGCGGCGCATCAATCCCGGTACGCGAAAGGTGAA
>JBEKDH010000134.1:0-11124 GCA_050014455.1 Occallatibacter sp.
ATGACCGGCGAACGCACCCCCGAGATTCAGACCGCCTGTTACAGAGTGAACGTGGATTACTCCGGCACGGGAGCGACCTGGGGCTGCCACGAATCGTATCAGCATGGGATGCAGCCGGCCGCTTTGCCGGCGGAGTTGATTTCATTTCTGGTCTCGCGCACGATCTTTGCGGGCGCGGGTGGATTCGATCCCTTTTCCATGGGCCTGAAGTTTACCTTGAGCCCGCGGGCCGCACATATCGAGCGCACCATCTCATCCGATTCGACCAGCGAGCGGGGGATCTTCCACGCCAAGAACGAACCCTTGTGTGCCGGATACAACCGATTGCATGTCCTTTGCGGGGAAAGTTTGTGCTCGCAATTGGCCATGTTCGTCAAGTTCGGGGCCACCTGCCTGGTGGTCGGCATGGCGGAGGCCGGCCTGGCCCCAGGCCGCGCTGTCCAGTTGGATTCGCCGCTCGCGGCCCTGCGCGCCGTTGCCGCCGACCTCAACTTGAAGATGCCTCTGAAGATGAAAGACCCACCTCGAAGAAAGACCGCAATCGAGATCCAGAGGCACTATCTGGCGATGGCCGAGGCACATTCCCGCGCCTCCTTCATGCCGCTGTGGGCGCCCGAGGTTTGCAGGCAATGGCGGCGCGCGCTCGACCTGCTCGAAGCCGGCCCCGGGGCGGCCGCGAAGAGCTTCGACTGGCAGATGAAGCTGGCGCTCTTCTCAAGCCACGCTGCCCGCCGAGGAATCGAGTGGTCCCGCCTGGGCTTTTGGAATGCCGTCATCGACCACATGCGGAAAGAGATGGCATTGCCGGCGGATGGCGGAGCTTTTCCACTGGAGCTGGCGATTTCGCCGCAGACTCCCATTCCTTTTGTCGTATCCCGGCTGGATGCATTGCTGCGCAAGAAGGGTCTGGAGTGGGACGAACTTAGAAGGATTCTGGCATTACGAGCCGAATTCTTTGAGATCGATACGCGCTTTGGAGAGCTCGGACCGCGCGGCATCTTCTCCATGCTGGACCAGGCCGGAGTCCTGGATCATCGCGTGAGCGGCATCGACAACATCGAACATGCCATGCGGCATCCACCCAACAGGGGGCGCGCCAAGGTGCGCGGCGCGGTGGTCAAGCGGCTGGCCGGGGATCTGGAAGGAAGATGGTACTGCTGCTGGGATCGAATCTTCAGCCGAAGGCACGGCAGGGCTCTCGATCTCTCCGATCCCTTCATGGAAGTGGAGAGCTGGCACGACGTGCCGGTTGGCGAGAACGAAGGGCTTTAGCGTCGGCCCGCCGAGTAGCGGCCGCGACAGGTCCGGATTGCAATACGTTGCACGCAGCGCGGATGCGTGGAGGCAGGAATACCGATGAACAGCGAATGCAAGATCGAACCCGCACTCGAAGCGAAGTTGAAGCGCCTGCGCCTGCGGCTGGAGTTGCCGGACCGGGATACCTTGACCGTCAAGAGCGTTCCCGCCTGCCAGCGCACCTTCAACAAGGCCAGGACCAACCTGTTGATCAAGCGCTCGACCGAAGGGATGCCATGCATGGTTTGCGTGGATGAGGATCTGGATTACCTGGGCGCGGACCAGGCGCTGGCCCAGGCCTTCGCGGCTGGACCCACACAGCAGGGATGGCGAATCCTGACCTTCGGCGGCTCTTTGCGCGGCGACTTATCCCAGGCGCTCGATTATGCACTCGGCATTCTCGGCGCCGGCGAAGACTCCGGCAGCGCCGCTGAACTCCCCACCGCGCCGGGCAAGAGGCTGCTAGCAGCCTCGGCCCAGAACCTTACGCACGCGGTTGCCGCCGGCCAAGCGGCTCCGACGCTCTTCCGCGACGAAGAGATCGAGCAGGTTGCCACATGCTCCCTGAGCTGGCAGGGCCGCTTGCCGCTCATCCTGGGCGAGGCAGGCACGGGCAAGACAAACCTTTTGCATGGAGTAGCGGGCTTGCTAGCGCGCCGCGAGCGTGAAGTCCTGGCGGTGAACATGGGCTCGGTCATGGCCGGCACGCTCTTCGAGAGCGAGCGCGAGGCGCTGTTCGCAGCCCTGCTGCGCGAGGCGCGGGATTGCGGCGCGGTCCTGGCCCTGGAGCAGGCCGAGTGGGCGCTGATCGGCGTGCCGCGCGGCTTGGTTCTGCTGCGCGAGGCGCTGGACAACGGCGTTCGGTTGATCGCCACTTCGGCGGCCGAGCAGGAGCGCCGGTTTGCTGTCCATCCGCTGGCTTCCCGGCTGGAGGTTGTGCGACTCAACGAGATTTGCGCGAACGATACCCGCCGCGTTCTGGAGCAGTTGCGTCCTGCGATCGCCGCCCACCACCGCGTGGAGATCGACGCGGAGGTGGAGTACGCCGCTGTCGAGCGTTCGCTCTCAATGGATGGTTCGCTGCCGGGCAAGGCCGTAAAGCTGCTCGATGCCGCGGCCGCGCGCGCAACTCTCACAGGAGCGGCCAAATTGACTTTGCTCGATGTTTACGTCACCGCTTCCAGAATGCTGGGAGAGCGCGCGTAGCGCGCAGATCATGCTTGATCCCCTTGCAGGTAGATAGGAACCGTGTCTTCCAGAGGCTCGAATCGGGTTTGACAGGCCATGGGAGAAGACCGGGCCGGGCGGCGATTCTGCTAACGTTCCCGCCCCTCCGCGATATGGTCGCTCGGCCACCCAGGGAGCGCCGCATCGGCCGGGCTTTGCGCGCCGCGCTTGAACGCGAACCGCACGCCTTTTTCTCTGTGTGTCTGAATCAGGCTGCAATCGTATCCCGCCTTTTGAAGGGCCTTTTTGAGACGATGAACCAGGTTATTGACGTAGCGCGGATTCAGGCTTCTTCCAGCGGATTCCTCCAGGAATCTGAGGATCGCTGCTCTCGGCCGCCAGCCAACCAGCGGGTCTTTCCCGCTCCGATCCTTGTCGCCGGATGCGATGAATTGAAAGACCTCCGCCAGTTGCGCCGCCAAAATGAACTTGAGGCCGCCGTCAATGGCGATCGCGGCTGAGCCATCGGGGCGCGGGTAGACCTCCAGGTTGTGCGCTACCCGTCCAGGATCGGGAAAAATGCGTCTGCCTGCGCCAACACCGCGGCCGCCAAGCAGAGCCACGAGATCCCGCTCGATGCGTTCCAGCCTGTCGATCTGCGCGTCCAGGCAGCCTTGCACCAGCCTCACCTCGTGCAGCAAGTCACGGATGGACGCGTCGATGTTGAAACGCGGCGATGCTACTAGAACATCTCTCGCCATGTCTCCACTCTCCCTGAGGGCCGCCGGCAAGAACCGCAATCCAAAGTTTCCGGAGGCCGCTGCAAGGTATAAGTGCAATCCGCGCTCCAAAAGGATAAGATATTACGCATCAACAAGATAGATTTAGTTATCCGTATCCTAGTTGAGTTATGGTGTTGAGTTAGAAGCGCAGGTTGAGTTTTGACGCCGCGAGCGGCATTCTGACCGGCGAGTTACTGCTTCCAAGGTTGGCGGGCCCTGACGAAGCTCTGCGCAAGCCAGCCCTTTAACAGGGCGGGCTTGGCGCGCCGAGGCGCGTCAGGAGTTGCGGGCTTCCCTGATTTGCAGTTGGCGCAGAACGATGGCGATTGCCAGGGCGGCGAGGACGCTGAGGAGGGCGAAGAAGAAGACGCTGGAGTAGCCGTAAAGTCCCAGGACCGTGCCGACGAGGGGGCCGGTGAGGAAGAAGGAGACGTCGGCGAAGGCGGTGTAGACGCCGAGAGCGGAGCCTTGGTTGTTCCTGGTGACGCGCTTGACGGCCTCAACGCCGAAGGCGGGAAAGACGAGCGAGAAGCCGAGGCCGGCAAAGGCAGCGCCGAGAAAGGCCATCCAGGGCACGGAGGATTGCCAGAGCAGGATCATGCCGACGGATTCAACCGAGAGGCAGGCCATGGCGACAGGGAATCCGCCGAAGCGGTCGATGGTTCTAATGAAGAGCAGGCGCGAAAGAATGAACGCCGAGCCGAAGGAGGTAAGGCAGAGGGCGGCGCCGTCCCAGTGGCGGTTGGCGTAAAAGAGCGTGATAAATGTGGCTAGGACGCTGTAGCCGACGCCGCCGAGCGCCAGGCCCATACCATGGGGCGCCACGCGGAAGAAGACGCGGGTGAAGGGCAGGTGCTCGCCGGGGACGGCCTCAACCGGGGCCTTGCGGAAAGCGAGTGCGAGGCTGACGGAGCCGATGAGGATGGTAAGCAGGCCGAGCGAGCCGAGGCCCCAGTGCTGTTCGAGGACAACGCCGAGCGGAGCGCCCAGGGCCATGGCGCCGTAAGTGCTGATGCCGTTGAAGGAGATGACCTTGGCGGTGTGCTCGGAGCCGGCGCTGGTTATTCCCCACAGAGTGGAGCCGGTGGAACCGAGGCTCTCGCCGACGCCCAGCACCAGGCGGCTCAAAATCAGGATCGAGAGGCTGAGCCAGGTCGCCAGGCGTGGGGGAGCGAAGTGCATGGCGGCCGCGGCAGCCACAAGGAGCGCTCCGCTGGTGGTGCAGGCTCCCATGCCCCAGAGGACACTGACCTTGGCGCCGGCGCGGTCGGAGATGCGGCCGGCCCAGGGGCGGCTGAGGAGCGTGGCGACGTACTGGATGGTAATGACGAGGCTCGCCAGGGCGGCGCTGAACCCCATGCGGTAGTGTACATAGGGAGGCAGAACGGCGAGCGGGAGTCCGATGGAGAGATAGCAGATGAAGGTAAAGTACGTAAAGCCGAGGATATGGCGCGTTCCGCCCTTCGATGCATCGGAAGCGGTGGCGGGAACGCTGGCGGTGGCTGCGGTTTGCATCGTTGAACGAGGAGGCCTGCCGTGAAAAGAGGTCAGTCCACAGTATATCGGAAGCAGTGCGGCAAGCGGGATGGTTGCGGAATTGGCCCTGAGACGGGGCGATCCGGACGGCGGGGGCAGGTCTTAGACTCAGCATATGGCACTTAGCTTCCACGTGGAGCATTTCGGTTGCAGGGCCGCTCGCGCGGATGGCGAGGCAGTGAGCGACCGGCTGCGCGCGGCCGGGCTTTCGGAGGCTGAGCCCTCGGCGGCCGATGTGGTGGTGGTGAATACGTGCAGCGTGACGGCGGAGGCCGACCGGGCGGCGCGGGCGTTTATCCGGCGGGCGCACCGGGCGAATCCCGAAGCGCGGATCGTGGTGACTGGCTGCTATGCGCAGCGCGCGCCCAAGGAGCTGGCCGAAATGCCGGGCGTGGCCGCGGTGGTGGGCAACAGCCACAAGGCGCTGGCGCCGGAGATTGCCTTCGAGGCTGCGCGGGATGGGGCTGGCTTGGGTCTTGCCCGGCTGCCCGGGATGGTGAGCGCCGAGTCGCTTATGGTTGGCGGCGCGCAGGTTTTTGCTCCCATCTGGGCAGACGATGGGTTTGCTCACTCGTTCCTTGAGGAGGCGCAGGTTGTGCCGGGGGCGCAGACCAGGCCGAATCTGAAGATTCAGGAAGGATGCGGGAACCGGTGCGCATTTTGCGTGATTCCGCAGACGCGCGGGCCGTCCAGAAGCCTGCCTGAAGCGGCGGTTCTGAGGCAGGTGGAGGGGTTTGTGGCGGCCGGGGGCAAGGAACTGGTGCTTTCCGGGATCAATCTGGGGCGATGGGGAAGGGACTTGGCCGGTTCCGAAGGCGCCGGCGAGACGGATTTGGCACGACGGTCGCTGGCCGGACTGGTGCGAACGATCTTGGAGCGGACGGCGCTGCCAAGGCTGCGGCTGAGCTCGATTGAGCCGATGGATTGGGACGAGGAACTGATCGGTCTGATGGCGGAGTTCGGGGGTGGGCGGCTGGCGCGGCATGCGCATATGCCGCTGCAATCCGGCTCGGACTCGGCGCTGCGGCGGATGCACCGGCGCTACCGGCCCTGGCATTACCTGGAAAAGGTGGAAGCGCTGCTGCAAGCCGTCGGCCCGGAGTTGACCCTGGGCGCGGACGTTATGGCCGGCTTCCCAGGGGAGACGGACGCCGAGTTTGAGCAGACGCTGGAGCTGGTGCGGGCGCTGCCCTTCGGCTATCTGCACCTGTTTCCGTTTTCGCCGCGGCCGGGAACGCGGGGATGGGCGCTGCACGCCGAGCGTCCGGTTCGAGCCGCGGTGGTTGACGAGCGGATGGCGGAGCTGCGAACTCTGGCAGCGAAAAAGAGTGAAACCCACCGAAGACGCTTTGTGGGGCGGGAGCTGGAGGCGGTCACGCTGCGCACACCGGCGGAATTGGCTTGCCGCGGCAGGACCGCCGCGCTAACGGAAAACTTTCTGCCTGTTGAAATCGAGGGCCAGATCCCCGCCAACCGGCTGGCGCGGGTGCGGGTGAGCGGGATGAACGCCGAGGGAGTTCTGCAGGGGCAATAACGCATTCTTTAGCGGTTGCTGTTCGTGGGTTCGGGTGAAACCGGCGAATGGGGTCACGCCGGCTCTTACCCTGAATATCCGAACGCCGCGCACCGGGACGGCAGCTTCCTGCGCGAGCTTTGGCATCTGGTCCGGTCGCTGCCCGATTACAGCGGCAAGACCACCATGACCCTCCTGCCCGGCCGCGAGCACGGCATGAAAGCAAAGTGGACTGACCACGGGAAGGACATACCCCGAGTCGAGCGAGTTATGGATGGCCTCTTGGGGACCGGGCAAACCCGGCCGCGCCTTGTTACAAAACGAGGTTGTGCGGAGTTTCAATAGCGCGAGCAAGCATCGAAGCCACTCAGTTAGGGAGCAAGGTATCGATAAATAGCGCGGTCAAATTTCCATTCGACTGACCGGCAGTCACGCGCACGGGGTCGCCTTTTGCGGGCTTGAACTCCACTCCTCCCAAGGCTCCCATCTCAGTGTCCACTACCGTATCTGAAGCGATCTGAAAAGACTCGGCCTCGCCCGACTGATTTGTTATCGAGAGCAAATGATCCCGCTTGCTGAAGCTGACGACCTTTCCGGCGCTGGTGGTAAACGGACCCAGCCCGATGTTTCGCAAAGCAACGGCCGTGCGCAGGTTCCCGACGCCGATGTAGAAGACGATCGCATGTTCGCCAACAATCTTCGATTCGTCGGCAGGGGCCGCATCCGCGCGGAAATTCTTGTCGAGGATTACCTTGCCATGAGAATTCAGCAATTCTCTAAAAGTAAGTTCGGAACCGGTGTCAGTGGTAAGACCAATGGTCTTTGCGGCCGAGTCCACAGAGGTTATAGTCGCAGCCAGCGCATGAATCACATCTTGAGCCGCTGCCGCGAAAGAGGCCAGCAGGAGGCATCCTGCGAGGAAGCATATCCTAAAAAGCCCTCTCGACATAAATCCTCTCTTCAGTCCGCCAGAACCAATACCGGTCATAGGTGCAAAGAATTAAACTCCAAAGGGATGCACACATTGTATTGCAGTCGAAGAGGGCTTGCAACATCGGTCTTTGCCGGGGAACAAGATAAGAGCCTCGTCCTCATGCGAAGCAAGAAGATGCAGTTGGCTGGCTGAGGAGATGGCCATAGCCGGTTGCGGACCTGGCCTTGCGAACAAGAGGCAGATCATGGCGCCGCGGTAGGGCGAGCGGAATAGGAGAGCATCACAATGCCGCTTGGCAACGCATTGCTCTCTTCAAGATGAAGGCTCTGGCGGCGTCCCTCCGGCAGCAGCGGTGTTCCACTTCCCAGCATCACCGGCATCAGCTCCACCTCAACCGCATCCACAAGTCCGGCATCTAGCAAGGCGCGGAAAAGCACGCCGCCGCCGAAGAGCCAGATGTCCTTGCCCGGCTGCGCCTTCAATGCGGCCACCGCCTTCTCGACCCCGCTGGTGAGAATGGTGACGCCGTGGTGGTCTTCGGGCTTCAGCGTGCGCGATGCAACGATCCAGCGGTGGCCAAGAACCGGCCACTGAGCCGCCCTCACCCTGGCAACCTCAAAGGTTCGCCGCCCCATCAGCAGCGTGTCGCACCGCGCAAACATGGCGACAAAATCGATCGCCGGATCGTGCACAATCCAGTCACATTCACCGTTGGGTCCGGCAATGAACCCATCCAGGCTCATCGCCACGCCGTAACGCAATCTTCGCATCTTCGCCCCCGCTTGAGAACAGCTTACCCCACATCCATCGTGTCCAGCTTGGCGACCGGTCCGGAGGCGTCGCACTGTTCGGAATCGCCGCGTTATCCGTTCAAATTCATGCAAAAAAGTTCTGTTTTGTGACCAATATCCCCGGTTTACCGGGGGCCCTTGTTAATTGCTGAGGTAATGGGAAGGCTAGCTCCTTCATGTTATAAAACATTTATCATGAAAGTCTTACCTCCTGATCCTGGCCGGGAACTGGCCCGAATAGTGGACATTGCGGCTGGGTGGGGTGCCGTTTAATTTCCGAGTTTCCTTTCAGGCAAGCGGCGGATTGCTTCCCTCTGCCCTTCATTATGATGGTGCGGCAGAGGAAGGTAAATCTCTGCAACGACGCGGGAGACCAAAGGGCTACGGGCAGCGGAGGAGCTTTTTGGTCCGATTCGAACAAGGTGAAACATGGAAGGGAAACGCAGGTCCCCTTCGACTATGCTCAGGGCAGGCCTTCGACTCCGTGGGTCACGGCGGATTCCGCTGCTGAACGGGGCGGATCGTGGCTGAAGGCTTCCCACCCGTTCGCCGGAAGAAAGGCGAAAGGATGGGCACGGGGCATCTTTGAGCGGGTGCCTTACCTAAGTGAGGAGCGTGAATATGGAACGGCGAGGTTTTTTGAAATCAGCGGCATCCACGGCGGCGGCGCTGGTTTTTGGGCGGCACGGTGCGTTGGCCCAGCAGGCAAGCAGCCACATCGAAATTCTGGTGGACGAGCCGATCGCAACTATCGCGCCCGAAATCTACGGGCACTTTACCGAGCACCTCGGCTCGGTGATTTACGACGGCATCTACGTGGGCGAAGACTCGAAGATACCCAACCAGCAGGGGCTGCGCTCGGCGCTGATCGATAAGATGCGCATCATCAAGGCTCCGGTGGTGCGCTGGCCGGGCGGTTGCTTTGCCGACAGCTACGACTGGCGCGATGGCATCGGCCCCAAGGACAAGCGCCCGCGCCACACCAACTTCTGGGTCGACGATTTCAAGCCGGAGCAAAAGAAGCAGAACATTCCGCAGATTTACGATCCAAACTCCTTTGGCACCGACGACTTTGTGCGCTTTTGCAAGCTATCGGGCGCGGAGCCCTACATCGCCGCCAATGTGCGCAGCCTGCCGGCGCTGGAGTTCGACCACTGGGTGGAGTACTGCAACTCGCCGCGCGGAACAACGACGCTAGCCGAAACGCGCGCGGCGGCTGGCTCGCCCGACCCGTATAACGTGCGTTACTGGGGAGTGGGCAATGAGAGCTGGGGCTGCGGCGGCAACTTCGATCCCGAGGACTACGCCGTCGAGTTCAAGCGCTACACCACCTGGGTTCCGAGTTATGGCGTGGGGCTGCGCTTCATCGCCTCCGGACCCAACAGCGACGAGCAGTTCTGGACCCGCCGCTTTTTTGAGAAGTTATACCGCGGCCAGCCCGGCAACGACGGGCGCGGCGTATGGGGCCTGAGCATTCACCACTACGACATGAACGTGACCAGAAACAAGAGCTCCGACTGGCAGGGCAAGGGCGAGGCTCTCAGCTTCGACCTGACGGAATGGTATGAGTCGGTAAAAGAATCGGACCGCATGGAGGGCATCATCCTGGAGCACTGGAACGCGCTGGGCGAGTGGGATGTTACGCACAAGATCAAGTTAGTCGTGGACGAGTACGGGCCGTGGTATCTGAAGGGCACCGAATATGCGCCTGAGGAGCTTTACAGCCAGGCGATCACCATGCGCGATGCGCTGGTGACCGGGCTGACGCTGGACACCTTCAACCGCCAGGCCGAAAAGGTGGGCATGGCGGCCTGCGCGCAGCTCATCAACTGCCTGAACGCGCTCTTCATGTCTCACGAAGACAAGTTCACGGCGACGCCGGTCTTCAATGTTTTCGAGTTATACGCCGCGCACCAGGGCGCGACGGCCCTGCGCACCGAGTTCTCGGCTCCCGAAATTCACTATGACCGCGACGGCAAGCCCGCCACGGTGTGGGGGCTCAAGGGTTCGGCCTCGTTGAAGGCCAAAACGCTGACCCTGACCGCGGTGAATCCGGATACCAGCCAGCCGCGCGAGGCCGAAATCGTGCTGCGCGGCGCCAGTGCAGTCAGCTCCAAGGCATTCGTCGTAGCCGAGAGCGACATTCACGCCCACAACATACTCGGCCAACCCGAACAGGTGAAGACCCGCGCCGCCGAGGTCGCCGTGCGCCCCGGCTCGCTCAGCTTCACCTTCCCGCCGGCTTCGGTGGTTAAGATCGAGGCGCTGCTAAGTTAGTGCGGTGCTGGATGAATTGGGCGGGAGCGGTTCGTTGGAGTCTTTGACAACGGCAGCAGGCTAGCCCCCGCTTCGCGGGGTTAGCGAGTTGACAAGTTGGCGGATTCAGGGGCATGCGAACCCACCCTAGGCGCAAAAACAAGAGCGCGCCGAGGTTGGGGCACCCAGGTTCGAAGCCCTATTGCTGCTGTTGCTGCTGCTGCATCTGCTGCAAATCGATGAAGGGAATGGGGGGCGGCGCTGGCGCCTGCTGGGCGCGCTCCACCAGCACGCTCCAGTCTTCGGGGATGGGCAGCTTGCGGTCCAGAGCGGGCGGTTGCTCGCCGGCTTCCACATGCACGGCCACATAAAGCTCGCTGTCGGTCTTGCCGCGGAAGATGCCGTGCGTGGGCGGCACATCGGCGTAATCCCGGCCCACGGCGGTACGGATGTGCCGGTGGTGCGCAATCAGATTGTTGGTGGGATCGAAGCCGACCCAGCCGAGATGCGGCAGCAGCACATCCACCCAAGCGTGGGTGGCGTCGGGAGTGGAGCGGTCGTGGTCCTCGCGGCCGCGATAGAGATAGCCGGAGACGTAGCGGGCCGGAATGCGCACGTGGCGCAGCAGGGCGATCATGGTGTGGGCAAAGTCCTGGCAGACGCCCTCGCCGCTGACGATGGCCTCGTCGATGGGCGAGTCAACGCGCGTGGAGCGAGGCACATAGCGGAAGTAGTCGAAGAGCCGCTGGTTGAGCTCCTGCACCAGCATCAGGGGATCGTCGCGGCGGGTGACGCCCATCTGTTGGGCCAGCAAGGTGACCGCGGGCGTCTCGACGGCAAAGGTCGAGG
>JBEKDH010000135.1:0-11049 GCA_050014455.1 Occallatibacter sp.
CGGTCGCCCTGCGAGTCTGCAGCCATGCGATCCAGGTGTTTGAGCACGCTGGTGACCAGCAGCTTTTGCGCGCCGGTTGTACCGGGAATCTGCTGGATCGCTTCGTCCAGTTCCGTCAGCAGGCTCTTGCTCAGTTGGCGCAGATCGGCCGAGCGGGCCTCGGCCTTGCGCCGCTCTTCATCGGCCTTGCGCCGCTCCCGGTTGGCGACAGTGGCCTGCCAGGCAACGCCCGCAACGCCGGCCAGCAGCGTTACAACAAGCACCGCTGCCGCTGCCAGGCTCCATCGATGGCGGCGGATGAACTTGCCGGCAAGGTAGCGCATCGAGCCCCGGCGCGCTGCCACTGGCCGCCCCTCGAGATAGGCGCGGAGATCGTCCGCCAGCCGCTCGGCGGTGAGATACCGTTCCTGCGGCTCCTTGCGCAAAGCCTTGAGGAGAATTGCTTCGAGATCGGCATCGAGGCGCTTACCGGAGCCCGCCTCCAGCGAGGGCTTGCGCGGAGCTTCCTCGCAAATCACCCGAAGCATTTCGCCCGTGGTAGCTTCCTTCAGCTCATAGGGCGGCTCCCCGGTCAGAATTCGATACAGGAGCACGCCCAACGAATAAGTGTCCGTGGCCGTGGTTATGGGATTGCCAAGCACCTGCTCCGGGCTCGCGTACTGCGGAGTGAAGGATAGACAACCCATGCGGGTAAACTGGCTGTCCTGCTGGTCCAGCGAGGGAGAGAGCAGCTTGGCCGTTCCAAAGTCCAGGAGCCGCGGCGTGCCGTCTTCCGCCACCAGGATGTTATCCGGCTTCAGGTCGCGGTGAACGACAAAGTTCTGATGGGCAAACTGCACCGCCTCGCAGACGCGCAGAAACAGCTGTATCCGCTGTGCCTGGGAAAGATGGTGTTCTTCGCAGTAGCGATGGATGGGCTTGCCGTCAACATACTCCATCACCAGATATAAGTCGCCCTCGACCGTAACTCCTCCATCCAGGAGGCGGGCAATGTACGGATGCTGCAGGCCGGCCAGTATCTGCCGCTCCTGACGAAATCGCTCGCGAAACAGATCGGACGCGAGGGGCACATCAATGAGCTTGATCGCTACCTTCTGCTCGAATTGGCCGTCGGCGCGATGCGCAAGGTAGACAGCGCCCATTCCGCCGCGGCCCAGCAGACGATCGATCTCGTATGGTCCAACAAGCTTGCGATCCGGCGGAAGATTCGGGACGCCAGCCGGTTCCTGCCGGCAGGATGTCATCATCCGTTCTTCCGCCTCGCAGGCTTCCAGCAGCGACTGCACCTCACCGGCCAGCGCGGAGTCCGCGCCGCATTGAGCTTCGATCAGTTCCGCTCGTTGTTCATGGGGAGCGGCGAGAGCCTCAGTGACAATCGCCTCAACCCGGTGAAACCGTTCGGTGGCTAAGTCCATAGTGAAGAATCGCTCCGCCGGCGGCTCGCGCCCCCGACATTGATATTGCGGAAATCACGACAAGAATGAATCACTCTCTCACTCGTTCTGTGCCGGGTGGATTCGCTTGAACAGCCAGCCTTTGATGAACTTCAATTCCCGATCCACAGTGGCCTTCGACATCTCCATTAGCGCTGCTGTCTCCTCGGCCGTGCAGCCCAGAAAGTAGCGCAACTCGACCAGCTTGACCCTTTCAGGGTCGAGCAAGCCAAGCTCGTCCAGCGCTCGATTCAGGTCCAGCAGTTCCGGGTTGTCGATCTTGATCCACAGCAGATCGTCACTGAGCGGAACGCGGTTGTAGCTGGCACCCCGCATCTTGACCTGGTTCTCTCGCGCATGGTCGATCAGGATCATCCTCATCATCCGGGCGCAAAAGATGTAGAAGTGCCGGCGGTCATCCCATTCGGCCTTCTTCTGGTTCAAGAGCCGCAGGTAAAGCTCGTGGACCAGGATCGTCGGTTGCACCACATCGGGATTCGCTTCCCGATTCACATAGCCGCCGGCGATCTGGCGCAGTTGCGGATAGACCAGTGGCACGAGATCGTCAAGGGCGGTGGGTTCGCCATCTCTCCACCTCTTGAGCAGCACCGTGATTTCGCCCTGGACCGGTTCCAAACGGACTCCCTCCAGGCTGAATCCCCAAAATCGACCTTGGAGTCAGACCACCACTTTACCCCAGCATCATAATCCGTTCCGCGGACCTTTGCTCGATGAAGATTTCAGCCAGCCGAGAATCCGGAAATCGTGAGGCACTTTTTCGCCGCCGTTCGCAACACCGTGTGATTGGCAAGAGACGGATCTGTCGAGCTGGGGCTGGCGTTTCACCTTAAATGCAGGACGGCAGGCACAGGGTGGACGGCTCGGGATCCGGACAAGGGCATCCCCGCCGAGAGCCGATGGCCTTGAGCGTTGCCCGCGTCCGTTCTGTCCAGGACGGATTCTCGAGCACGAGGATTGCGCCAGACGACCGGTGCAAGTCCAGAGCTTCGATGCAAACCGCGGCCTTCAATCGCGGGCAGCAAACCGAAGGCATGTTGCTGAGTTCACTTTTCGAATGTTGAGTCAGTTCCAGCCTGTATCGCTTGCTCAAATGCCTTCCACTGGCAGGAAGAGTCGGCCTGGCTACAGCCGGGTACGAACAGGCGCACGCGCTCAGGGGGGTTGCCAAGACTGAGCGGCGCAGCGCTGCGCATCTGATCGAGCGTCTGCGCGGTGAAGAATGAGCGCACCGAATACTGCCCAGTCTCGTGCTCTTGCCATAACTCAAAGACCAGGGCGCCACCCGGCGGAGTGTCGTTGCGGCGGCCGTCGATGAGCCAGTCGAGGCCCAACGCTCCGCCGATGTTTGACAGATTTGTGTCGTGTCCAACCAGAATCAGCAGGCGGTCGCCGGGTTTTGTGAGAGCGCCTGGAACGGGTCTTGCTTCCACCGCCTGCTCCATCGACTCAAGAACATGAGAAAGCAGATAAGAAGACTGCGCCCGCGCCAGATAGACCGTGCGCCGCTCGATCTCCTCGCTGGCCTCATGAAGTTGCAGAATTAAGCGCAGCTTGTTCAGGTCGACGCGGCCCCAGCCCACTTTGGCCGCATCCATTCCTTCGCTGTACTCGAGCAGCAGATCCTCCGTCATGGTGGAGCCGACTCCGAGGGGCGTGCGCAACTCGACCAGGTGGTCGCCGCTGCCCGGTGCAATCGAGGAGGGAATATCGAAGAGCGATTTGGTCGCAGTCGCGCCAGTGCAATCAAGCGCAGGGTTGCAGCCGCGCAGCACCTCTTCGAGCGCTTCGAGTTGCGGACGGTAGGCTTCTGAGAGCCCTTGCGGATTGCCGCCGATGCGGCCCGAGATTGCCGCGGTCGCCAGCAGCTTGTCCGGATGACCAATTCCGGCCTGTAGCGGATGAAATAGCGGGTCGGCGCTTCCCTCAGGGAGGGCAGCAACTTCTGGCGCGCAGCCTGGCGCAAGGCCAACAGCGAGCGCCTTGCCGGTCTCGCGCGTTCGCTGATCAGAGTCGGCAACGATCCTGATATGCGCAGTGTCAGCGCAGCCGCCTGCTGCAAGCAGCCCTTGTGCTGCCAATAACTGACGGTCGTAGGCTCCGAAAAGTGTCATCAGTAGCGCGCCATGTTGGGTCAGGTATCCCGGCGGAACGCTCCACGTTGGCCACGGTTGCCGTGAGTATTGGTTCAACTGGTCAAGCCTGGCGGTTGGCGAACGCACTCCATGGCGGCTGATCATGACGACGAACTTCAACTCGTCCTGTTGAATCGCCGCGTGCTTCGGCGGGCTTGCAGCGGGCGTCTGAGCAAAGAGGCTGCAGGCGGCCAGCGGGACGCATAGCACGAAGATTGAAATGCCGCCAGGATTGCGCTGCTTCATCGAGTTTCTCCGTTCTTGACCCACGGATTCAGGATTGTCCTGTCGGCAAGAACTTACGGCAATGAATATCCCCGCAGTTTACCCGTCCACAATCGAAGTGGCAAGGCTCGCGGGCGCCCAGTGAGTGTTTGAACGCCCGCCATCGATGTGGGAAAAGCTATTTCTTTTCCTTCCCCGCGGCGCCGAAGTTATAGCGCAAGCCGCCGGTATAGGTGGGTTTGTAGTACTCGCGCTGATTCACGAATTGATCGCTGCCGGTGTAGTAACCGAAGACCTCGTTGTTGAGGTTGAGGCCGGAGACGAGTACGCTCATGCCGCGCCAGACCCTGTAGGTAGCCTGCGCATCCAACTGAAGGTGAGCCAGAGTCCAAACGTCGCCTGAGGGGCCGGTGGGACCGAGGCCGCTGGGGTCCGCTCCGGAGCCGGGAGCCGCAACGGGCGAGATCCAGTTATACGAGAAGAGGCTTGCGCCGTTATAAGTGACACCGACTCGCATGGAAAAGCGCTTGGTGTCATAAGTAGGGCTGAAGTTCCAGGTATTGGTGGCCTGGTCGATGAGCCGCGGATGGTCGGTGCGCAGCGGAACGCCCTTTTCCCTTGAGCCGGTGTAACTGTAGTTGCCGGTGAGGCCGATTCCGCTCAGCACGCCGGAGAGATAGCTCAGATGCTGCTGGTAGCCTACTTCGAACCCGTACAGATAGGCGTTTTCTCCGTTGATGTACTGCGTGACCGAATCGGAGTTTCCGCCGGTCGAGTACTGCTGAATCGCGGCCAGCAGACTGGGAGGAATCGAGCCCGCGGGGAGATTGGCCAGGTTCACGTTTGCGGGAATGACGAATTCAAGCTGCGGTGCCGTAAGCTGCTTGACGAAAACCCCGGCCTGGATCATGCCCAGCGGGTGCAAGTAGTTTTCGTAGAGCACGTCGTAGTTATTGGCGCGCTCGGGCTTCAGAGAGGGATTGCCGATCGCGACTGTGGCTGGACTGGTCGAATCGTCCTCGGTGACGTAGGGAACCAGCTGGTAAGGGTCGGGGCGGGCCACGCCGCGCGCATACACCGCCCGCAGGTTGGAATTGGCGTCGATCGCATAGCGCGCCTGCACGCTGGGCAATACATCCAGGTAGGTTGGATTATTGCTCACGCCGTTTGGGACTCCGCAGCCGGTATTGGTGGGGCCTCCGCATTGTGAGCTGCCGGCGGCGTAAAGCGTGACCGTGTAACCGAAGGTGTCCATCTGCGTGTCTTCAAAGCGCAAGCCGGTTTGCAGGTGCAGCTTGCCGAAGTCAATGGTGTTCATAAGGTAGCCGGCAGGGATGCGCTCGATGGTGTGAAAGATGTTTGGATAGGTATCGGAAGCGGTCTTGTACCCATCCACATCGGAAGAGAGGTTGGCGAGTGTGTAGGCCTCCACCTTGTTGAAATCGGAGACCGGCCCAAAGTTTCCGCCGAAGTAGCTGCCATCGTAATAATTGGTGTTGTCGAAGCCGCTTTGAAGTTGAGTCATCAGAATAGCCGAAGCGGCCTTGGTGGACCATCCGTCATAGACGGTTTCGGTGGAATCCTGGGACTTGTGAGCGTTGCTGATCTTGAAGCCTGCTTCGAACGTTCCAAAGTGCCCATTGACAGTGTAGTTGTGAGCATAAGAGGCTGCCGCGGTGAGATCGAGCTGGGAGACGAGACCGGTGGAGATGGTGATGTCCTTGAAAGCCCAGTCGGTCGCGGTCTGGAGCACCGAATTGGGGCCGTCGCAGCTCCCGAAGGTTGGGCGATACTTGTTCATCTGTAACGCTGGGTTGTAGTTGCAATAGACACTGGGTCCAATCCAGGAGAAGTCGGCCTTTGGATTGCCCGCGGAGTCGACTTCGTAGGAGCGCGAGGCCGATACTTGCCAGGTAAACCATGAGTTATTGTCGATGTGCCTCCCGCCGAGGATCAGGCTGCCCGCCGAGGCATTGGGGCGCTTGCTGGAGGTATAAAACTTCGGACTTGAGGAAGCTGCCGCGAGGCTCGGCGCGGTGATAACTCCGTTCGATTCGGTTAAAGGCTTCGACACCGGCTCGTAGTACCATTTGTCGCCCCAATCCTTGAGGTCGGTGTAAATGCCGTGCGCAAAGAAGTTGGTGCTATCGCTCAGCTTGTAATCCGCGCTCCCGGCAAAGCCCTCCCTATAGCGATAGTACCGGTATTGGCGGATCGTGTCGTTGTCGTAGAAGGGCTGGGCAAAGGTCGAGAGGGGGTCGATGGACGGCTGAATATTATCGATTCCACGGCCGTTATAGTCATAGGAACCGGTGAAGAGAATGCCAAGCCGCTTGGCCGATCCGAAGCGCTGGCCGTATGTTCCTCCCGTCTCCGCCACGGCGCGGCCATTCATGATGGGGGTGTAACCGCCCTTGGTGAACAGGTCGATTTGCGGTTGCTCGCCCGCTGTCTTGGTGCGCAGGTTCACTGAGCCGCCTATTCCATTGGCATCCATGTTGGCGGAGAGTGTCTTGTTGAGCTCAACCGCATCCACCAGCGCGGAGGGAATCACGTCGAGCCGAACCTGGCGAACCGTCGGCTCCGGCGCCGGCAAGGTAATTCCATCCACCGTGACGTTGGTCAGGCGGGGCTCGGTGCCGCGCACCTGTATGTATTCACCTTCGCCTTCGTCTCGATACAGCGTGACCGAGGGCAAACGGCCAATGGCATCGGCGACGTTGGCGTTGGGCAGGCTGACGATAACTTCGGCGGGGAGCACCTGCAGCAGGTTGTCCGCGGTGCGGGTTTCGTTTATGGCATCCGCCTCGCCGTGCACGCGTTCGGCAACCACCAAAATGTCCTCGCTCGCATTGGCTACGCCGAGCACGACCTCCATGTTCTTTGTTTCGCCCGCGGCCAGCTCCACCTTGGTATCTGTGGGTTTGAAGCCGACGAAGGAGACCGAGAGCGTGTAGCTCCCAGCCGGAACTTCGGGCAGAATGAACGAGCCCTCGGCGTCGGTCTCGCTAACCAGCTTCACCGGCTTCAGTTCCAGGCGCGCTCCCTTCAGGGCGGCGCCCGAGTTGTCTACGACGGTGCCCGTGAGGGTGCTTTTTGCGGCCTGACTCCAGCAGGTCTGCACGCAGATCGACACAAGCAGTGCGAACAAAATCAACAAGCGTCTCATAGGGTCTCCTTGCACAGCCGGAGATCCACTTCCGCGCGACCCCACTCGTCTCTGGCTGGCTATAGGCTGAACTCTAAGCCGCTTCGTTAAAGGCTCGTTAACGGTGCGGTGAAAATCTCCTAAGGTTGGCGGAGTGCCTGATTAGGCGATTATGAATCTGTGATGAAATCGATGACGCCGCGGTGCGATTTCCATGCACTTCGCGCTTAGGCTAATGAATACGGAACCTATGCGAATCCTGATTGTCGAAGACGAGCCGCGCATGTTGGAGTTGCTTCGAAAGGGACTCTATGAGCACGGATTCACAGTGATGACAGCCGCCGATGGCGAAACGGGGCTAGAGATTGCTTTGGTGCATGAGTTGGATGCGGTAGTGCTGGATATAGGGTTGCCGAAGCTGGATGGATACGCGCTGATGCAAGCGTTGCGATCGCGGGCGTGCAGGGCTCCGGTGCTGATGCTGACCGCGCGCGATACGGAGGACGATATCATTCGCGGACTCGACCTGGGCGCGGACGACTACCTGACAAAGCCGTTTTCCTTTGCCGAATTGGTTGCGCGATTACGGTCCATTACGCGGCGTCGCCGCAGGGAAGATGACGGCACAATCGAGGCCGGCGATGTTGTGGTAGATCCAATTCGGCACACGGTCACACGCAGCGGCAAAGGCATTGACCTGACGCGTCTCGAGTTCCTGCTTCTCTCGTGCCTGATGGGGAAGGCCGGCCAATGCGTCCAACGCCAGGCGCTGATGGAGTTTATCTGGGGGCCGGCTCATTCGATCGGAGCAACTGCTCTCGACGTATTGGTGAATTCCCTGCGCTCCAAGATCGATGCGCCTTTCGGCATGAAATTGATCGGCACCGTGCGTGGCTCCGGCTACATCTTCAGGCGCTTCGCGGCTGAGAGGGAATCGTGATCAAGTCCCTGCCCATTCGGATTCGGCTCACACTTTGGTACTCGCTGGCAATTGCGGCCACCATGTTCTCCATTGGCTTCGCCTCCCTCTGGATGGTGCACCGCGCCATAAACGATCTTGAAAACGAAGAACTGCAGCAGCGCGTCCGAAGCGTCCGCCGGTTTGTCGAGAGCCGCCCGCCGGGCGAGTCGCGCGCTCAGTTGCACGATGCCATCACCGCCGCATACAACGTGAGCCACGGTAACAAATGGCTGCAGGTCATTGACGAGCAGGGGAACTGGATCTACCGCTCCCCGCACGTAGCGGCCGCATTCCCGCAGCTCGTGCTCCCGCAGCAAGCTCCAGAGGCAGGCTCCTATTTCACTTACACAGCAGAGTCTGCTTCGGTCCGCGCCCTCATCGAGCCTATCTCAATTCATGGCGTTCGCTACACCGTGCAGACTGGCCTGACGCTTAACAAGACGCTGGCCATTCTATCCAATCTTCGCATTCAACTCTTCCTGCTCATTACCATTGGCCTCTTCGTCTCCTCGATTGCAGGCCATTTCATGAGCCGCAAGGCGCTCATGCCCGTGGCCGCGCTGGCTGCCGAAGCGCGCCGCATCAACGATCGCAATCTCGATATCCGTCTGCCGGTGCCCAGAGCAAAAGACGAGATATCCGATCTGTCGCGTACGCTCAATCAGATGCTGGAGCGCATCGACAGAGCCTTCGCCAGCGTCCGCGCCTTCACCGGAAATGCCTCGCATGAATTGCGCACACCCATCTCGCTCTTGCTCACCGAGATTGAGGTAGCTCTTTACATGCCCCGCGATGTCGAAGAGTATCGCGAGATCCTTGCCCATCTGCACGATGAGACCCTGCGGATCACGAGCCTGGTTGAGAACCTGCTCTCGCTGGCGCGGGCCGACGGCGGAGCGGAGACCATCGCGCTTGCTCCTCTCCGGGTCGACGATCTCTTTCAGCAAGCTTCTCGAAGCTGGAAGGACGCGATGGATAGGGCGCTACTCGATTTTTCTGTCGAAGTCGAAGACAGCAATCTTGCTGCGCTGGGCGACAAGCATCTTCTTCCGCGCCTGCTCTCGATTCTGCTTGAAAACGCCAGCAAGTACACACCACCAGGAGGGAGTGTGAAGCTGTGCGCCGCGGTGGCCGGGACGCGCATCGTTCTTTCCGTCGCGGACAGCGGCATTGGAATCGCTCCCGAGCACAAGCCGCGCATCTTCGATCGCTTCTACCGCGCAGCGCCGGTTGGCGCCCCGGCTCCCCCTGGCTCGGGGCTGGGTCTTGCGCTGGCCAAGTGGATTGCCGACCGCCACGGCTCAGAGCTGATTGTGGAGAGTGAGCCTGGACGTGGAAGCCGCTTCTCGTTTTCACTGGAGAGAACACAGGCCGCTGTTCACGCCGTCCATGGATTCAGCGCAACGCACACAGAATCGGAAGCTGGATCAAGACTGCCTACCTCCCAAATGTCCTGAGTCACGCCATGAGCGGCGAAGCACTGCAAGTGTCTGAGGGGTCGCGGTCTTTAGTCCGCGCCGCCGGCGGTGGTCCCGCCTATTTGCCCGAGCGAAGCTGGAGTTGGTAATCCAGGTAGTCGATGGTGACGGTTGTGCGGCCGAGAAGAAAGCTGTCCGATACGGCCCGGGCATGCGTGGCCATCGCATAGCCATTGACGCTTACGTACTGCCGCATCACGCGTGCGGGCTCGGTGAAGACGGAGACGCTCTGCGATGCGGTTCCCTCGATGCGGGCGATGGAACCGTCTTTTGCGTCTACCCATAAGGTTCCTTCAATCAAGTTGGGAGCCTTGTGCTTTGGGACGATGGCCAGGGCATAGCAATCCCTGCCATCCAGCCGCTGAACGCCGCCGGGCTTCAATTGCATCTCATAGTTGGCGGAGGCAAACCAGGAACGCTCCCGGTTGCCGGGCAGGTTGATCGTCTTCTCATTGTCCAGCAGCGGGGCCAGCACGTACTTGTGAATGAGCCCGGAGCCGGACTGGGAGAGGATGGTGTAGTTCTTGCCCGTCTCTGCTTTGTATTCGGTCCTCACCGTCATTTCAGCCGCGGGATGGGTCTCGTCCTTTCCCCGGTAGACGGCGTAGTGCTCGGTGACGGTGTAGGCCGCAACATGGTCGATTCTCGCCTTTACCGCGGCGTCCACCCGCTGAATGACCGATGCGGCGTCCATCTGCTGGGCCGCAGCCGAGACGATTCCCAGGCACGCAATGCAGCAAGCGACCGCAGCCGCCCGCGCCGCGATCCATCTCCTGGAGTTCACCATGCTGCGACCCTCCGCATTGCCCCTCCTTAAGAGTAGAGCCTTTCACTCCTTGGACGCTTGCGCCTGGAAAGGCGGGTAAGGGGCGGTGTTCGCGTGGCCGACCATAGGACCGGAACCCGGAAGAAGGATTCCCATGATGGCGTGAGAGCATTGTGTACATGGGTTGGGCGACACATTACATTGAAAAGCTCCGTGCTGGAGAGACCGTTTCGTTTCGCCCTCGGGGCGCATCGATGAAGGGACGAATCGAATCCGGCCACCTCTGCACTGTAGTGCCGGTCGATTGTTCCACCCTCTCGGTTGGAGACATCGTGCTCTGTAGGGTGCGGGGCGCCGAATATCTGCACCTCGTGAAGGCTATCCGGGGAGAACGGTTCCAGATCGGCAATAATCGCGGCGGGATCAACGGCTGGGTCGGAGCGAACGGCATTTTCGGAAGATGTATTCGCGTCGAGCCCTGACAGCCCGTGGTGAAAGTCTAAACTGCCGGAAAAACATCCCTCAGTGGCTAAAGCCATTCGTTTCTTTTCAACCATTTGCGGCACGGCTGAAGCCGTGCCCTTTCAGAACCGGACTTTCCCCACTGGCTGCTGAACTGCTTCTTGCCTCGGGAATAATCGAGAAGTCGTCGGGCTGTGCGTGAATGACCGCCCAACCGGAGACTGACCCGCCACCGAAAGGCGTCCCGGCGGGGCTGGATGTTGAGGCCGGCAGGGCGGATCGGCGATCATGCGCTATGCTTGTCTGCGGCGAGAGGCGTGCCTTTGAGCCTCTTGCAAGATTCCCTTGAAACTGCAAGAAGTGTCAGGGCACGACTTCAGTCGTGCCGGAGAAGCAACAAGATCATGTTGGGCTTTAGCCCCT
>JBEKDH010000136.1:0-10999 GCA_050014455.1 Occallatibacter sp.
CGAAGGCCACAGCTTTTGCGGCCACAATGTGCACCAATGGGCCGCCCTGCTGGCCGGGAAAAACGGCCTTGTCCACCGCAACTGCCAGATCCTTGCCGCAGAGTATCAATCCCGAGCGCGGGCCGCGCAGTGTCTTGTGGGTGGTGGTTGTGGTGATGTGCGCATGGGGCACGGGCGAGGGATGTACGCCGCCCGCCACCAGTCCGGCGATGTGCGCCATATCGAAGATGTAAACCGCGCCCACCTTGTCGGCAATCTGCCTCATGCGGGCAAAATCCCAAAGTCTTGGATAGGCGCTGCCGCCGCCGACGATGGCTTTGGGCCGCTCCCGCTCGGCAATCGCCTCCAGTTCGTCGTAGTCGATCAGCTCGGTGTCGCGACGCACCTGGTAAAAGGTGGGCCGGTAAAGCTTGCCGCTGAAGCTGAGCCGGTGGCCGTGGGTCAGGTGCCCGCCGTGCGCCAGGTCGAGGCCCAGAATTGTATCGCCCGTCTGCAAGACCGCCGCATAGGCCGAGGCGTTGGCCTGCGAGCCGGAGTGCGGCTGCACGTTCACATGCTCTCCGCCAAAGATCTGCAAGGCGCGGTCGCGGGCCAGGTTCTCCACCACGTCGGCATACTCGCAACCGCCGTAGTAGCGCCGTCCGGGGTAGCCCTCGGCATACTTGTTGGTGAAGATCGACCCGGCGGCCTCCAGCACCGCCTCGGAGACAAAGTTCTCGCTGGCAATCATCTCCAGCCCCTCGTGCTGGCGGAGGGTTTCGTGGTCAATAGCGGCGGCCACAGCGGGGTCGGCCTGGGCAAGAGAGAGAGAGATGCGATCGGTCATACATGGATTTTAGACCCTGACAAGGGACTGTTGGAACACCAAAGCAAGCTGTATGATTTTGGTCCTTGGGCAAGAGCGATCCGGTAGCGAGATTTGTGCCTAAGGTTTCAGCAGGCGGCTGGACGACTGCGGGAAGCACCAATGCGCTAAGCTGAAAGAGTCGGTGCTTGCACCAGGAAGATGGAACGATACTTCACAGATTTGGCGACCGCATTTGTGAGAGGTCGACTTGAAAGTCACGCGGCGACGATCGAGGATGGCCTGAATGCAGGGTTGCGACTTCACAAATTCAAGCAGAACACGGAATTGCCAAGAGTAAAGCGTGTTTTGGGGATACTGCGTGGCTTAGCTCCAGAGAATTTGCTCGATATTGGCAGCGGGCGTGGAACCTTTCTCTGGCCCTTGTTGGCGAGCTTTCCATTGCTTCCGGTGACTGCCATCGATTGGAGCGAGCAGCGAGTATTGGATCTCCAAGCTGTGCGCCGTGGGGGAGTGGAACGGCTTTGCGTCGCACGGATGGACGCACAGAGTCTCTCTTTTCCGCCAGGGGCGTTCGACGCGGTTACAATGCTGGAAGTTCTGGAACACCTCGAAAGTCCGGAACTTGCGCTGCGCTGCGCGATGGAAACGGCGCGCCGCTTTGTCATAGCCAGCGTCCCATCCGTGCCCGACGAAAACCCGGAACACATTCATCTATTCAGCGTGGATCAACTCACGCACATGACCGCGAAGGCAGGATGCAAACGAGTGACTTTTGAGCATGTTCTCAACCACCGGATCATGATATGCCAAACAGCATGATAAGCATCACGAAGTTTCCGAGGACACCTCATCTTGAGGGATCGCGAAGGCAACGCGGGGACGAAGATGTTCCTATCGTCTCGCCACGCGATCTACGCGGGCATCCACTGGTGATTGAAGAGAAGGTAGATGGAGCCAACAGTGGCATCAGCTTCGATGTCGATCGCCATCTGATTCTGCAATGTCGAGGCCATGTGCTTTCGGGGGGACTTCGGGAGCGGCAGTTCGATCTTTTCAAACGATGGGCAAGCCATCATCGCTCGGCGTTGTGGGAGGCTCTCGGAACTCGTTATGTCATGTACGGTGAATGGCTCTACGCGAGGCATATGATCCGATACGACGAACTGCCGCATTACTTCTTGGAGTTCGATCTGCTGGCCCGTGAAACGGGAGAGTTTTTGAGCACGGATTTGAGGCGCAAAGTGCTTGATGGCTTTCCGGTCGTCTCTGTGCCCGTTCTTGGTAGTGGCTTGATTGACAGATTTGAATGCTTTCTTGGGCCTTCGCAATGTGCATCGTCCGAATGGATGGAAGGTCTTTACATCAAATGGGAAGAAGACGGCAAAGTGCTTGGCAGGTACAAGTACGCACGTAGCAGTTTTTCCCAGGCGGTTGAAGATGAGGGCGAGCATTGGATGGACCGCCCCATTGAACCGAACCTGCTTCGGAAAGGTGTTGACATCTTTGCTTGCTGAGCTTGCTTGTTTTATTGCTTCCGATAGTGTCCGCAAACGGGGAGGATTCGACTGAGTCATGAAGCGACTGCCCTTTTTATGTCCGGATTCTCCCAACTGGCGCGTGGACTGGAATACTCCCGACGCGGAGTATGACTGGCTACGTGCGATGCGGGGCTGTGTGCAAGACCCGATCTTCCATGCAGAAGGGGATGTCTGGACTCACGTTCGGATGGTCTGTGATGCGCTCGTCAATCTTTCAGAGTGGCGCTTCCTGCCGAAACAAGAACGCGAAATTGTGTTTGCCGCAGCATTGTTGCATGACCAGGCAAAGCCATCCTGTACGCGCGTGGAGTCCGGTCGCATTAGCAGTCGCGGACACTCGGCGCGAGGTGCAATCGACGCGAGGAGAATTCTTTGGGAGATGGGTGCTGATTTCGTGGAGAGGGAGCAGGTGTGCGCTCTGATTCGCTATCATCAGTCTCCGTTTCATCTGGTCAGCCGCAAAGATTCGCAACGTCAAGCATTCCTGATAGGCCAGACCGCGCGTTGCGATCTGCTTGGCCTGCTCGCCAAGGCTGACATTCTGGGCCGGCACTGCGCCGACCAAGAAAGTTTGCTCGAACGGGTCGAACTCTTTGAAGAATACTGCCGGGAGCAGAACTGTTTCGATGGCCCGCGCAAGTTTGCTTCGTCACACAGCCGCTTCGAGTATTTCCGAGCGGAGAATCGCGATCCCAACTATCCTGTTCATGAGGAGTTTCGTTGCTACGCGACCATCATGTCCGGGTTGCCAGGATCGGGCAAGGATACATGGATTTGTCAGCATCTGCCAGAATTGCCAGTGGTTTCACTGGATGCAATTCGCGAAGAGGTGGGCGAGGCGCCGACAGGCAACCAGGGCAAGGTGATCCAACACGCACGAGAGAAGGCGCGCGAGTTTCTGAGACAGCGACAAGACTTCGTTTTGAATGCCACAAACCTCAGTCGCGAGATTCGCGGGCAACTTGTCGATTTGCTAACCGACTACCGCGCGCGGGCACGAATTGTTTACGTCGAAGCGACATCGCACGATCTGCAGAGTCAGAACAAGAGTCGCGCCGCAGTCGTTCCACCGAGCGCAATTGCAGAGTTGATGCGCCGATGGGAGGTGCCGACGCCGGTAGAGGCGGACGTGGTTGAATGGTGGATCAGTGGGGGAAAGATATCCCAGTAGATTTGCGGACCTGAGAAACCAAATATCGGCTTCCGAATTCGCCGTTCCATCCATGCCCGCTCCGGCTTCATAACTGAGTAAACTGGTATTATCAACAGTTTCGGATGGGGGACTGGGGTTCGTGAGAGCACAAGGTAAACAACTCATACTGGTCATGCTCATTGCATCGGCGCTGATCGCTGCCGTTGCGCAGAACTCCAGCACCCAGGCTGCCAGTCTCGACCTGCTGGCCAAGGCCAATTCCGGCGATGTGGCCTCGCAGGTGCAAGTGGGGGACAACTGTGCGGCGGGCAGCGGGCAAGCCCGCAATTCCAAGCAGTTGGCCGAAGATTACAAGCAGGCAGCCGAGTGGTATCGCAAGGCCGCGGAAAAGGGCGACATCGGCGGCGAGTTGCGCCTGGCCGCGCTCTACCGCGACGGCCGGGGCGTCGCGCGGGATATGGCGCAGGCTGCGGATTGGTATCGCAAGGCGGCCGAGCAGGGGGACGCGGGCGCGCAGGCCACTCTCGGTGTGCTCTACTCCATGGGCCAGGGCGTTCCGCACGACGACGTGGAAGCCTACTATTGGCTGGATCTCGCCGCCGCGGTGAAGGGGCCAAATCAGGAGAAGTACGCCGCCAACCGCCAGATGATCGGAACTCACATTACCGCCGACGAACTGGCCGACGTGGAGGAACGGGTAGCCAAATGGCAGGCCGCGCATCCGCGATAGCGCCCTGGGCAGGTATTCTTTCTCTTGATGCGATCGCTCAATCTTCATGCTGCGGGCAGATGGCTTACTCCGATCCTATGTATGCTGGTCCTCTGGCTGGGGCCGGAACGCGCCGGATCGCAAACATCTGCCGTTACGCTGACCCCCGCGGTGGTCCAGGCCGGTTCGCCGGAACTGATCCGCGTGGAGGCTCCCGATGCCGTCGGCGTGGACGGTGAGTGGCTGGGACGCAAGCTGGAGTTCTTTCGCGGCCGCGACGGGCGGACGTGGTTTGCGCTAGCCGGCGTCGATGTCGAGGCGCCGGCTGGCCCTTCCACCTTACAGGGGAGTGTCCGGCTTGCCAGGAGCGGCGTGCGCGCTCTGAGCCGCACCGTCGAAATCCACCCTGCGCAGTACCGAACCGAATCGCTCACCGTAGCGCCTCAATTTGTCGAGCCTGCACCCGAGGATCTCCAGCGCATCAAGGCGGAACAGGCGCTCAAGCAGAAGGTCTTTGGCGCGAGCGCGCCTGAGCCGCTTTGGTCGGCCAGCTTTCGTGAGCCGGTGGCGGCGCCGCCAACCGACAGCTTTGGAATTCGCCGCACGTTCAACGGCAAGCTGGCCAGCATCCACAAAGGGATGGATTTCCGCGCCGCGGCGGGGACGCCGGTGCTGGCCGGCAACAGCGGGGTGGTGGTGCTGGCCCGGCCGCTCTATTACGAGGGCAACTGCGTGGCGATCGACCATGGCCTGGGCCTCTTCACGATCTCCATGCACCTGAGCCGCATCGACGTTGGCGAGGGCCAGCGAGTGGCAACCGGCGACCGGCTGGGCCTGAGCGGAGCTACGGGGCGCGTCACCGGGGCGCACCTGCACTGGGCCGTCCGCTGGCGGGGCGCTTATCTAGATCCCGCCAAGCTGCTTCGGCTTGACCTGAGCGCTGTGCGCTAGAGCGTTTCTACCGAGCGGACGTCAATTCTGCTCCAGCGAAGGGAGCATCAAGCCGGTGGAGGCAGCCGAGCGCGGTGCTCCTGGGCTCATAGGATCGGAGTGGATGCGTTGGTGCGATCGGTCTGTGCCAGTCGATCCCAGCCGGCCGCTGACCCCTTCCCGCTATAATCTCCAGGGAAGCCGAACTGCGGGCCAGCCTGCGCCGCGGGCCGTGGGGCAGCCGAGTAGACCACCTGGTCGAACACTGTCTGGATGAGAGCGAAAACCGAGGGGTTGAGTTCGCTCTGGATCGAAGGGGCGTGGCAGGGATTCCGGGGCTTGGCACGCGAAGCCAGGCATTCATGGCACATCTTCCCTGGGAGACAACGAATGTCCGGCGAGAACGATCCGATTCTCGATCATGTCGCACAGAAGCCAAAGCGGCGGCTCTGGTTGCGAGTTATTGGCTGGAGCGCGACGCTCGTCGCATTGTTCCTGCTGGGATCTTTCTGGTTGCTCGTGCGGGTCGCGCATCGCCCTTCGCCGGTTCATGCAACGCTCACGCCGGCGGAGATTGCATCGGAAGAGGCATACCTGAAGGGCCTCGGCCTCATTCTTCCGGATGGAAGCTTGTTGAAAGAGCAGCCCTTTGCGCCGCCGTGGACATCCCATTCATTGCTCACCCCATCGAGTTGGTCCCGTCAGCCTGGCATAAAAATGTTAATCGGCCCGCGCCACGTTCGGGCAGACCTGCTGCTTGCCGACCTGGATGTGCTGGAGCCTGTGATGGAGCGCGCGTATGGCGGTTGGGACAGCGCGGCGGCCCGCGGCTGGAACTGGAATCAGTGGTTTGCCGATTGGCGCAAACAGCTCGCGGCAGAAGGATCCGACCAGATTCCATTTGACCAGGCCTTCGCGCCCTTTGACGCTCTCATCGCCTTCCAGCGCGACAACCATACGCAGATCCCGCTCAATCGCTGGTCGACCTACGACGGCTCGCAGACGGCGCTTCTTGCCAGTGCGCCGGGCGCTCCTTGCGAAGAGATTCGAGCCGGAGGTAACTCCTTTCCAATTGCGCCCAACGATCCCGGCCTGCATCCGCGCGGAGCAAAGCTATGGAAGAGCGGGTCAAAGAGCTTCGCCGACACAAGCTATATCTCCATGCCGTCCTCTTATGGCGCTCCACAATCGGTGCGCTGCGGCGGCGCCTGGATTCCATTGCATCCAATCGCCAGCCCCGGAGGCGCCGGCTGGTCTCCGGTACTGAGGGCGATGTGGGCGGAACTGCATCGCGACCCGACGCGAATCGAGCGGTTTGGTGAGGGCGTCGCCTACGCGCGCCTGCCCACATTCAGCTGGAAGAACTACGAGCAGGTGTCGCGTGCAGGTTGGGCGCACCGCGTACCTGAAGACCGCGTGTTGATCGTCGATCTGCGCGACAACAGCGGCGGTTCCTGGGGCTACGGCCTCGATGCTCTCAAAGACTGGTTCGACGATAGTCGAATGATCCCATTTGGAGACCTGGGCAAGGAGCTTACCTCTTCGTGCCTCTATGCTCCGCTGCGCTGGAACTATTCCATCCAAAGCACGCCTGCCATCCTGCCTGACCAGAAGGAATTCCTGCAGGACCAACTCCATCAAATGGCCAAGCCTTATCCTCCGGGCTGCCCGCGAACCGTGGCCGTCAGTTCGCCCAAGTGGACATACCTGCAACGCCGGTTCGATCCCAAACCGGGCGATCTGCGTGTCCTGGTGCTGGTCAACTCCCGCTGCGGCTCCGATTGCGAAATGCTCACAACGGAGTTAGCGTCGCTCCCGCAGACGATCGTCGCCGGAGTCAACACTTTCGGAGTAGGTCAGTTTATGCAGCCCGGATATTCGGTGCTGCCGCGCACCGGGCTCAGCTATCGAATCGCCCTGGGCAGAAGCAATCTCTATGGCGACAACCGCTCCTTCGACGGTTATGGTCTCGATGTCGATATTGTGCTGCCTGAGATCGATTCCATGAAGCCCGAGCAGATGCGCGAATTAGCTAAGATTGTGGCCCGGATGTGAAGTCGCGCTTCCGGCCTGTTCGCGACCCTTTATAATCTACTGGGAAGCCGAACCGCGGATGCGCCTGTTCACTTCCCGCAAACACGTGCAGGTCTTGTTCAGGAAGGAACGGACGAATGCCCGCAGAATTTCATCCGATCAATGCCGCAACTCCCATCAACGTGGAAGCCCTGAAGGCGCTGGTGCGCACAGTGCCGGATTTCCCCAAGCCGGGGATTCTTTTCTACGACATTACGACCCTGCTGAAGGACAAAACCGGCTTTGCCAAGCTGATTGACGCGCTGGCGGCGCACTATATCGAGCGCAGAATCGACCTGGTGCTGGGCATCGAGGCGCGGGGATTCATCTTTGGTCCGGCGCTGGCTTACCGGCTGAACGCGGGCTTTGTGCCCGTGCGCAAGCCGCGCAAACTGCCCGCGCCCGTGGCCCGCGTGACCTACGAGCTGGAGTACGGCACCGACACGCTGGAGATTCACCTGGACGCGATCCAGCCCGGCCAGCGCGTGGTTCTGGTGGACGACCTGCTGGCCACCGGGGGCACCATGGAGGCCACCGTGAAGCTGGTTAAGCAGTTAGGCGGAGAGATCGCCGGTCTGGCCTTTGCCGTCGAACTGGACTTTTTGAAGGGCCGCAGCCGATTTACTGAGTACGACGTCTTCAGCTTGCTGCATTACGACGAGTAGAGAATTCAGCCAGGCTGATTCCCGTGCTGAAAGACCAAGGCAACTGATCTATTCCGGCGCCAGTTCCTGCCCGCTCGCTTCCGAGTCAGCCTCCGCGCTCTCTTCCTGCTGGAAGGCCTGGGCATCGGCGAAGCGATAGCCCACGTACACATCGGTCAGCAGGTAAATCGGATTGGAAGGATCGTCCTCGATCTTCTTGCGCAACTGGCGGACGAAGGTGCGCAGGTATTCCACCTCTTCGCGGCTTTCGGCTCCCCACACCGCGGTGAGCAGACGGGCATAGGTGATTACGCGGCCGGCGCGGCTCATCAGGCAGTGGAGAATGTCGAATTCCTTGCGGGTAAGATGGAGCGGCTCACCGCGTTTGGTGATGGTGCGCTTGACCGGCTCGATGCGAATCTCTCCGATCTCGATGGGCGCGTCTTCGGCGCGGGCCGGGGCGCGGACGCGGCGAATCGCGGCGCGGATGCGCGCAATCAGCTCCCGCGTGCTGAAAGGCTTGGTGACATAGTCGTCGGCGCCCAGGTCGAGCGCCTGCACCTTGTCCTCTTCCTGGTCGCGGACCGTCAGCATCAGGATGGGCAGGCGGGGGGCAAAGGCGCGAATGCGGCGCAGGGTTTCAATGCCGCCGATGCCGGGCATATTGATGTCGAGCAGGACGACATCGTAGACGGCGGCGCGCATCATCTGCAGCGCCTCCTCGCCGCGCGAGCAGTCGGCCACCTGAAAGCCGAGTTCAACCAGCGGAGGCCTAAGCGCCCTGCGAATGGCCGATTCGTCGTCGACGACAAGAATGCGATAGCCTGGTTGGCTCATCAAGAACACTCCTTCTGCGTTACGGCTGGGATTGCCGCAAAGAATGTGGTCCCCTCGATCTCATCGCTGGCGACCCAGACATACCCTCCATGCATCATCGCCACCCGCTTGGCCACCGAAAGGCCGATACCCGTGCCGGGGGCGCGGTTCGAGTAGGTCGAGGAACGGTAGTAGCGATCGAAGATACGCTCCCGGTCCGTCATGGGGATCGCGGCGCCGTAGCTATGCACGGAAAAGATTGCCTCCGCTTTGGAGCGAACGGCGCGAATGGTGATCGTAGTACCGAAAATCGAGTATTTGCAAGCATTGTCAACATACTGCGTAAGCAGCATGACCATCATCTGGCGGTCGCAGCAGACGATCAGACTTTCGTCCTCGAGATCGATCGAGACCTTCATGCTCGCCAGGCGATCCCTGAGGCTGTCCACCACCTCTTCAATCAGCGATCCAACGGCGACCGGGGTGCGATGAATGGCGACCTCGCCGGCATCGAGGCGCGCGGTAGTGAGCAGGCGGGTGGTAAGCTCACTGAGCACGTCGGCCTGCTCATCGATCAGTTCCACCAGCTCCGCCTGTCCCGGCGACAGGTGGCCCATCTCTCCCAAACCCGTGCTGGCCGCGCGGATGGCTGTCAACGGCGTCTTGTAGGCATGGGCCAGGCTATCCAGCACCGTGGCGCGAAGCTGTTCGGTGCGGCGCTCGGTCTCAATACGGCTTTCGTTGGCGAAGGCGCGGTAGCGGTCGAAGGTAATGGCGATCAGCGACGCGATGGCGTTGTTGGTGAGCGGGCTGGTCTCGCCGCGCATCACCAGGCTGCCTACCGGCACCGTCCCCAGCCGGACGACACGCCGCCCGAGGCCGGTAACGGGATCGTCGTCGGAGGTCTCGAAATAGTAGACGTTCTGCGCCAGTTCCTGGGGGTCGGTGTTCCAGATTCCGGCTTGATACACACGGTGCAGGTCGGCATCGAAGACCGCTACCGCCTCCAGCGCGAAGATTTCATGGACGAGCTCGGCCAACTGCGGTCCCGGCTCCATGTGGAGATTCATCTGCAGCGTCCGCCGGGTGAACTCGTACAGATCGTGCATTTGCCCGCCCCAGGATTCAGCCTCCCTGGCGTGCCCGGTGACGCGCGCCGAGAGCCGGCTCACCACCAGCGCCACCAGCACGAATGCCAGCAGAGTGACGGTATTCACGAGATCGTCCGCCGGGTTCGGCAGGCCGCGCAGTTGAGGCTGCCGCGCTGTGAAGTAGGCGTGCATCAGAACCGCCGACAGCGAAACGATGGCCGCCTGCCAGAAGCCGCACAGCAGGGCGGTTGGTACCACAATCAGCAGGTAAAGCAGAACCGCCACCGGCATCAGCCAACCCGACCAGTGCGCCAATGCAGCCACAAGAACGACAGCCAGGATACCCAGAGCGCACTCGAGCACAAATAGAAGCACACGCGTCCCTGAGCCGCGCGAGCGCAGGGCGGCGAAGGGAGAACGCACGGGAATGTAGCTACCAGCCAATCGGCCTAGTTTCCTCTCGATTCGGACGGGGTGCCCGGAAATCCTGCCGGCGCCGCGCCACCGTCTCAAATGGAATGTGCTCGCCTTACCGCAGCCGGCGCCGCCATCCCACTGAAGAGATGCGTTGCTCGATCGGCGCGGGGAAGGCGTAGTGAGATTTTAGCAGGCCTCCAATGGACTTCTCATGGCGCTTCCTGTATGCGCCCCGTGCTCCAAGCGCCTCCCACCCCGATCGATATAAGGAATGTCATAAGGGAAACATAAGGACATCTTTTTGAAATCATCATGGCTTCTTTATGTCATCTTTGGCTTACTAGAGTTAAGACGAAACGGCAGGACCGCCTCAGGGAAACGTGAATCCTCGTCCTGGATTCCCATGCGGAAGTCTTGTCCGCGCGGCTCTGAAGGCCGGGCTGGCAGGGAGATTGCACTGAAGAAGGTGTTTCCACTAACCCCAGCTCTTTGGCTGAAATCATTCTGTGTAATACAACCACATTCTTTTTGGAGGAGAAGTGCCGATGTCAATGAACCCGAATCGCATCCTGCAAACTCTGGGCGGAGCCGCAATGGCCATCGCCATCATGGCCGGCGCGCAAACACCGGCTCCGCCAGCAACAGCGCCTGCGGCCGATCAGGCTCCAGCGGCGGCTCCAGCAGCCCCGGCGGCTCCGGCAGCGCCCACCTGGAGCGTCGGCCCCATGGACCTGAGTGGATTCATCGACGGCTATTACAGCTTCAATGCCAACCGGCCAACCAACTCCGCCAATGGCCAGATCAACGATCTCTACAACTT
>JBEKDH010000137.1:0-10876 GCA_050014455.1 Occallatibacter sp.
GCACCAGGCCGGGGTCCCCAGCGATAGGTCTTCGTCGCTGGGGTGGAAGGCGCCGTGGAGAAGAGGCTCCGAACTCTCTTCGCCCATTCCCCGGCGTAGTTTTTGGGGGATTGCAGTTTGAGGAACCCACCTTGGCCGGTGGCATAGGTCGCGGTTACTTCGCCTGTCACGCGGGTGACGCAGGTTCGAATCCTGCCCTGAGCGCAAGCTCAGGTCGTCTAGTGGCTTAGGACGCCTAACGTTCCGCAACCGCTTGTTCCCCGGCCAGCAATTCATCGGCGGTGTCGCCCTCGACGGGCGCGCCATGACATCCACCTTGGCCGGTGGCGTAGGCAACGGATACTTCACCCTACTTGCGGGTTCGAGTCCCGCCTGGGAAGCAATTCCCGGTGGCTGAATGGCAAGGCACCGACGTCCCGTCGCCGCTTGTTCCCCGGCCAGCACCATTCACCGGCGTCGCCTTTGAAGAGCGCGCCAAGACAGCCACCTTGGCCGGTGGCATAGGTGACGGATACTTCATTGAACATGAGGAGATGCAGGTTCGAATCCTGTCCTGGCCGCGAGGTCAGGTGGCCAGAATGGTAAGGCGCCAAACGTTCCGTCGCCGCTTGTTCCCCGGCCAGCAACCCTCCGGCGCGTCCGGATAGAAATGCATTGTCATGAGCAAGCTGAAGGTGAAGAACGGCACGCCGGCAGGCGGTGAACACCTGTGCCGCAGTTGCAGCAACGGTCAGTTCACCGTCGGCTACCGCGAATCCGATGTGATGGCGATCTGCACCAATGCCCATCCGAGCCGTCTGGTTCCGTTTCCCGTGTACGAATGCACGGATTACCAGGATCGCAATCGTCCGGACTGGCAGCAAATGCAGAAGCTGGCGCTGTGTTTCGGCGAGACCCGCAGAAAGGCTACGCCCGGGTTTCGCGAAAGCGGTTTTGGACGCGTTCCCGTCATCGTCAAGGACGGCGGCGACGAAGACGAAGACGAAGCCGCGCGCCCGCTGACATCGGCTGAAGGCAAACAATGAACAGCCTGCCGGTGGCGCTGGGCACGGGTTCATCAACGGTAGAGCGCCGCGCAAGCGGAGGTGCAGGTTCGATCCCTGCCGCCAGGGAGTACTCTGGTGTAGCTCGCTTCACGCACTCCGTACCCGATTATTCCCCGGCAGTTTCTTTGAACGCAGAAAGGGGGCGCTCCATGCGCCTGAACATTCTCAAGTTGCACAAGCATATCGGTCCGCGCACCCACGAGGGAGGGCCCGCCAAGATCGTCACGCCGGAGCAGATGCTCCGGCGCTCCGTGCTTTCCTGCATGTTGTGGGAGGACGAGTTCTACGAAGACGGAGTGCAGATTGCCGGCCGCATCCATGAGCTTGTCCCGCAGGTTGCAGCGGAGAAGGTAGCCGCGCTGGCGGTCGAGGCCCGCGAGCGGATGAAGCTGCGCCACGCGCCGCTGCTGCTGGTGCGGGAGATGGCCCGCCACGCCTCACATCGCGGACTGGTGGCCGAGACCCTGGCGCGCGTCATCCAGCGCGCTGATGAGTTGAGCGAGTTTGTCGCCATCTACTGGGCCGGAGGCCGCCAGCCGCTTTCCGCACAGGTGAAGAAGGGCCTGGCCGCGGCATTCGGCAAGTTCGACGAGTACGCGCTGGCCAAGTACGACCGCGCCGGCGTCGTTCGCTTGCGCGATGTGCTCTTCCTTTCGCACGCGCGCCCGGTGGATGTGGCGCAGGCAGCCCTGTGGAAGCGGCTGGCTCAGAATGAGCTGGTCACGCCCGACACCTGGGAGGTTGCGCTCTCGGCCGCCGGACGCGGCGAAGGCGCAGAGGGCGCCGGCAAGCGCGAAGTATGGGAGCGGCTGCTCGCCGAGCGCAAGCTGGGCGCGCTGGCACTCTTGCGGAACCTCCGCAACATGCACGCCGCCTGTGTCAGCGAGGAGCTGGTGCTGGCCTCGCTCGCCAGCCTGAAGACGGACCGGGTTCTGCCCTTTCGCTTTCTGGCCGCTGCGCGCAGCGCTCCGCAGTGGGAGCAGCCGCTGGAGGACGCGATGTTCCGCGCGCTCGATGGGCGCACCGCCCGGCTTGCCGGGCACACCGTCCTGCTGGTGGATGTCTCCGGTTCCATGGAGGTGGCCCTCTCCAGCCGCTCGGAGATGCGCCGCACCGACCCCGCGTACGGGCTGGCCATCCTGCTCCGGGAGATTGCGGAGAAGGTGACGATCTATACCTTTTCGAATCAGGCGAAGCTGGTGCCGTCTCGCCGTGGGATGGCATTGCGCGACGCTCTGGACCGCAGCCAGCCGCACTCCGGAACCTACCTGGGCGAAGCTCTCAAGCAGGCGGAGGCTGACTGCCGGGATGGGTACGACCGGATCGTGGTCATCACCGACGAGCAGTCGCACGATCGCGTTCCCGCGCCCAAGGGCAAGAGCTACGTGGTCAACGTGGCCAGCAACCGCAACGGAGTGGGCTACGGCGAGTGGACGCACATCGACGGCTGGAGCGAGGCGGTGGTCGACTTCATCGCCGAGCTCGAAGCCGCCGAGGGCGATCCGATCGCCTGACCGGCGCGCGAGACGCCTGCCAGACACAACAACCCAGGGGAGCTGCCCGCGCCAGCGGCGGCTCCCCGGCGTTTCTCTGCTGGCCCAATTTCAGTCAGCTTCGAGCGCCTTGAGGCGGAAGATCAATCCGGCCACTGCGCCGCCCAGGCTGGGCACGAGCAAGAAGAGCCACACCTGCTCGAGGGCCTTGCCGCCCACCAGCAGCGCGGGGCCAAGGCTGCGAGCCGGGTTCACGCTCACGCCGGTGACGTGGATGCCCGTCAGATGAATCGCCACCAGCGTGATGCCGATGGCAAGGCCGGCAAAGCCCGCCGGCGCGCTCTTCTGCGTCGAACCCAGAATCACGATGACAAAGATCAGCGTGGCCACGAACTCGAAGACAATGGCGGAGGTCATATCGTAGCCGCCCTGGTAGCCCACGCCCCAGCCGTTCTGGCCCAGGCCGCTGGCGGCCAGGTTATAGCCTCCGTCCACTCCCTTGGCGATCGAAAAGACGACCCACGCACCCAGCAGACCGCCCAGAAACTGCCCGACCCAGTATCCAAGCAGATCCAGTATTCTCATCCGCCCCGCGATCCACACGCCCAGGCTCACGGCCGGGTTGATGTGGCAGCCGGAGATGGGGCCAATCCCGTAAGCCGCGCCGATCAGCCCCAGGCCGAAGCCCAGAGCGATGCCCACAATGCCCACCTTGTCGCCGGCGAAGACTGCTGTTCCAACGCCAAAGAGCACCAGGATGAAGGTGCCCACGAGTTCCGCGAAGTACTTCTTCATGATTCCTCCTGTTTCGCTGGTTTAGCTTGCCTGATAGCGCCCGCCGGAGCTGCCCGCGGTACAAAGCGGCAGAGGCTGCCAGGGGAAAACGGGAACAGGCAGCCGGAGCAAATTAAGACGCGTTCATCGGGTTGCCGAACACGCGAACGAAGTGTGCCAGAGGCTGCTGGCAAGAGTCAACAGGAATGAAGATGGAAACGACGGAGCCGCGGCGGAGCTTTGACTCAACCGGCGCCCTTCCGCCCCAAATTCATCGAACGTTTGCAATCTATTTGCCTCGCTGAATTACTCTGTTAATGGTTCCGTGCGGCCTCCGCATCTTGCAGTCAACGGCCGCAGGGCGAGGGCAGAGCTTTTGAGCCAAACCGTATTTGTTCTTGAGGACGACACCGATATTGCGCGGCTGGTGCAGCATCACCTGGAAGCAGCTGGGTTTGCGGCGCGCCTGTTTGTCACCCCCACCAACTTGATTCCCGATGCCGAGCGCCAGCCGCCAGCGCTGTTTCTGCTGGACATCATGGTTCCCGGCGGAGACGGCCTGGATGTTTGCCGCCGCCTGCGCTTGAACGCCGCCCTGTCCACCATTCCCATCATCTTTTTGACCGCGCGCGCCAGTGAAAACGACCGCGTGCTGGGGCTGGAGCTGGGCGCCGACGACTACATTACCAAGCCTTTTGCCACCCGTGAGCTGGTGGCTCGCGTCAAGGCCGTACTGCGGCGCTTCGAGCGGCCCACGACGCCCTCCGTGATTAGCTTTGAAGAGGTCATCATCGACGCCAACGCCATGCAGTTGAGGGTGCGCGGCGAGCTGACCACCACCACGGCCACCGAGTTCCGCCTGCTTGATTACCTTGCTCGGCACCCCGGTCGCGTCTTCAGCCGCGATCGCCTGCTCGACGCCGTCTGGGGCGACGCCCGCTTTGTCACGCCCCGCTCAGTCGACGTCTATGTGCGCCGCATTCGTGAGAAGATCGAGATCGATCCGGAGAATCCGCGCTATCTGAAGACAGTGCGCGGCGCCGGCTACCGCTTCGAGCTTCCCAAGGGGGAATAAACGGCAAGCTGCGCGCCGGAACGTGCCGGATGGGAGCGGCGCTCATTGACCTCCAAAGTCTTTACAAAGCTGCTTGGACTCATTCTCCTGCTGCTGGTCTTTGAGATCGCGGCCATGGAGTTACTCGTTCGTCCCCTGGCAGAGCACAGCGCAGCCCATGGATTCCATCGGCTGGCGCTTGAGTCGCTTTGCGCCGGCCTGATCGCGCTGGCAGCCGCCCTGCCGGTGGCTGCCTGGGTTGGCGGCCGCATTACCGCGCGCCTCGGACGGATGTCCGCCTTTGCCCGGCGGATCGCCGATGGCGACCTTAGCGCCCGCCTTGCGGAGGCTGGCGACGATGAGCTCTCGGCCGTTGAAGCTTCTCTCAACCAGAGCGCCGAGCGCCTGGACCAACAGTTCGCCGAGATCGAGAGCCGCCGCCATGAGTTGGCCGCCATGCTCGATTCCATGCAGGAGGCGGTCGTCGCCGTTACCCCAGAGGGTTTGGTCAGTTGGTCCAACGCCGTCATGCGGCGCATTGCCGGAATCCAGATTCGCGCCGGCCGGCCGCTGGCCCACTCCCTCCGCGATCCCGAGATTCTCTCCTGCGTTCGCGCCGCGCTCGAACATCGTCCTGGCCAGCCCGAGGTGCGCTTTGGCCGGGCCAGCTCCCTGGCGCCAGGCCGCATCTTCGAGATCAACGCGGCTCCACTGCCCAGCGGCGGCGCGCTCGTCGTGCTCCACGATGTAACGGCCATCGAGGTTGCCGAGAAAACCCGCCGCGACTTCATTGCCAACGTCAGCCATGAGCTGCGCACGCCGCTTACCTCCATTCAGGGCTACGTCGAGACGCTTATCGAAGACCCGTATACGCGCCCCGAGATCACCCGCGAATTCCTCGGCGTCATCCTCAAGAATGCCACCCGCATGAACCGCCTCACCGAGGATCTGCTCGCCCTGGCCAGTGTCGAGAGCCCCGACTACAAGCTCACCTTGCAGCCGATCCGCGCCTCGGCACTGCTGCAGGACGCCGTTGAATCCCTGGCTGGAATCGTCGTCGACTCCGGAGTCGAACTGGAATCGGCAGGCGCGCCGGATACGCCCGTGATGGCCGACCGCGACGCCATGCATCAGGTCTTCGGCAACCTGATTGAGAACTCCCTCAAGTACGCCAAGGCGGGCAAGCGCATCCGCGCCGGGGCCCGGCAGCTTGCCACCGAGGTCGAGTTCTTCGTCCAGGATTTTGGTCCCGGCATCGCCTCAGAGCACCTGGATCGCATCTTCGAACGCTTTTACCGCATCGATAAAGCCCGCTCCCGCGAGTCCGGCGGAACTGGGCTGGGCTTGGCCATCGTCAAGCACATTGTTCAGGCTCACGGCGGACGCCTGTGGGCTGAAAGCGAGTTGGGCGCTGGCGCCACCTTTCACTTCACGCTGCCCCTGGAGCCCGGATCACCGGAAGCGCTGGAGCCGGTCCAGTAAATCCCCGCAATCCTCAATCTGTTCAAATCCCCGTAACATTGGCGGTAGACAATGATGTACGGCAGTTCATCTGCAAGGGAGCTATTCGTGAAGAAGACGTTGCTTGCCGTTTTGTTGTTCGTATTGGCCATGAGCGCCGCTCAGGCACAGAAGTTGACCGGGGCGGGCGCCACCTTCCCCTACCCGATCTATTCCAAATGGTTCGCCGAGTACAGCGCCGCGCATCCCGGCGTCGAAATCAACTATCAGTCGATCGGCTCGGGCGGCGGAATCCGCCAGGTCACCGCAGGGCTTGTGGACTTTGGGGCCTCTGACATGCCGATGACCGACGATGCGCTGGCATCATCGAAGATCAAGCTGGTTCATATTCCTACCGTACTTGGCGCCGTTGTACCCATTTTCAACGTCCCCGGCGTCAGCGACGTCCGATTCAGCGGAGGCGTACTGGCCGACATCTTCCTGGGCAAAATTACGCGCTGGGACGATCCCCGCATCGTTAAGGACAACCCCGGAGTGAATCTCTCGGGAGTTCCGGAAGGCTCCAAGAAGATCATCGTCGTGCACCGCTCGGACGGCAGCGGCACCACCTACATCGTCACCGATTACCTGAGCAAGGTCAGCTCCGAGTGGGCCAACGGCCCCGGCAAGGGCTCCTCGCCCAGTTGGCCGGTGGGAGTGGGCGGCAAGGGCAATGAGGGCGTGGCAGGACTGGTGCGCCAGTTGCCTGGCGCAATCGGCTACGTCGAGCTGATCTATGCTTTGCAGAACAAGATCAGCTACGGCGAAGTGCAGAACGCCGCCGGCAATTGGGAGAGAGCCAGCATCGAAGGTGTCACCGAGGCCGCGGCCAGCATCAAGCAACTCCCCACCGACTACCGCGTCTCCATCACCAACGCGCCTGGCAAGGATGCCTATCCCATCTCCAGCTTCACTTACCTGCTCATTCCGGTTCACTCCGCCGATCCCGCCAAGGGCAAGGTGATCAAAGATCTGCTCAGTTGGATCGTGAACTCCGGCGAGGGCGAGGTCTCGGCATTCTCCTATGCTCCGCTCCCCAAGTCGGTAGCGGAAAAGGTTCTCAAGACTGTCTATTCCCTCCAGTAGAAACTAGCGGACGGTCCGGTGCTCACGCCGGATCGTTCGCTTCTCAGCAACTGGCCGGCGGCTGTGGACCGCCGCGGGAGAGCCCTGTTAGAATTGCTCCCCGAAAGAGGGAAGGCTTATGCGGAAGGCGGTACGATTCTTTGTTGTTTGCGCTCTCATGCTTTTGCCGGGAGTTTCGATCGCGGGAGAGAAGTTCGACGGCAACTGGTTAACGACTCTTACCTGCCCCGACAAGGGAAAGACTTCCGGCTACACCTGGAAGTTTCCCGCCGTCGTCAAGGACGGCGCATATCACGGGGAGCGCGGCACTGCTGGGCAGCCCGGCTACTTGTCGATCGATGGCAAGATAGCGGACGATGGTACGGCCAAGCTCTCTGCCAACGGCATCGTCGCCTCCAGGCAATATGCTCGCGGGGTTTTCGTCGGACAGGGCACGGATTACAGCTATAACATCAAGGCCCAGTTCAAGGAGACAGAGGGCACCGGCACCCGCGACGAAGGCTTGGGCCTCGTAGGCCGCCCTTGCACCTTCGACTTTGTGAAGCGGCAGGCCGCCAGCCAGCCAGGCGGGCGCTAGGCGGCGAGTGGCCCGTGCCCCATCCTTTCCCGTTTTCTCGGCGGAAAGGGAGTGAGATCTCGCGAGCGGAGCCAACCTGTCTTGAAGAGGCGCGGCGTTGGTCGCGCCCCCTCAACCCCTCGGGCGGAAGGCGTGCTCCTGCCGATCTCAACGGAGAAACCAGCCACACGCCAACGCAGCGATCATCAACTTCACCAGCCAGCCGGTTGCGTAAGACGCGACAAAGACGCGGTGCATCTTGATGAATGCGGCATTGGTGAGGATCAGCGGCAACGGGCCTATCAACCAAACCGCAACCGCCAGTTTGACCGCACTCGATATGCCATGGAGACCCAGCCGGGCGGCCGCAAATGCAAAGACGCCACAGGTCAGAAACGGCAGGGGACTGGTCAGAGCAACCGCCTTCCATTCGGCGCCCTTTCGCCAGATTTCAGGGTAGGTGTAGCTCTTGTGAATCCAATCGCCGGCGAAGAGCCAGTCTGTGAGCGACGAAACAACTCCGGCGCCAGCAACGTTCAAGACGAATCGCACTAGATCCATTTTGGTTTTCCTCCGAATCGGCTGAAAAGTCACCTGGACCATTGGTCTTGATGGAAATCACCGACTTACACAATAGGTGTTAACCCTGTAGTTGCTCCCCGATCAGCCGATCCACCAGCGCCATCAGGTGCTCGCCCGTGCGCGGCAGCACGAAGGCCGAGGCCGCCTCATCCCAGTCGAGCTTGAAGCTGGTTGAGAGCGCCGAAATCCAGATCTGCCGCACCGGCGCATTGGGCGTTATCACAAACTTGGCCACCGGTTCCTCGAAGAGCACCTGCAGCATGCCGCCCTGTTCCTCTACCTCAAAACCTGCCTCTTCCTCCTCGCGCGCTATCAAGTGTTGCATCAGCGAGTCCAAAGCCGTCCCGGCCAGATCGCGAAACTCCAGTTCGTCCAACATGGTTTCAGTCTAGCAAGGTGTCCGGCAGCGGAACGCCCAATATCGGAAGCGCGCCCGTTTCCCGTCAGGAAGTGAGCAATATTGGGTAGCTTTAGTGGCCCTCTTCGACAACCCTTGAAGATGGCTTCATACCAGCCGTTCACCGGTCCTGCCGGTAATGTTCCGGCTCCTTTGGGTTTTTGCGTGCTTTTCTCCCTCTTTTCATCGGAACCTCGCACGCTCTTTACCAGTGCGCCGTCATACTTCCCTTGAGGCTTGACTTGGGAGGGCAAAAAAAGGATGCGTAGACTGTGGTTAACGGTGGGCCTTCTGGTGGCGGTTCAAGGCGCCTTGTGCGTCCATGCCCAGCAGTCTCCGCCGCCAATGCCGGCCAGCCAGCTTGTCCGCGAGGTCGTCTTCAATGAGTTGAACGACCATCACGGGCACGGCTTTTGGCGCTATTGGATTGAGCGGCGCACGGCCAGGGAGACGCGTATCGAAGATCAGGTGGAGACCGCTGAGGGCCCCGTCACCCTGCTCGCCATGAGCAATGGACGCCCTCTCACTCCTGAAGCAGACCGCCTGGAACAGGTGCGGCTTCAGCGCCTGTTAACCTCACCTGCCGAGCAAGCAAAGCACCGCCAGGAGTATGAGGACGACGAAAACCGCATCGGACGGATTCTGGCGCTGCTTCCCGATGCCTTCCTCTACGAGTACGACGGCGAAGAGACCGGCTGCCAGCGCCTGCGCGTTCGCCCCAATCCCGAGTATCCGGCCCGCTCCATCGAGGCGCGCATCTTCCACGCCATGAGTGGAACGCTGTGGGTGAATACACACTACAAGCGATTGGTTCGGCTCGACGGCCGCGTTGAGGAGAATGTGGACTTCGGATACGGCATTCTGGGCCGGCTCTACAAGGGCGGGTGGTTCAGCCTGGAACGCACGGAGGTGAGCCCCACGGACTGGAAGACCGAGCGCCTGGAGGTGCACATTGTGGCGCGCGCCCTGTTGGTGAAGACCTTTGCCCGCGAGACCAGCGAGGCGCGGGGCGGCTTCCTGCCCGTGCCGGCGGGGATGAATCTGGCTGAAGGAATGGCGCTCCTCGAAGAAAACCGGACCCTGCCCCGGGCCCCGCAAAGAACCGCTCTTGTCATCCCAGGGGTCTTTGCCCTGCGGCGCTAGGCGCTTACCCGTACGCCGTGCTGCTTGACCGCGCTGTCGCGAATTCGTACAGATTGCCCCGTAGCTGGACAAATTCGCGCCGCGATCAAGGAGCGCTGCCGCGGAATTAGACAGTGGGTGCCTCGAAGTAGGACACTCTGTCCGGAACCCGGACAATTCCTTCAGAAAAGCTAAAGTTCCACTTCATCCTGCCGATATGCGGACAATGGCAAGCCCTTGAACCGGCCTTGAAGCAGGAGCGACCGAAGATGGGAATCACTCCAATCACCAACCTCATCCCGCTGCCCTCCACTCTCTCCATTGAAAGGGAACTTGAGCCGTTGCCGATGGAGCGGGTTGAGAACTCGGCCCGTACCGGCGACGAGACGTATTCCCCCAGCAACGGCAAGTCCACCCGTGGAGCCGAAGACGACGAACCGGATGATCAACCGGAAGAGCTGCCAGCCGAAAGCGACGCCGAATCCGCCGCGCCACCGCCCGGCAACTATCCAGGGCGGCCTATCAGCTTCTTTGCCTGAGCGGCCAGCGCGGGAACGGTTTGAATCAGCCGGAAGCTTCCATCTGTTTGAGCGACTCGCCATACGGCGCCCGCAGCACGCCGCGTTCAGTCACGATGGCGGTTACATACTTGGCCGGGGTCACGTCGAAGGCGGGGTTGCAGATGCCCACGCCGTTGGGGGTGAGCTGCTTGCCGCCGTGGTGGGTGACTTCAACCGCCGGGCGCTCTTCGATGGGGATCAGGTCGCCGGTCGCGGTGGCCATATCGACCGTGGACCAGGGAGCGGCCACGTAGAACGGGATGCCGTGCTCGCGAGCCAGAATGGCCACGTTGTAGGTGCCGATCTTGTTGGCCACGTCGCCGTTGGCTGCAATGCGGTCCGCGCCTACCACGACGGCCTGGATACGGCCGGCGCGCATGAGGCTGGCGGCCATGTTGTCGCAAATCACGGTTGTCGGAATGTGGTCGGCCATCAGCTCCCAGGCGGTGAGCCGCGCGCCTTGCAAAAAGGGCCGGGTCTCGTCGGCAAGAACGTGAATACGCTTGCCCTGCTCGACGGCCGAGCGGATGACGCCGAGGGCGGTTCCATAGCCGCAGGTAGCCAAAGCGCCGGCGTTGCAATGGGTCAAGACGCCACCCTCGTCCGGCAGCAGCGCCGCACCGAATGCTCCCAGGGTCCGACAGGCGGCAATGTCTTCCTCATACATGGCGTGCGCTTCGGCCAGAAGCCTCTCTCGCACCTGGAC
>JBEKDH010000138.1:0-17029 GCA_050014455.1 Occallatibacter sp.
GAAACACTACATGAAGGCTTACGAGGATTGCTTCCATGCGACAAGCACTCATCACGCGCCATGGTACATTGTTCCCGCTGACGACAAGGAGAACGCACGCCTAATCGTCTCCCAAATCGTCCTTGATGCGTTGGGAGAAATCAAGATGACATATCCCAAAACCACCGCAAAGCGCCGTCTCGAGTTGCGCGCAATCAAGAAGCTGTTGGTGAAGTGACTTCAGAAACCCACATGGTTCCTTCACCTTTCAACTTCCTGCTCCTGCTCTGGGTCCCTCAGGGAACGACCAGCAGCTTACACTCGACCCGGCAGGTGAAAACTGAGGCATTGTGAATTGCCGAGAAGACCGGAATCCACAAATTCAGTCCGCAAATCATCTCGAAATCAAGAGTAATGTAGCGAACATGCGGGCCACGCTGAGAAATATCCTTACGTCATTCAGTAAGTCTTTTATTTAAAGGAGGATACTGGCTGTACCCAGGATTGTACCTCGCAATCAAGAGACGGGCGACAATAGCGGGTGACGCTCCTATGAATTGTCGTCAAATTGTTTGTTATCAATATGTTGAAATGGTGCCCGGAGGGGGACTCGAACCCCCATGGGATTGCTCCCTGCGAATTTTAAGTCCGCTGCGTCTGCCAGTTTCGCCATCCGGGCTCTGGAGCTTTGGCCTACACGCCCTATCGTACCTGAGGCAGCAGGCCTTTTCCCTCGCAAGTCCGCACTCCGGAGCCGGGTTCGATCACAGTGGCTCGAGCGCCAAGGCATCGCATTCAGCGTTCAACGGCGGCCCCTTCCCACCCTTGGAGCATGAAGCGCACACCATGCACGAACCACGGCGTTACGGCAGTTCCCCTAAGGTTCTCAATGCAGTTGCTGGCAGGCGCGGGCTAAAGCGCGAGCCTGCCAGCCTGGGCCATCTGTGGGCGAAGGCACTATTTCTGCGCCTCGCTGGGTTCGTTGGCGACCTGGAGGTAGTTCTTCACGCTGAAGACACCGGGCACTCCGTTGGCGCGAATATAGGCGATTTCCTTGTCGCCCTGGCTATCGACGACGCCATAGAGCTCGACGTGGCCGTTCTGCACCGAGATACGGATGGTCTTAGCGGGGTCGATGGCGTATTTGTTCAGGGCCGCGTATCCGTAAACGGCGCGGGCAACGGCGACACGGATCTGGTCGTCCATGATGGAAGTGGGATCGACCTCGATCTCGCCTATTACGTCCTTGACGCCGGGGTAAGTGCTGACCAGGGCCAGGGCGGAGTCCTTGTCCACGTCGGTGCGGGCGTGGCCGCCCAGGGTGACGACGCCGTTCTGGACGCTGAGGCTGATGGCGTTGAAGGTATTGCCGTAGCCGACGCGGTCATAGGTGAGCTTCTCAATGAGTTTGGCCTGCAACTCGCTGTCGGGAACAGTGGGGCCGGCAACCTCGATCAGGTTGCGCACCGCGGTGACGCCCCTGGCCTTGCGCACGCGCTTTTCGGCGTCGGCCTTGTACTCGTAGAGATCGACGGTTCCGGTGAGCGTGGCGATGCCGTTGTCCACGGTCACCTTCACGTTGCGATACTGCTTCTTGTCCAGCCGGGCCGCGGCATCGCTTGCTGCCTGGCTGGCTTGTTCCGCCTGAGCGCCGGGGCTGGAGCCACGGGCGGCCAAAGAGGCCTGGGGAAGACCCAAAAGGGCTGCGGCTAAAGTGGCCGCAAGCATTGCTGTCCGGGTGGTGCGAATTCTAAGTGTCATGGCTGACTCCTCCTTTTCGATGGAGAAAACTGCTGCGGCAACCGGCCAAGGGCCCGGCGAACTCCCAGCTCTCCCGCTGCGGCAAAGTCGGCCCAGGATCTCCGGCCGGGTTGCCGTCCTGGAAGTTAGACACAGGCCTTTGGGAAAGGTTGCGGCCTTCAGCTTTGGCGCTGCATGGCCTTGGTCGCCAGTGAGAAGACCGGATTTGCCGCAGGCGCCGAAAAGTTCGCTCCCCGTACCGAACTGCCAGCTTACGGTTCCGTACAACATGCCGCTATCATTTAGCGGCTGAATGCGTATGAGCACGGAGCGGCCGATCAGGTACTTGCCCAACGATGGAAGTCTACTGATTCCTCACCGTCACCGGTCCGGAAATAGTCCGATTGTGAATGTCGCCGGGTGAATCGACCTCGATCATATTCACCAGGTTCTTGACGCCGGGACAGTTGGAAACCAAATCGAGCGCCAGATCCTTGTCCACCTCGGCCCCGACGTGACCGGCGAGGACGACGAGGCCGTTCCTGACGCTGACGCCGATGGATTTGGAAGTGCTGGTGTACCCTGGGCGGTCGGCGGACAGCTTCTCAAGAATTTGGGCGCGCAGCACGTCGTCGGGAATCCTCGGACCGGCAACCGCGATCCGGTTCTGCACCGCGGAGATGCCCTTGACTTTGCTGACGCGCTTTTCGGCGTCGGCCTTGTAGGCGAAGAGGTCCACGGTTCCGGTCAGGGTGGCAATGCCCTGATCGACGCTCACTCTCACGTTGCGAAACTGCTTCTTGTTCAGCTTCTGCCGGATTGCGGCATCGTTGGCCGGCGGTGCGCTCGTTTGCGAAGTGGAAGCTGAGGTGGAGACCTGAGCCTCGGCCGGGGAGAGCCGGGTAGGGCTCAGGAGGGTTGCAGCGATCGTTGCCGCCAGCAGCGCGGCTTGCGTACTGCGAATCGCCCAGTTCATATGCTCACTCCGTTTCGTGCTTTGAACGCCAAGTCCGCGCGGCAGTCTTAGCTCATTGCGTCGATCGCCGCCGTCTCAACCCGGAATCCTACAACAGCTTGCGATGACCATTAGACTCCGGTTCCTGGGAGCAGTTACGCGGATTTCAGCGGTAACGGCGCGTAGCCTTGACGACCATGGAGAAGACGCCGGACTCGTCGCGGGCCACAACCAGGGAAACGTGGCGATTGATGGCCACCTCGGCCTGGATCAACTGCTGGCTGGTGGTGTTCACGTTGGTTGCGTAGGTGAGGGTAACGTAGCGGCTCAACTGTTCCTCGACGATGATGCGGGAGGTGGAGTTTCCGAGGGCGCCGAGGTAGTTGGGGTCGAGCTTGACGCTGCCCGCGCCGAAGAGCTTTTGCACGCGGCTGCTGACCGTGGCGTTGAGGGCGCCGCCGAGCAGGGCGTCGGTGGTGGGATTGGCCAGAGCCTGCTCCTGCTGCTGGGTATAGAGGCGCTGTTGGTCCTGGGTGCGGCCGAGAGCCAGCAGGGCAACCACGTCGGCCTCGGGCAGCGGGGGGTCGCTGCGCCAGGTGATGGCCGGGTTCTGGAGCGTCCCGTGCAAGCCGAGGGTAATGTCGTAGTCTTCGACACGGGCGGTGGCGCTGAGGTCAATGGAGGGCTCAATGCGAACCGGATTCGAGAAGAAGAGGTCGCCGCGCTGGAGTTCGTAGCGGGTGCCGGCGATGGTGGCGTTGCCCTCGGTGATGGAGACGCGCCCCAGCAGCGAGGGCGAGGCGACGGCGCCGCGCAAACGCAGGTCAACGTTGCCGGCCAGCTTGGCGTAGGCGTTCTGGAAGTTCAACTGCGGCGAGGAGGTCACATGGACGTCGAGGTGGATGTGGTTGGAGGGCGCGTCCGGTGGCGCGATGGTCTGGACGGCATTGGCCTGCGCGGCCAGGCCGGCAAAGTCCAGGTCGGGGCTGACCGAGAAGCGGGTTATGAGCACATCGCCGCCCAGCAGCAGGTTGTTCTGCGAGCCTTGCAGGCGCAGCGTGGCGTCAGCCAGGGAGCTGACGCCGGGCGGATAGCGAATGCGAATCCCCTTGCCTGTGACCGAGAGGTCGGCGTAGATGCCGTGTTCGTATGCCAGGAAACCGGCCACGCTGAGCAGGCCCCCGCCGCTCATGGCGGTCAGCGACTTGACCTCCAGGCGGTTCTGGCTGAATTCGAGCGTGCCGTGCAACTGGCTGAGGCCGTTGGGAATGTCTTCGAGCGAGAGCGAACCGTCCTGGAAGTCGATGCGTCCCTGCCAACCGGGGTTGCTCAACGGGCCATGGGCCTCGACCTGGAAGGTGGTGGTTCCGCTGGCGGTCAGGTCGGGATCGAGGGTCTCGGCCAGCCGCAGGTTGATGGAGCCGCTGGCGGCAAAGTCCAGTTGACGTTTTCCTTTGAAGTTCAGGCTCCCCTGGGCGTGCAGGTCAGTCTCTTCGCCGGTGACATGAAGTGGATCGAGATGGACGCTGGCATTGGCCAAGGTGGCGTGAACGCCGCCCTGGCTGGCAAGATGGACGCCGGCAACGGTGACCGCCAACTGGTCCAGCCGGGCCTCGCCGCGAAGCTGCTCGGGTCGCGCCAAGGGGCCCTCGACGGTGACGGTGCCGGCCAGCGCGGACTCGCCGGTGAGGGCTTCGACGTGGGCCATCTTGAGCAGGGCGCCGATGTTGAAATGGGAGAATACAAGCTCAGCCTCGGTGGCGTTGTCCCCGTTGAGCGCGGTCTGGCCGTGGAGGTTCACTGCAGCGCCCTCCAGCCGGGTGGTGGCGTTGTAGGTGATGGTGCGGTTGGCGGTGTGGGCCGCAAAATCCAGGCCGCCAAGGGGTTCTCCGGCCAGAGCTAGCGGGCTAAGAGCGGCGTGGACTTCAAGGAGCGGGTCGTCGAATGTGCCTGAGCCGAGCACGGAGAAGCCCAGCTTGCCGGTAATGTCGAGCCCCTGACGGCGCAGTTCCTCTATCTTGGCCACGTCGATGCCCGCGCCCTTGGCATCCACTTGAAAGCGCTGGGATTTTAGGTCATAACTGCCTGTGGCGGAGAGATTGCCGGCGGGCGCGCTGGCGGCAACTGAGGACACCTTGAGCAAGCTGTTAGCCATGGCGCCCTGGGCGCGGATGCGCGTCACCGGCTCGCCGTAGACGGCGCCTCCGTCCAGCTCGGCCCATCCCGAGCCGCCAAGGGCATGAATGGGGCCGTCAATCTGGAGTTGGGCATCGATCGCGCCGGTAAGGGGCAGGCCCGGTCCGGTGAACGGGACCAGATCGTCGAAGCCCACCCTGGCGGCGCGCAGGCGCAGATGAAGTGTGGAGTTTGCATCGAACGCCGGAGCCGATTTTCTGTAAGGGGCTGCATCGAGCGTGCCGTTCAAGGCGATTTCGGCCTTCCCGCGGCGGAGCAGGCCGCGTGTGATGTCGATTCGGTCGGCGGCGTAGCTTCCGGTAGCTTCCACCGTGTCCCAGGGAACGAAGCCGGGCTGGACGGCTTGCGGCTGGGCCGGTTTGCCGTTTTGGACTGGCTGGACGGGGAGCAGCTCGATTGCCATTTGCGTGGCTCTGAGGCTTCCGGCCAGGTGCGGATCGGCGAGCGAGCCGGTCCACGATCCGTGAAAATCGCCCAGACCTGCCAAAGCCACAGGCAGAGCCGCGGTGCCGCTCTTCCCATACCGGTTCAGCCCCAGGTCGCGCAGCGCGCGATCGAACTCCCAAAGGTTGCGCGAATGGAAGTCGACGGCAAGCGACGAGGGACTGGTGAGCGGGTAAGCGCCCAGATGGCCGCGGGCTTCCAATTGGCTGGCGGGAGTCCGCAACTCGAGCCTGCGCAAATCGACAGCGCCGTCGCGCTGGGTATAAGTGGCATCGATCGAACCGCTGGCGGGAACTCCCGACCCTGGGGACGAAGACTTGTCGCCGCCACCCGAGTAAGCAGAGACCGCTTCCTGGGAACCCCGGTCGGCGGGGGCCACGGCTGGGCCTGCGAGTGACTGCTCGGGAGCGTTGAGGCTGAACGTGGCGGCGACGACAACGGTCCGCGTATCGCCTTTAGACCAGGTTGCAGTAGCGGGACCGTCGATGCGCGTATCGAAGCCCAGGCGCTGAAAGGGCGGCGCGCCCACCATATCGAGAAGCGTGTCGAGGGAGACATCTCTGAAACGGGCCGTCACTTTGCCGTTTACCGGGATTTGGATGGGGGGGGGATGGAGCGGGACTGCCGGAGCCGCGGGTTGCTTTCGGACGCCGCGGGCTTTGCCGGCACTGGCCGGCTGCATGGTTGCGGCACCGGGAATGGAGGGCAACCAAGGGGTAAGCGCGACCTCGCCCTCCAGTTGCCCGCCCTGGCGGAGACGGGCAACGATCGACGTGACCAGCAACTGCTTTGGATCGGCGTGAACCTTTGCATCGAGCCGGATGCCTGTGGCGACGACGCCGGTTCCAATGTAGGAGCCGCCGTCGACTTCGATGCTGCCGTCGGCGCGGAATTCGCCTTCTTCTCCCGCGGCGGTCAGGTCAAGATGGGCTATGCCTTCCGGGGCAAAAGGATACCCGACGTGGGCCGCCGAGGTGATTCGCAGAGAGCGGAGATTGGCAGCCGTTCGCGTCAGGTCAAGCGTGGCTTGGACGCGCCCCCGCACGGTCTCTGCCTTGCCCCGCGACAGGTCAAGATCGGCTCCGGCTTCAACCTGAAAAGTCTCTTCGCTGCCGGCCTCCGCGCTTTGCCCCGCGGACGAAGACCTGTCCGCGGCGGCCCCGGCGCTGTGCCCCACGGACGAAGACCTGTCCGCGGGGGCCCCGGCGGGAAGATAGCCCATGAGCAGGGCAAGATTCTCGGCGTCGAAGTCGAGCGGGATGAAGCGGTTTTGGAAGTCGAAAGCGGCGGCCCGGTTCTCGTAGTGAAGAACTCCCTGCCGGACCGATATCCGGCCGGCCTGGAGATCGAAGAAGGTATCGAGCGCGGATTTGCCCAGTTTGCGGGGCTTGCGGGGCCGTGGCTGATTGGTGGAGCCGTCGGGATAGACGATGACGTGGAGTGCGGGCCTGGAGATCTCGAGATCGCGGAGGAGAATGCGCGGGCTCCAAAGACCCAGGATGCTGATTTGCGCACGCAGGCCTTCGACCTGGGCGTAAGGAGCCTCGCCGGGGGCTTCGCGGCCGTGAATGACCAATCCGCTGGCATCGGCCTCGAGGTTCAGCAATCGCCAGTGAAAGGAGGCGATCTCGACTCGCCCGCCAGTCGCCGTTTCGAGATAGGCCACTAACCGCTGGCGAACAAATCCCTCGACCAGGGAAGAACTGGCCCAGAAGTAAAAGATTACCGAAGCAACCGCCAACAGAACCGCCCCAATGAGGACGGAAAAGGGAAGATGGCGCAGGAAGAAACGCCGCAGGCGGCTCGGCTTGGGGCGTTGAGGCGGCTCGGGAGGAACGGGAAGCGTAGGCTTTTTGTCGCTCATTGGCTTCCGTCTCCTGTGCCGCCCTTGGCGCTGCCCTGGGGGTTGCCCGGTGTTTCAGGGTCTTCGAGAGCCGGGTCAAGCACCTCGACTTCGCCCTGCTTGCGCAGGGTTGTGAGCCAGTCTCCGAAGAGCACGTTGACCTGCCGCTGAAGCAAGATCTCCTGGATGCGCGGTGCCACTTCCTCCATTGGCGGAATGGCTTCGCCCTTGGCGTACTGGGGCAGCAGGGTTTGGCGGTAGTATGTTTCAATCTCCGCCTGGGAGATGCGAATGTCCTGGCGAAAACGCTCTTCGATGAAGCGCAGAATCCCAATCCGATTGCGCAGGTAGCTCTCGACCCGCCCCGGCGTGAGGCCATTTGTGGCCAGGAATGCCGTCCATCCGGCCTCGGAGACGCAATTCTGGTGAACACAGGCGGGGAGTTGCCTGCGAATCTCGGCCAGGCGAAGATCGACCTCCGCCTGTGTGGCCTCGGCGCTCTGCATATCCTGCTGGCGAAACTGCTGCTGAATCAGCGCTCGGGCGATCAATTGCTCCACGGCCATCTTCCGGGTAAGAACGCCAAGCCCGGCGTGGCCGGAGTCGAGAACAGAGAGCCGGATCTCCTCGTCCAGGTCGCTGGAGAGAATGGCGTGGTTGTTGACAACGGCAACTACCCGGTCCAGCACCACCGGGACTGCGGGCTGAGGGGTCTGCGTCCAAACGCGAGTTGGGCCGGCTGCGAAGAGGAACGCAACAAGACAGACTGGCAGGCAGATCGCGCAGGGCGGATTATTGAACCGGATTAAAGGCCAGAATCTCATCAGAAGGTCTGTCCCAGGCTGAAAAAGAAGTTGAAGTGACCGGCCTCGCCCACAGTCGCTGGGGCGTACTGGTTGGAGTAGTTGTAAACCACCGGATAGATTGGCGGATCCAAGTTATAGCTGAAGTCCAGCCTTATGGGCCCTGCCGGGGTATGGTAGCGCAAACCGGTGCCAATGGCGTGGGAGAAGTAGTTAAAGCTGCATGGCCCAATCAGTCCGGTCGAATTCGACGGAGTGTTAGCAGGAAGAACAGCCGGGTTCTTGCAGGTGTCCCGATCGGGCTGGCGAACCCGCAGGGCGCTGGCCCAGGCATCGGAGGCATTGGCAAAGACGTTGCCCATATCGTGGAAGAGCACGAAGCTGAGCGAGTCGCCGAGCCACGGAAGCGTGGGTGGCGGCAGGCGCAACTCGGTGCTGTTGATCAGCGCGCCCGCGCCGCCAACGGGGTAGCCGGTCTCGGGATCGCGGGGACCGGCCGCATTTTGAGAGAAGCCGCGCAGCGAGGCGGCGCCGCCGGCGTAGAGCCGCTCGGGCAACGGGATCAGTTCTTCTTCGCTGCTGCCGAAGGCGCGCTCCTGGCCGTAGCGAGTGTTGCGCGCAACCACGAACTTCCCTTTGTCGAAGCTGTAATAGCTTGAGTTGGAGACGTCGAGGCGGTTGAAGGCGGCCTGGGCGCCGAAGGCCTTGCCGGAGAGAAACTCCTGAAAGCTGGTGTAGGTGCCGCGGTGGGCATCGAGGGGCAAATCGCGGGTATCGCGTATCCAGGTTAGCGCCGGACCCGCCACGCGCACTGCCGTGGACAACTGGGCTATCTCGCCAGGGGCCACCTGAAGGCTTTCCGCCTCAACCTTGACGCGGCGGAAGTTGAACTCATAGATCAAGGTGCCGGCCCTTGAGCGGGCCGACCCTGGTGGATTGAATCGCTCGGTCCAGCGCAAGCCGCCATCCAGCTTGGAGGCAACATACGTGGTCACATCCAGGCTGTTGGCGTACCCGCCGGAGAATGCGAGGCCGAAGTTCCGGCTGCCCTCGAAGTGCGGAATCTGAAAGAGCAGGTTGATCTTCTGTTCGAGCAATCCGTAAGTGCCCTGCAAAGAGGCCGACTGCTCTTTGCCGAAGAGATTGTTGCGGGTAATGTCGGCCACCACGCGGGGGCTGACGCCCGTCTTGCCGTTGGGATTGCAAGTGGCGCCGCTGGCGATAATGCCGCCGCAGTTGTACTGCGGCGTCCCGGTCTGCGCCTCGAATCCGAGGCCATAGGTCAACGCCCAGCGCCTTGCCTCAACCGCCTGAAGCATGACCGTCTTGTAAGCCTCGCCGCCGGTGGGGTTCTCGATCGCCGTATCGACTTCGTTGAAGAGAGCGAATTCGTACAAGTTGCGCTGCGTCTCCATGAGAGCGGTTTCGTTGAGCGGGTCGCCGGGGTGTACGATGATCGCTCGCGCCACCGTTTCCGGACGCGTGAAGTGCAGCCCGGTGAGCAGCACGTCGCGCACAAAGGTCTGCGGCCCCTCGGTGATATGGAAGACCACGTCCACCTTGTCAGCGCCGGACGGCTCGGCCTGCTGGGCCACATCGACTTGCGCCTTTAGAAAGCCGCGGCTCATGTAGCTGGTCAACAGCGCATCGCGGTCCCCCGCCAGGTTCTGAGGAGAAAGCAACTGCCCCGGCGTAGTGTTCAGCAGGAGAGAAAGCTGCTTGGCATCCGCGTTTTCGGCTCCGTCCAGGCGCACCGTGCCCACGCGCTGCTGTTCGCCCTCTTCAATGCGGTAGACCAGGGCGAGCGGGGCCGTCCGCCGCGCAAGCGTCAATGCGCTCGCCGCAGCGCTCTTCTGGGTCGGGGCGCTGGCGTCTGCCGCAACGGTTTCAGGGGTGCTGGTCTCGGGAACGATCTTCACGTTGGAGAAGCCGTTATTTTGATACACGGCTTGCAGTGCGCTCACGTCCGCTGAGACCAGTGCCTGGCTGTAGGCACCGTGCCGGTCGATGGCATCGGCGGCATGAACGCTGAGAAGCTGCCTGAGCGTGGCAGAGTCGAAGTAGCGATTTCCGGTTACCGAAACGCGCTCGACGCGGCGGCGCGGCCCCAGCCGCACCTTATAAAGAATGACCACCTTCTCGGCGCCGGTGGTTTGCACTTCGTGGTCCACCTTCACGTCGAAGTAACCCTGGCGCTGGTAGTAATTCCGCAGCCGGCGATTGCCCTCGTTCAGCAAGTCGTCGTCCACGGCGCCTTCCTCGAAGATGGGGATGACCCGCTTCACTCGCTCCGCGCCCATCTTGACTCCCTCGACGAGCACCTTCACCTGAGGGCCCTGGTTGGCGGTGAAGTGAAAGTCGGTTTTCTTGGAGTCGGCAGCGTACGGCTCTGACTGGAGCTTGATTTCGGCTTCAAGCCGCTCCTGGCCCCGGTAGTGCTTGAGCACCCCAGCCAGGGCTCGATTGCCGGTGTCATGGTCCACTCGCGCGCCGTTTTTCAGGTGGGCGTGGCGGTTGAACTCTTCGGCGCTCATTCCAGAATCACCCGCAACCTGGACCGTGCCTACGCGCGCCTGTGTACCGCTGACCACTCGAAATGCGATGTCCACCAGGTGCTCTTCGGGATGCGGGGTCAAGGCTTGGGAGATCGCCGCTTCGTGGAATCCGTTCTCGGCCAGTGTGCGGCGCATCTGTTCGAGCGCCAGGCTGAGTTTGGCCGGGGTATAGCGCGTGCCGGGCGCGAGCTGGCTTGCGCGTTCAAGCTGCGTATTCATGGTTGCGCCCTTGGCGCCGTCCACGCTGACCGTTCCAATGAAGGTGCGCGGCTCTCCGCGGAAGACCAGGGCCACACCGTCCTGCAGGCGCGCGCCCTCCACCTGGATGGTCTCGAAGAGGCCGGTTGCAAAGAGCTGGCGAAGGCTCTTCTTCAGGTCTTCAGGGCTGAGCGGTGCTCCTTCGGCCTGGGCAAGATGGCCCGGCAGCGGGGCAAGACGCCCTTCGGCAACACCCACGAAGGAGATGCGCCGCACCGGCAACCCCGTCCACTGGGCGAGAGAGCTGGAAGGCGCTTCCGCCGCCTGATCGCCCCCCACACCCGTAGCGCCGGGGCCGCTCGCAGGACCCTGGCTCCAGCCGCCGGCTCCGCTCATGATTCCGAAGGCAAGAAGGCAAGCCAAGAGGACAGCGCATCCCGATCGATTGCTGCATCCGCGCGCCAGTCCTCGACCCCAACAACGAAGCTGGCGCCCACCGGACGCCGCCGGGGATCCTGTGCTTGCCATCAAGACCATATCTCCCAAGAATACGAGGCGCCAGGCAACGCTGCTCAGCGGGCTGCCCTATCCGCTGGTCGGCAATCGCCGTTCCCCGCTCCTTGTTCCCTGTCCCTTTATACTAGCGAGGAAACAAGACCGGCGCAGCAGCGCCCGCTCGCGGTGCGAACCCCAAGGAAGCGCATGCCCCAATCGAGTTCCCCTCAGCAGCCTCCCGATTCCGCTACGAAGGCCTCCTTGACGGAAGCGCCCGCTCCGCTCCCGCCGCCGTTGGCGCGCGCGGCCGCTCCCAATCCGCTGGAGGACGATGCGCTGGCCCGCGCGCAATCCGGCGACCATCAGGCCTTCGCCCAACTTTACTCCTTGCACAAAAGGCGCATCTATTCTTTATGCATGCGCATGGTGGGCAATGTCGCGGAAGCCGAAGACCTGACTCAGGAGACATTTCTTCAACTGCACCGCAAGATTGGCAGTTTCCGCGGCGACGCGGCCTTTTCCACCTGGCTGCACCGGCTGGCCATCAATGTGGTGCTGATGCATCTGCGCAAGAAAGGGTTGACGCTGATTTCTCTGGATGAGGCTATGGAACCCGCGCAGGAAGAGCGCGCCGGTCGCAGCTTCGGCGCCTCCGATCTTAGCTTGTCTGGCGCCATCGACCGTATGGCCCTGGAGCATGCCATCGACGCCCTGCCGGCCGGCTATCGCCTCATCTTTGTCCTCCACGACATCGAGGGTTACGAGCACAACGAGATCGCTTCCATGCTCGACTGCTCGATCGGCAACAGCAAGTCGCAGTTGCACAAGGCGCGGCTGAAGCTGCGAGATGCCCTGCGCATCGATCCCCGGCAGGAGGCGCAGCGATGACCGAAGACCCCAACCATCTGAGCTGCGCCGCGTTCCAGGCCCGCTTGCCGGAGCTGATCGGCTCAGGCGAGAATATCGCCGCCCATTCCCACCTCCAGAGCTGTGAGCTTTGCCGCGCCCTGCTCTCCGACCTGATGACCATCGCCGAGGCCGCCCGTCAGTTGTTCCCCATCGTGGAACCGCCGGATCGAGTATGGGAACAGATCGAATCGGCGATCAGGAATGAGGAAGGCAGTTCCGGTCGGGGCTGAAACGGCGACGACTTCTTGGCAAGAGCGCGCTCTCAACCCTTGCGGAGTTAGACCGTGCAGGGAAGTTTTGCTAGCGCAAGATGCTATTCGGTCCGTCCTGTCTTTCTCTCCTTCCAACAGATTTGGCCGATACACCTTTCGAGCAGAGCAATTGCGCATCCAAGCTGGCAGCGGGCCGCTGCGCCCGCCGACCGCATGAATGCCCGTCGGGCGGAGACGGCGGCGGCCCGTGCGCGGCGAGAGGAACCTCGTGCCGCGCTCGACCGTATCAACAAAGGCGCGCGGAGGGATGCTGCCGCTGGGGCCAGCGGGAAAAGAGAAGGTCGCCGGGAGGAGATTTCTGAAACCTTTCAAAGGCTGCGCCGTCTAATGAAGGAAAGTTGATATGAGGACACTCAATGCCGAACCAGCCTTCCATCCCGGCCACTGCTAGAAATGTATTGGGAAGAGCCATTTCCGGAGTGCGCAGGATTCCCGTTTTGCCGGTGCGGGATACGGTCTTGTTTCCCCATGCCGTGCTGCCTCTGACCGTTGGCCGCGAGAGCTCCATCCAGTTGATCGAATCGCTGGGCGAGGAGCGGACGATTGTGGTGACGGCCCAGATCGATCCGCGGCTTGACTCTCCCAAGCCAGCCGATCTGCACGCGGTGGGAACCCTGGCCACGGTGCATAAGGTTGTGCGTATGCCCAACCAAAGCCGGTTCGTCTTTACGGAGGGAGTAGAGCGTGTGCGGCTTGTGCGCTACTCGCAGACTGGGCCGTTCATGGTGGCCGAGGTGGAGACGCTGGAGGACGTGAAGCCGGAGTCCAATGCGGGCGTCGAGGCACTGGTGCGCAACGTGATCGCTCAGTTTCAGCAGATTGTGGCCGAATCCCAGACGCTCTCAGACGAGCTCAGGACGATTGCCGCCAACATCGAAGAGCCAAGCAAGATGGTGGACTTTGTGGCCTCTTCGCTGCCATTTCTGACTACCGACGACAAGCAGCAACTGCTGGAGACGGCCAACATCGCCGAACGGCTGGAGCTGGTGAACAAGCACCTGGCCAAGGAAATCGAGGTGCAGCAGTTGCGCGCCAAGATTCAAACCGAGGTGCAGGACCAGGTGCAGCAGTCGCAGCGCGACTACTATCTGCGCGAGCAGCTCAAGGCCATCCAGAAGGAATTGGGCGATGTGGACGAGGGCCAGCGCGAGACCGAGGAGTTGCGCCAGAGGATTGAAGCCGCCGGGATGCCGGACGACGTGAAGAAAGAGGCGTTGAAGGAGCTGACGCGGCTGTCGCGCATGTCTCCCATGGCCGCCGACTACTCGCTGACCCGCAACTACATCGAGTGGCTAGCCATTCTGCCCTGGAACAAAAGCTCCGGCTCCAAAATCGATATCGCCAAGGCCAAAGAGATTCTGGACGAGGACCACTACGAGCTGAGGAAGGTGAAGGACCGCGTTCTAGACTACCTGAGCGTGCTGGGGCTGAAGCCGGACATGAAAGGGCCGATTCTGTGCTTCGTGGGGCCGCCGGGTGTGGGCAAGACCAGCCTGGGCCGGTCGATCGCCCGCGCCCTGGGCCGCAAGTTCCAGCGCGTCTCGCTGGGCGGCATGCACGACGAGGCGGAGATTCGGGGCCATCGCCGCACCTATATCGGCGCTCTTCCCGGCCAGATCATCCAGAGCATCCGCCGCGCCGAGGTCAACGACCCGGTGATCATGCTGGACGAGGTGGACAAGCTGGGCCGCGATTTCCGCGGCGATCCCGCCTCTGCCCTGTTGGAAACGCTCGACCCGGAGCAGAACAACACCTTCCGCGACAACTACCTGGACGTGCAGTTCGACCTGTCCAAGGTGCTGTTCATCTGCACGGCCAATATGCTGGACACCGTTCCGCCGCCGCTGCTGGACCGGATGGAGCTGATCTTTTTGCAGGGCTACAGCGAAGAGGAGAAGGTGCATATCGCCTTCCGCTACCTGATTCCGCGCCAGATCCGGGAGAACGGAATCGCGCCCGAGCAGATCGAGTTTCCCGAAGAGGCAGTGCGCTACATTGTGCGCCACTACACGCGCGAGGCCGGGGTGCGCAAGCTGGAGCAGGTGCTGGGCACGGTCTGCCGCAAAGAGGCGCGCCGCGTGGTCGAAGGCAAGACGGAAAAGCTGACGGTAACCCGTGAGGTGCTCAAGGAGTTCCTGGGCGGCATCCAGGTGCGCGTGGAAACCGAAGTCGCGGAGCGCGTGAAGCGGCCCGGCGTGGCCGTTGGCCTGGCATGGACGCCGGCCGGCGGCGACATTCTCTTCATCGAGGCCAACAAGATGAAGGGCAAGGGAAACTTCGCCATGACCGGGCAGATTGGCGAGGTGATGCAGGAGTCGATGCAGGCGGCGCTCACCTGGGTGCGGTCGAATGCGGCGAGCCTCGGTCTGGCCGAGGACTTTACCAAGGAGATAGACCTGCACATTCACGTGCCCGCCGGAGCCATTCCCAAGGATGGCCCCTCGGCCGGCGTGACCATGGCCACGGTGCTGGCCTCGCTGCTGACCGATACGCCGGTACGACCGCTGACGGCCATGACTGGCGAGATTACGCTCAGCGGCAACGTGCTGCCGGTGGGCGGCATCAAGGAGAAGTTCCTGGCCGCGCGCCGGGCAGGGGTGCAAACCATCATCCTGCCCGCCGACAACCGCCAGGACGTGGAAGAAGACCTGACGCCGGAGCTGATCGAGGGCGTCGCCATCCACTACGCCAGCCGCATTGAAGATGTGCTGGCCGTGGCCCTGCCGCTGCTGAAAGCAAGGCCGGATCTGCGGCCGGTCGAAGCCGCGGAGCTTGCGGCGAAAACCTGGGAAGTTCGGTGAGCCTCGAGCGAAACCAGATTGAACGTGCTCTAGCAAGAAGTGTGCAAGGTGGCTTTTTCTTGAGGAAAAAGCCACTTGGCGTAGTGTTTCTATGCACAGCCACTCTGGTTTTGCAGTAGCCGGACGCCCCCATCCTTTTCACGCCTTTTGCGGAAAGGATGAGGGCCAGAAAAGCCAATTCAGGGCCGATCCTTATTTCTCCGCAAGCTGGGCTTCGGTCTTGGCGGAGGGCAGAGCCGCCTCCAATGCCGCAAGCCGCTTCTCCAGCAGCTCAATCGTGGCTCCCTGCCTGCCGATGGTGGCCTCCTGCTCTTCCAGCAGCTTGTGCTCCTTCTGCACCTCATTCAGCAGCATGGGGGTCAGCTTCTGATACTGCACGGTCTGAACCTGGCCGTCCGTGTTCTTGACCACCAGGTCGGGATATACCTCGGCAACCTCTTCGGCGATCAGGCCGTAGTCAATTGGCTTGGAACCGTCGGCATAGGGCTGCTTATACCGATAGGTGACCGGGCGCAGGCGCATGAGCCCGTCGCTGGCGGCGGCCATGTCATGCACGTCCTCCTTGAAGCGGATGGAGGAGTTTTTGACGCCGAGTTGACCGTTGCTGTCGATCATCACTTCCGTAGCATTGCTGAGCCCGGTGGCTACGCCGAATACACCGGCGACATAGAAGGCTTGCTGCTTGCCGAGAGTTCCGATGCGGATGGTGGGGTTATTGTCGCTTGCCGATCCCTCATTACCGATATCGATGTTGTTGCTGACTCCGGCGGGAAGGTGGTATCCGGCCGCATATCCAATGCCGACGTTCTCGCTCCCTGTTGTGATGGAACCGAGCGCCCAAGGACCCATGGCCGTATTCCCGTCTCCGCTGGTGTTGGAAAAGAGCGCGGCGTAGCCGTTGGCCACGTTGTAGTACCCTGTGGTGTTGTCAGCCAGCGCCGAAGGGCCCGTGGCCGTGTTGAACGCGCCGCTGGTGTTGGCTTGGAGCGTAAAGAAGCCGGTGGCCGTGTTGAAATAGCCAGTGGTGTTTAAATTGAGCGCCTCATAGCCGGTGGCAGTGTTTTGAAAGCCGGTGGTGTTGGATTGAAGCGCGAAGGCGCCGGTGGCAGTGTTGTTCGAGCCGGTGGTGTTGGAATTAAGCGCTTGGAAGCCAAAAGCCGAGTTTGACCCGCCGGTTTGGTTTGGAAGCGCGCCGCTGCCGTAGGAGGTGTTTCCTTGCGCCTGGAGCGCAAGACCGCCGAGAGTGCCGATGCACACTGCAAGAATCGCTGTACGAATGTTTTTCATGAAACCAATTCTCCTTTTCCGGTGAGGAAAGATAGTAGTTGCACGCCGGAGATTCCGGACCTCGAAGTTGAGATCCGGGATGGTCCAGATTCCTTACTTCGCCACCAGCCGGGCTTCCTGATTGGCGGAGGGTTGCGCCGACTCCAATGCCGCAAGCCGCTTCTCCAGCAGCTCGATGGTCTTCGCCTGCTGCTCCAGGAGTTTGTGCTCCTTCTGCACCTCGTTCAAAAGCATGGGAGTCAGCTTTTGATACTGGACGGTCTGAATCTGGCCGTCCGCATCCCTGGCCACTAGGTCGGGATAGACCTCGGCGACCTCTTCGGCGATGAGGCCGTAGTCGATCGGCTTGGAGCCGTCGGCATAGGGCTGCTTATAGCGATAGGTGACCGGGCGCAGGCGCATGAGGCCGTCGCTGGCCGCGGCCATATCGTGAACGTCCTCCTTGAAACGGATCGAGGAGCTTTTGGTGCCCAGTTGACCATTCTGGTCGATCATTACCTCAATAGCATCCTTGGATCCCGTGGTCACTCCGCGTACTCCGCCGACAAAGAA
>JBEKDH010000139.1:0-17765 GCA_050014455.1 Occallatibacter sp.
CAGATGTACCGGCTGGATGAAGTCGATGTGATCCATGGCCGCGGTCACAATGTAGGTGCGCGAGTGCCGGTAGGCGGCCATGGCGCCGGTCATATCGATGAAGTGCATCAGCCGTCCGCCCAACAGATTGCCCAGCGTGTTGGTGTCGTTGGGCAGGACGAGTTCAGTCATCTCGGACTGGGTGCTGGCCACGGTGCGCGCAATTGGGTTGGCCGGGTTGGGATTCTGCACGGAACTCATGATTCGCTTACTCCATTCACCGCTCGAAGAGGCTGCCGCTTGCGGCCGGCCAAGCCCGCCCCGCAAGACAAAGCCCGCAGGCAACTACAATTGAGCTGGCGGTGACCGGCACTGCGAGGCCTGCTCTTCCAGTTTCGGCAATCGCGGCCAATTACGCAAATGCTCCGAGGCCGGGTAGAGGCAAGAGGCGCGGCCGGAGGCGGGTGAAATGGACAAGATCGCGGGACTGAGAGAGATTCTGGCACTGGACCCGAGGAACAGCTTTGCCCGCTACGGCTTGGCGATGGAGTTGGCCAAGGATGGCGAGACGGCGGCGGCGCTGGAGGAGTTCGACACACTGCTCGCGAACGATCCGGAGTACACGGCTGGCTACTTCATGGCCGCGCAAACCCTGTCCGCGGCGGGACAGGCGGCGGCGGCCACCGAACGGCTCAAAGCCGGAATTTCCTGTGCCGCGCGCACCGGAAACCGCCATGCGCTGAGCGAGATGCAGGCTATGCTTGACGAGATGGACCGGTAGATTCTCTCCAATTCGCAGCTCGCAGACAGGGACTTTCTCGCTCCAGACGGCACGCATTCGGAGCGAACTGTAATCGCTCCTCTCCAAATCTGCATCTATACTGGCATCATGGCCAAATATTCCATCGTTGTGCCCTTTCACAATGAAGAGGAAAACGTTACCGCCCTGTACGCGCGCCTGAAGCAGGTGATGGAGCAGGTGGACGATTCCTTTGAGCTGGTGCTGGTGGACGATGGCTCCAACGACCGCACCTACAAGCTGCTGGAGGAGATTGCCGCCGTCGACAGCCGCGTGCTGGTGGTCAAGCTGCGCCGGAACTTCGGTCAGACCTCTGCGCTGGCGGCGGGATTCGACCATGCATCCGGCGAGTTCATCCTGGCCATGGACGGCGACCTGCAGCACGATCCGAACGATATTCCCGCCTTCATCGAGAAGCTCGAAGAGGGATACGACGTGGTCTCCGGCTGGCGCAAGGAGCGGATCGACAACTTCCTCATGCGGCGCATACCGTCGCGCTGCGCCAACTGGCTGATGGCCAGGCTTTCCGGCGTTGACATTCACGACTTCGGAACGACCTTCAAGGCCTATCGCCGTGAGGTGATCCAGAGCATTCCGCTCTACGGCGAGATGCACCGCTTCATCCCCGCGCTGGCCAGTTGGCATGGCGCATCCATCTGCGAGATTCCCATCCGCAACCAGAACCGCGAGCGCGGCCGGAGTCACTACGGAATCGGGCGCACCTTCCGCGTCTTCTTCGACCTGCTGACCATTCGCTTCCTGCTCAAGTACATGGGCCGCCCGCTGCACTTCTTCGGGGGCCTGGGAGCGCTTGGCATATTCGTGGGCAGCGTCATTTCGATGATCCTGCTGGGGACCAAGCTGCTGCATCCGCACCAGAACGTGATGGACCAGCATGGTCCGCTGTTCGTGATCGGCGCGGTGCTGATTGTGGCTGGGATTCAGATGCTGGCCATCGGCCTGCTGGGTGAGTTGCAGGTGCGCCACTACCACAGCAGCCAGAATCCGGCGCCCTACGCCGTCGATCGGATTGTGCGCCTGGAATCGGCCGAAGAGCAGGGTCTGCTGTCGGACAGGGACTGAAGAGCAGGGACTAGGGATCAGAGACCAGGGATTAGGGATCAGGGACCAGAAGAACACGAGACCCTGCCTGGGCGATGCCTGGGCGGGGCACAGTGTTTTTTCAGCATGCTGGCGGCAGCATTCCGCTTGGGTGCTGCAACAGCCGAGGCCGCTTGCGGTGCGCAGGCCTAAGGGTGCATTCTTGGCGTGAGATGAAAGCCATTCAGATTCACCATACAGGCGGGCCGGAGGTTCTCACTCTGGCCGATTTGCCCATCCCCGCGCCGGGAGCCGGGCAGGTGTTGATCCGCGTCGAGGCTGTCGGGGTCAACTTCATTGAGGTGTACTTCCGCAAGGGCGTCTATCAGGCCGCTCTGCCGCTAACCCCTGGCAGCGAAGCCGCGGGCACGGTGGAAGAACTGGGTCCGGGCGTAACCGGATTTGCCGCCGGCGACGCCGTCGCCTCAGTGGGCGTGCTGGGCAGCTATGCCGAGTATGCGCTGGTGCCGGCCGCCCAGTTGGTGAAGGTTCCCGCCGGCCTGAGCATGGAACAGGCCGCGGCCGCACTGCTGCAAGGGATGACGGCGCACTACCTTTCTCATTCCACTTTCCCGCTCAAGGCGGGAGACACGGCGCTGGTTCATGCCGGAGCCGGGGGCGTGGGCCTGCTGCTGACGCAGATGGCGGCGCGGCTGGGCGCGCGGGTCATCGCGACGGTTTCGACGGCTGCCAAAGCGGAGCTCTCGCGCGAGGCGGGCGCATCCGATGTGATTCTTTATACAGAGCAGGACTTCGAGGCGGAGGTCAAGCGGCTCACCGGCGGCAAAGGCGTTGACGTGGTCTACGACTCGGTGGGTAAGACGACCTTCGACGCCAGCCTGAACTGCCTGAGGCCGCGCGGCCTGCTGGCGCTCTTTGGCGCGTCCAGCGGGCCGGTACCGCCCTTCGATCTGATCCGGCTCAGCGGCAAGGGATCGCTCTTCATTACCCGGCCCACGCTGTGGCACTACGTGGCCACCAGGGCCGAGCTGGAGTGGCGCTCGGGCGACGTGCTCGGCTGGGCGGCCAGCGGCGAACTCAAGCTGCGCACCGAACATCTCTATCCGCTGTCCGAGGCCGCGCAAGCACAGACTGACATGGAAGCCCGCAAGACGACGGGGAAGATTTTGCTGGTGCCGTGAAAGGCAGGGATCAGCGATCGGAGATCAGCGGTCAGAGATCAGAAACCCGCCAACTCGCTAACTTGCTATCCACGCGAAGCGGTGGGCCAACTCGCCGCCTTTGTCATCGGCCGCAGCCTCTTCCTGTGCTGTTCCTGGAGCCCCCCGGAAAACATTTCCGCGTAGGGAGCAAGATCATGAAGACTGTTTCCATCACCGCCGACGACCGGGTCTTCGTGCTGACCGGCGCGGGCGTCAGCGCGGAGAGCGGCCTGCCTACCTTCCGCGCATCGGACGGATTGTGGGCGGGCCACGATATCAAAGATGTTTGCACTCCGGATGCCTGGAGGCGCAATCCGGCGCTGGTGTGGGAATTCTACTCGGGGCGGCGGAGGGATGGCGCCAAGGCCGAGCCGAATCCGGCGCACGTGGCGCTTGCCGAGTTGGAGGCGCGGCTATGCGACCGCTTCTTTCTTTGCACCCAGAACGTGGACGACCTGCACGAGCGGGCGGGTTCCGTGCGGCTGGTACACATGCACGGAGAGCTGGCCAAGTCGCGCTGCGAGCGCGAGTGCGGACGGCCTCCGGTCGAGGATCGGGCCATCTATCGCAGCCTGGACGAGGTTGCCCGCTGCGCCTGCGGCGGGCGGTTGCGCCCGCACATCGTCTTCTTCGGGGAGATTCCGCTGGAGATGGACCGCATTCAGGAGGAGATCGCCAAGACCACGTTGATGTTGGTGGTAGGAACCTCCGGCTCAGTCTACCCGGCGGCGAGCTTTGTGCATTGGGCGCGGCAGGGCGGCGCGCGCACCGTCTACGTGGGACCGGAGCCGCCGCTGAACGCCTCGGCGTTTACACAGGTGGTCGAAGGCAAGGCAGGGGAAGCGCTGCCGGGGTTGTTTGTCTCGTAGAGGAGTTAGCAGCGTTAGCCGGGCATCCCACCCTTTTCGCGCGATGCTTGGAAGGGATGGCGCGCCAGGCCCACGTCACATTGCTCAGAAGCGGAAGCGGTAGCGCAGCTCCGCCGAGATCAATCGCGGATCGTTGTAATGGAAGCCGCCGATGGTGATGGAGTTATCCAGCAGGACGCGGTGGTTGGTTCCATTGAGCACCGAGGCGGATAGCTTCCAGCGTTCGCCCAGGTTATGCCCCGCGGAAACATCGAAGGTGGTGTGGACGGGCAGATAAGGGCCGTTGTAGGGGCCTTCGTCTGAGCCGGCCAGTCCGTTCGAGAAACCGGAGCCGTAGTAGACATTGGTCGAGAACCAGGTGCGCCGGGGCAGCCTGGCCGCAAAGCCTGCGTTCAGAGTCTCGCGCTGGTCGTGGTCGAGAGCAATATAGTCAGGGCCGAGAGCGCAGGCAGGGTCGCCGGAAAGCGTGCAAGTGAATCCTCCGATGATATTGCCGCGCTGCTGGGCAATCTGGTCGGAGTAAGTCAGGTGGAATTGGCCTGCGCGAGCTAACTCGGGCGAGCGCAGAGTCATCTCCCAGGCGCGGACCAGCGCTCCATCGACGGCGATGGGAAAGTACATATTCGATTCGCCCAGGTTGGAGTGGTCGAGGAAGTTATTAACCCGGTTCTTGAAGCTGGCTATGTCAAGCAGCCAACCCCTGTATGGAATCTGAATGCCGAACTGGTGCTCCTCGTCGCGCTCCGAAGGCAGCGGCGTGAAGGTGTTTTCGCCCGAGGGCAGGCTGGCGGCATAGTTAAGCACCGAGCTGGAGACAGTTTCAAGCGGCGCGGGCTGAAAGAAGTGGCCGTAGAAGCCGCGCAGAATCCAGTGCAGGCGCGGAATCTCGACGGCTACCCCGATGCGGGGATAGGTTGCGGACTCGGCCAAGCCGGCGCGATAGATGGAGAATCGCTCGCCGCCCAGCAGGGTAACATACTGGCCCAAACGCAGGTGGTCGAAGAGGTAGAACTCGAACAGGCCGGCGCTGGCGCTGGCCGCTGCGTTGGTCTGGGAGGTCGCGCTGCCGTCGTTCACCGCAACGCCGAAGAGATCGTTCTCCGCCTGATAGAAGTTATAAAAGCCGGCGGAGAAGTTATTGGGACCCGCGTCGACGCGAAGATCGGCCTGGCCGCCCGCATAGTTCGAAACTTGATGCCAGGTGGTGGCTACTGGTAAGTCGCTAGCCGGCGAGTCGTAATCCGCCTGGTTCAAGTGATAGAAGGGCGCGACAGAAAACAGCGCTTTGGGCGAGAGGGTATGCACCCAGTTAGCGATGAGGAAGGAGTCGCGCTCGGTCTGGCCGTCGCGCAGGCCGAAGGATTCGTAATGCTGGCTGGCCTGCTCCCAGTCGCCAGGGTTGGGATCGTAAGGAACCTGGAAATAATCCTGGCGGTATTGCGCGTTCAAGCGCAGTTGGTCCCTGGGCGTCTGGTTGCGAATGAGCGAAAGAAAAGCGCTTTGGGAGTTGGTGGCGTCGTGATAGATGGCGGCGACGGGCGTGGCCAGGCCGTAGCTGGAGCGGGAGCCGGCCAGGCTTGCGTACCAGGCAGTTGCGGCATTGTGATCGCCGAGCGAGACCTGGGCTTCGCCGCTGTAGAGGTTGCCGGCGGAGATCAACACCTCACCGTCGCGGTTGCGCTCGAAGCCGTTGCGGGGCAGCACATTGAAGACGCCATAGGTGCGGTCGCCCACCTCCGAGGCGTAGCTGCCGCGCTGGGTTTCAAGGGAGTCGATGTCTTTGGGATCGATCTGCGGGCCGACGTTCGAGGCTATTTTGGTGTTGGGAATGGCGATTCCGTCGATAAGCCAACTAGTCTGGTGGCCGCCGCGCATGTGCAGCATGTCGTGGGTCATGTACGCGCCGGGAACGTAATCGGTAATCATCTCCATGCCGATGGTGCGGCTGGCGCCCGGTGTTTGCTCGATCTCGGCGCGCGTGATGAGCGTGGTGGGAGTGACGGAATCGGCTGAGGAGAGAGCAGTCCGCAATCCCTGCACGACGACGGTCTGCGTGGCCGGGGCCACCTGGAGTGCGACGTGCAGGACGGGGTTGGTGCCGCTGGCAACAGTGAGGGACTGGGTGACGGCGGCAAAGCCGGAGGCAGCGACAGTCAGCCGGTAGACGCCGATGGGGGTCTGGGCCAGTTCGAATTCGCCGTCCTGGTTGGTCGTGGCGCGCAGGGTGAAGGCGGAATCGGCGGCCTGCAATGTAATGGCCGCTCCGGCGATGGGGCGGTGCTGGGGATCGTGCACCACGCCATGCACGGTTGCGAAGACCGTGGCATACGCAGGGGTGGACGCGGCCACGAGAATTGCAGCAAAGAGAGAAGAAAGGCGACGCATGGGGCACAGCCCTCCACGTTGATTCGGCAAGGACAAGCGCGCGCTTTGACCCGGATTGCGGGTGGCGCGATGCCTGGCGGGGAATGAAGAAGCGCAACTGCAAGGCATGGCCGGAGAGCGGGAAACCCTCTCAGCACAACCCGAGCAGGCGCAATCCGCCCAGTGAGGGAACAGATTGCCGCCAGCGCTTCACAAGAACCGGACTTTCGACGGAATTCTTCAGGCGATCGCTGCGGCCGGGGGACCGCGTCCGGCGCGGCTGCGAATCTGGCTCTGGCGAGCGGCGGCGCGCCCGGCAGCGAGCGAGTGCAATTGCGCCATCGGAACCGCCAGGCAGGCAGGCCCGGCGGCCAGCGCCTGGATCGACGGAGAGGGAGTTGCGGTGAAACCCGGAAAGCGGGGGCAGGTCACGGGAGCAGCGAGAAACGGCTTGCCCGAGGCGGCCTCGGCCTTCACGGCCGCGTAACGCAGGAACATGGCGCAGTGGTGAGCGCCGTGGCGGCGGCAGCAAGCCGGCAGGCGCGCGTCTTCGCTGGCCGGGAGGGCCTCCGCAAGCGGCCCTACGCCAAAGAGCAGAATCAGGAAGATCGAGTACACGCGCCGCATCTGGGTCTCATGGTACAGGACGGCTGGGTATTCCCGGCAAGCTTTGCGGCGCGGTCAGGTATCATCGAGCTATTCAGAGTTTCGACCCACGGAAGAAGAGGAAATGCCCGTGCCTGAAGGGAACGACTCCGTATCGCAGCAAGAGGTCTCCGGCCAGGCCGCCCCGGAGCCCCGCGTTGAGCCTTGCAGTGGGCGTCCGTTGCGCATAGCTTTATTTGGATTTGGGACGGTGGCCAGCTCGGTGGCGCGGATTCTGGTGGAATCCAAACCGCCAGGCCTGGAACTCACCCACATCTACAGCCGCAGCCTCGAGCGCCGGCGCGTGGATTGGGTTCCGTCGAGCGTGACTTGGACCGATGATGCAGATGCGGCCCTGACTGCGGATGTGGACGTAATCGTCGAGCTGGCCGGCGGCCTGGAGCCCGCGGGCGGCTGGGTGCGGCGCACGCTCGAAGCCGGCAAGAGCGCGGTCACCGCCAACAAGAAGCTGATTGCCTATCAGGGCGCTGAGTTGGAGCGGCTGGCAACGGCCAGTGGCGGACATCTTAAGTACGGCGCCGCCGTGGCGGGCGGAATTCCGGTGATTCCGGGCCTCGAGCAGGGGCTGGCCGGCGACCAGATCGAGCGCATCGAGGGGATCCTGAACGGCACCTGCAACTTCATCCTCAGCAAGATGGAAGCAGGCGCGGAGTACGCGCCGGTGCTGGCCGAGGCGCAGGCCAAGGGCTATGCCGAGGCCGACCCCACCGAGGATGTGTGTGGATTCGACGCGAGGGCCAAGCTGGCCATTCTGATGCGGCTGGCGCTGCGCGTCGAGGTGGATCCGGAGGAGATCGTTCCACGGCCCATCACCGCGATTACAGCCGTGGATTTCAGCTATGCGCGGGATCTGGGCTGCACCATCCGCCAGGTCGCGCGGGCCGAGCAGGCTTTTGGCCAAGTGGCGGCCACCGTGGGACCGATGCTGATCGATCTGCGTTCGCCGCTGGCATGGTCGCGGGGCACCGAGAACATGGTGATCCTCACCGGCCGCTATGGCGGGGATGTGGTGTTTTCGGGTCACGGAGCGGGCGGGCATCCCACGGCGGTGGCCGTGGTCAGCGACCTGCTGGCGCTGGCGCATGGTTCGCGGCGGGTCGAGCTTGCTGTTGCTCCGGCGCAGGTAAGCGCCGAGTTCGAGGTTCCGCACTTCATTCGTTTCCTGGTGGACGACCGGCCGGGAATTGTTGCGGAGATTACCGGGGCGCTAGCCAAAGAGCGCATCAACATTCGCGCCATCGTGCAGAAGGCCGGCTATCCACACCACGCGCTGCCCTTTGTAGTCACCGTGGAGCCGTGCAAGTCTTCGGTGCTGCAACGGGCGCTGGCCAGCATCAAGACAATGGATTGCCTGCTCGAAGAGCCGCTGGACTTGCAGATGCTGGAGTAGCGGGACAGGGCTCAGTGGTCAGGGATAAGCCATTCGTACGTCCGCAAGCATAATTTGAAGACGGAGGGAGAATCCATGACCATCACACGGCGTCAACTGCTCGTCGGCTCCGCCTCGCTCCTTGGCGGCGCATCCCTGCCTCTGCGCGGCCTCGCGCAATCGGTTGCGGCTGCTGTTTCGCCGCCTGACTTCGGCCCGGTTCCCGCCGCCTCCACGCCTGCGGCAAAGGCCCTTTACGATGAAATCGGCGCCGGCAGTTGGACTGAACTCAACCACCGCCTGCACTCCGTGAACGCCGACATCCAGGCACGCGGCCTGCGGCATATTCCCGGCATCGAGGGCACCTTTCTCACCGGCTATCCTTACAACGAGTTCTACGACTGGGACCTTTACTTCGAGAATCTCTATCTTTCTTACTACGGCGTCTGGACTTACTGCTTCACCAACCTCAAGGAGTTTCTCAATCGCGAGCAGCCCGATGGCTACGTGAATCGCAGCCTGATCAAGCAGCGCGACCGCCAGCAGTTCAAGCCCTTCCTGGCGCAACTGGCGGTCCTCGGCTGCAAACAGAATCACGACGACTACGAGTGGCTGCGCGGCAATTATTATGGCCGCCTGCAAAAGTATCTCGACAAATGGTTTTCCTATGATTCAGACCGCAACGGCCTGCCCGTCTGGAACTCCGCCGACGCCGCCGGGACAGACAACCAGTGGTCCCGCGGCGGGGCTCTGGGCGCATTTGAAATCGAAGGCGTCGATCTGGCCTCATATCTCATCCGCGAGCTGCGGGCCATGGCGGCGATCGCCGCGCGCCTGAACCTGGCAGCGGACAGCAAGGAATTCACTCATCATGCCGATCGGGTGGCAAAGCTTATCAATGCGACTTTCTGGGATGAACAGCAGGGCATGTACTTCGACCGCAACGAGAAGACCGGCAAGCGCGTCTATGTAAAGTCGGCCACTAACTTCATGCCCCTGTTCGCCGGCGCGGCTACGCACCAGCGGGCGAAGCGCATGATCCATGAACATCTGCTCAATCCCGGTGAGTTCTGGCTGAATTACCCGGTGGCCAGTTATGCGAAGACCGAGCCGGATTACTATCAAGGCTCGCACAAGGAGTGTAACTGGCGCGGTCCCACCTGGGCGCCCACCAACTACATGATCTTCCAGGGTCTGCGCCGCTACGGGTGCCGGGCCGAGGCCCGCGAGCTGGCCACGCGCCTGTTCAATATGGCCCTGCTCAAGAACCCCGTCCTGCGCGAGTATTACAACGCCGAAACCGGCGAAGGGCTGGGCCAGACTCGCTTCTGGGGATTCACTGCGCTGTACTACGGCATGCTCCTCGAATCCATCCTCGGATACGACGCGTCGACCCTCGATGGCCGCGTGGAACCCATCGCGACCCAGGAGCTGGGCGTTGCCTTCGAGGCGGAAGATTAAGCTGAGTGTCCAGCGACCCTTCAGGGGTGGCGTTTGTCGGGCGCAGGTCCGGTTGACTCGCGAACAATCAGTTCGGTGGCCATCACAATCTCCGATGGGTACTTGTTTGCCCGGTTGGCGATTCGATCGAGCAGAATCTGCGCGCCGCGCTTGCCCATCTCCAGAAGCGGCTGGCGGACGGTGGTCAGCGAGGGAGTGGAATAGGCCGCGGACTGGATATCGTCGAAGCCGACGACGGAGACGTCGCCGGGAACAGCGAGTCCGGCGTCCCTGAGGGCGCGGATGGCGCCGATCGAGGCGATGTCGTTGAAGCAGAAGATCGCTGTGAAGTCCCGCGTCTTTTCGAGCAGGGCCTGCATAGGCTTGTAGCCAATCTCGGGGGCCATCGGGTGGTATCCATCCTTCATTGACCATCCCGCGGAGTCGATGCGGATGACGAGCGCGGGATCGATTTTGAGATTCATCTCGCGCGCTACCTGCTGGATGGCATCCCAGCGGAACTCCGAATCGGGGATGGCGCGTGGACCGCGCATGAAGGCGATGCGGCGGTGGCCGAGTGCGTAGAGGTGGGTGAGGGCCTGTTGGACGGCCAGAGAATGGTCTAGGACGATGTTGGTCACGTTTTCAGCCGCGCAATGAGCCGAGATGGCCACGATCGGAACAGGGACCGAGATGTGGTCGGCCGGTGTATTCAGAAGCAGAAAGCCATCCACGGCGCGCTCCACCAACATGCGCGGGTACTTCTCAATGAGATCGCGTTTCCAGTCGTGGCAGGCAGTGAAGTAGAAGTAGCGGGCAGCGGTCAGCTCCTGAACAATACCGCTCATGACGCTGGTAAAGTAGCCCTCGCTCAGGTCAGGAGCCAGCACCCCCACACTCATGGAGCGGCTTTGGCGGAGCGAGCGGGCAAAGTAATTTGGGCGGTAGTTCAGGCGCTCGGCTGCCTCCATGACCCGTCTGCGTGTCTCCGGGGGGATGGACTTGGCTGAAGGCGAATCGTTCAGGACCAGCGAAACGGTGGTCTGCGACAGGCCAAGATGCCGTGTTGTAACACGTTTTACGTAAATGGGAAACAGCGTTTCGCCTCTAATATATCGATTTTGCCGTTAACGATTACCGAATGGGCACAGGCGGTTTTGGAAAAAATGAATCCTCCTGGGACGCCGGAACGCCGCCGATTGGCAAGGCTTCATTCGACAGAGTGGAGTGACGATGAATCGACCGCATCAATGGTGTCGACGCCCGGGTTCATGGGCCATACCTTGCCACTGAAGACGAAATTGCCTGTGAGCTTGCCGGGCAGGGTAACGATTCAGCCCGGGGGCACGCACTGAGAGATTCAGCTTGGCGGGCGTGAACGGAGAAGGCGAGGACGAAAAGTGTCAGGACAAGACGCACAAATCGGGCTTTCCGGATTCCAATGAACAGGATTAACGCAAAAGGGATGAGCCGGGGTGCGTTCTCAGCGCTTCCGGAGCTGCGATTCTGCGATTGTATGCGCCTGATTTTGCGGCGTTGTAACCTCATATTCATCTTGGCCGGATAGCCTTAGCAAGGTGGAAGTCCCTGTGGAAGAGATTCGTATCTCCCAAGTTCAACTTCAGACTGAACCGGATTCTCCCGACGGCCGACAACCCGCGGAGGCGGGCGAAGTCGAGTCTTCGGCGATTCGCACCTTTCTGCTTTCACGGGGCAACTCGGCGATTGCCGACCGGGGATTCAAGTGGCTGATGGTGCTGTGCGCACTGAGCATCTTCGGAATCGTGGCGTTGATTGCAGTTCAATTGGTGAAAGGCTCGCAGTTGAGCTGGAACAAGTTCGGCCTCGGTTTTTTCTCCTGGCCCGCCGGATTCACCTTCGGCAGCGTTTTCAAGGCCATCATGGATTCGAACCTGCCCCAACCCAACTACTGGGATCCGGTGAACGGACAGTTCAGCGCTCTGCCGTTTGTCTACGGAACGTTGCTTACGTCGGTCCTGGCGTTGCTGATGGCGGTTCCGTTGGCGATCGGCGTAGCGATCTTCCTGACCGAGATGTGCCCCGGCGTGTTACGCGGGCCGCTGTCCTTCCTGACTGAACTGCTGGCGGCGATCCCCAGTGTGGTCTATGGGTTGTGGGCCATGTTCGTGCTGGTGCCGCTGATGCGGGAACATGTGAATCCGTGGCTGGTGGGACTGTTGGGCTGGACTGGCCTTTTCAGCGACGATAATCCGACCGGCCTGGGCTTCTTTTCGGCGGGGGTGATTCTGGCCGTTATGATCCTGCCGATCATCTCCTCGCTGACGCGGGAAGTGATGACCGCGGTGCCGCACTCGCAGCGAGAGGCGGTGCTCGCGCTGGGCGCCACACGCTGGGAGATGATCCGCATGGGCGTGCTGCGCAACGCGCGCATCGGGATTGTCGGCGCCATTATTCTCGGCCTTGGGCGGGCGCTGGGCGAGACCATGGCCGTGACCATGGTGATCGGCAACAGCATAGAGATTCACCGCTCGCTGCTGTCGAACGGCAATTCGATGGCGTCGGTGATTGCGAATCAGTTCAGCGAGGCCTCGGACAATCTGCATCTCAGTGCATTGATCGAGATCGGACTCGCCCTGTTCATCGTAACCATTGTGGTGAATGCGCTGGCCCAGTTGCTGGTGTGGGCGGTTACGCGGGGCGCGCCGGCGCGGGTCAACTGAAGCGGAGGAAATGGGGAGTTGCAGGTGAAGTCTGGAAGGAACCAGTTGCGGTCCATGTTCCGGGAGCTGACGGATGGCGTTGTCACTGGACTGGCAATGCTGGCCACGGTGGTGGTGGTCGCTCCACTGGTGGCCATCTTTGTCTATTTGATCTACAAGGGCGCCAGTTCGCTGAGCCTGTCCTTCTTCACGCGGCTTCCCAGGCCGGTGGGCGAAGCGGGCGGGGGCATGGCCAACGCCATTGTCGGCTCTGCGATTCTGCTTGGGATCGCCAGCCTGATCGGCGTTCCTGTGGGCATCGGCGGCGGCATCTTTCTGGCCGAGTTCGGGCGAGGAACCAAGCTCGCAGACGCCATTCGTTTTACCGCGGATGTGTTGAATGGGGTTCCGTCGATTGTGATGGGGATAGCGATCTACGCGCTGATCGTGGTTCCGCAAAACCACTTCTCGGCCTTTTCGGGCGGTGTGGCGCTGGGGATCATGATGATTCCGACCGTCTGCCGCACCACCGAGGAGATGCTCTTGATGGTGCCTCATGCGGTGCGCGAGGCGGCGCTGGCGCTGGGCGTGCCCAACTGGAGGTCGGTATTATCGATCACCGTGAAGACAGCTTCGCCGGGCATTATCACCGGGTGCATGCTGGCCTTTGCCCGCGTAGCCGGCGAGACCGCCCCGCTTATCTTCACTGCGCTCGGCAATTCCTTTTGGAGCACCAGCCTGAATCAGCCCATCGCCGCTCTTCCGCTGCAAATCTGGGTGTATGCGCAGTCTCCCTACGAAGATTGGCACCGGCTGGCGTGGGCGGGGGCTCTGGTTTTGATCATATTGATTGTGACTGCGGTTTCCCTGGTGCGTTACGTGACCAGCCGCGGCGTTCTGAAGGGAGCGAGCTAAGTGGGCGTCGGCATCGAGGTAATCAACCTGAATGCGTGGTATGGGACCAATCACAGCCTGCAGGACGTCAACCTGAATATGCCGGGCAACCACGCGACGGCGCTGATCGGTCCCTCGGGTTGCGGCAAGAGCACCTTTGTGCGCTGCCTGAACCGCATGCACGAGACCAACCCGATTGCGCGCGTAACGGGGACGGTGCGCATCGGCGATCTGGACATTTACGAGGACTGCAAGCCGGTGGAGATTCGCCGCCGCGTGGGGATGGTCTTCCAGCGGCCCAATCCCTTTCCCACCATGTCCATCTACGACAATGTGGCGGCGGGGCTCAAGCTGAACGGTTACAGCAACCATCGTGCGCTGGATGAGATCGTGGAGAAATCGCTGAAAAACTCGGCGCTGTGGGACGAGGTGAAGGACGACCTGAAGAAGAAATCGGGCGCCAGCCTGAGCGGCGGCCAGCAGCAACGGCTGTGCATTGCCCGTGCGCTCGCTGTGGACCCCGAGGTGCTGCTGATGGATGAGCCGGCTTCGGCGCTCGACCCGGTTTCCACCTCCAAAATTGAGGACCTCATCTTCCAGCTCAAGTCGCAGTACACTATTGTGATTGTGACCCACAACATGCAGCAGGCGGCGCGCGTGGCGGAGAAGACGGGCTTCTTCTTGAACGGGCGGATGGTGGAGTTCGACTCGACGCACAAGATATTCACCAACCCCAGCGACAAGCGCACTGAGGATTACATCACAGGCAGGTTTGGATGACACGCATACGGTTTCAGCAAAGCCTTGACGAATTGAAAGAGCAACTGCTGGTGATGGCCGGGCTGGCCGAGCAGGCCATCCAGCGCGCCATCGAGGCCTATCGCGTGCGCGACCTCTCCATCTGCGACCTGGTCAGCCGCAGCGAAGTCGCCATCAACCGCCTGGAGCGCGAGATCGACCAGGCCTCCCTGGATTTGCTGGCCATGGAGCAGCCGATGGCCATCGATCTGCGCTTCATCCTCAGCGTCATCAAGATCAACGCCGACCTGGAGCGGGTGGGCGACGCGGCCAAGAGCATCAGCGAGCGGGTGCGCAACATGGAGCAGATGGCGGCGGCCGATCTGCCGGTGGATATTCCCAGGATGGCGTCGCTGGCTGCCGAAATGGTGCGCAAGAGTCTGCAGTCGTTTATCGAGGGCGACGCCGAAATGGCGCTCACCGTACTCACCATGGACGACGCCGTGGACGCGATGAACCGGGCGGCCTACAAATCGCTGACCAAGGTGATGGAAGAACAGAGCCATCTGGCTCCGCAGGCGCTCAACGCGCTGATGATCAGCCGCGCCCTGGAGCGGGTGGCAGACCACGCCACCAACATCGCCGAGGACGTAATCTTCTGGGTACAAGGCGCGGACGTACGCCACTACAAGAGCGTGAAGACCAACCCCGACCCTCATGCCATGGGGTAAGGACGGCATGTTTGGCGCACGGCAACGAGCGCCAAATGCACAGGCCGTTGCATAGCTCCGTTGTCGCTGCAGCCGGTCGAAGCAGCCGATATCCAGCTTCAAATACCCATCGTGCAATCCGACTGCGCGCCCCGAGGCGCTTCCGGCAGGGACAAAACGGTATCGTCCTCAATCCACTGGCGCACTTTGCCATCGGATCGCAACCCGCCTCGCTGCTCTAAGCCGTACAATTCTGCATTGAGCCGGTTCGCCGCCGGCTCTCACTCCAACTGCAAGAGGCAAATGCCCATGACCGAAGCAGGTGCGCTCGAACTCATCGTCACCCAACAGATCGTCACCGCCATGAAAGCCCACAACGCGGTCCGCACCACCACCCTGCGGCTGATCAAGAACGCCCTCAAGAACAAAGCCATCGAGAAGCGCGCCGCTCTCACCCCGGCCGAGGAGCAGCAGGCCCTAGCCACCATGATCAAGCAGCGCCGCGACTCGATCGAGCAGTTCACCAGGGGCAACCGCCCCGAACTCGCCGCCGCCGAGGCCGCCGAGGTCCTGGTCATCGAGGAGTTCCTGCCCAAAGCCCTGGACGAAGCCGGCCTGCGCGCGCTGGTGACCGAAGCCATCGCCGAAGTGGCTGCCGCCAGCGGGAAGGTGCCCACCCCCAAAGAGATCGGCTCTGTGATCAAGGCCGTCCAGGCCAAGCTCCAGGCCGCCGGCCTCCGCGCCGAGGGCCGCGTGGTGAGCGAACAAGTGAAGAGGGCGCTGGCGGGTTAGAGCAGACACTCTCAAGTCTTCCGCCGTGGCGGATCGCGGCGGACGAGACTCGGGCGACCACGAACAGCGGCGGCAGTTGCGGTGTTTACTCTCCTGCAAATAGGAAGAATCCGCTTGCATTCCCGCGGGGGAGGCTCCTACCATCTCTTCGATCCCCAATCGGGGACGTTTTGTGTCTGGATCGTTTGTCACCTCGTGTCGCTCCGGAAGACAGAGCGAAGAAAGCCACGGTGAAGACGCAATGTTCGTTCGCAATCTCTGCATTACCCTGCTGGCATCCGCCGCTGGAGCCCTCGTTCAACTTCTGCCCGCACAGTCTGCTGTGCCCCAGTCCTACACCCTTACAGTCTCTTCGGCCATGGCCCTTGAGGCAATGTCGACCGGCTCCGCGGTGGAGGCCAAGGTCTCGCGCTTCGGTCCCAGGAAATTCGTCGATGTGACCGCGACGACGAAGGCGGGCAAAGCCATTCACGCGCAACACTGGTTCGATCTGGTGGCCCACAAGGCCTACACGCTCGACCTGGTCAAGAATTCCTGCTATTGGATCACTTATACCGGCCCCGATATGCCCCCCATGTACGACCCCGTCGCCACCCCCCAGCCGTCGGCCGAGGACCTCGCCACATTCAATAGGAACGTCGTGCGCCAGGAGAACGTAAACGGCATCGCGGCCAAGCTCACCGAAAGTTCCAGCGATCAGGGCAAGTCCAGGATTTGGATTGCCGTGAATGGTAGCTATCCCGTCAAGGCGGAGGTGACCTTTCCGGGCGCACAGCCAATGGTGATGCTGGAAGTGAAGGAATTGCGCTTCGAAAAGCCTGCTGCCGGGCTGTTCACTCCGCCCGCAAATTGCGCAACCCAGGCGCAGGGCGAGTGGAGCGCCACCCGCATCAGTTCTCACTTCGAGACAAACATCGGGGCGCATGGATCGGGCTCGATGGATCTAGGTACCGGCAAGGCCACCGGCGACGCCACCGTAAAGTCCGGTACTCCCCCGCACTAACTTTCCATGTCATCGTCTACTGTGGCGGGAATTCCGTTGATTCCTGCCAATCTCAAAACAACAATCAAGGTTCACCAAGGAGCCATCATGAAACTCATCTTCCGCTCTCTGCTCGTGGCATTTGCCGCCATAGCCGTCACCTCCGCCGCCTTCGGCCAAACGGATGTCAAAGGATCGAAGGATTACCCTGGAATCTCTCGTATGCCCGGGTACTACATCGACAGTTACGACGAATCCAAATTCGATTCTTTTGAGTTTACAGTTACGCAAGGCGGAAAGACGGCGAAACAGGCAGTTGAAGGGCATTTGTACAATATCAAGTACCAGCGCAAGAAAGATACTGAGCCGGTCAGCGCCCTGCAGATCAGACGCAACTATCAAAATGCGGCACGTGCGGCGGGCGGGCAGGTGTTGCACGATGACGGTGGCCAAGGTCCAAGGACTACCATTCGCATCGCCAAGGGCGGAAGCGAGACTTGGGCGGAGATCTTCATCGCCTCCGTGGGACCGGACATTTACATCGTGCACATCGTCGAGAAGCAGGCAATGGCCCAGGATGTATCGATCGACGCGGCGGCCATGGCTTCGAGCATCGCCGACACCGGCAGCGTGGCTATCTACGGCATCAACTTCGACACCGCCAAGAGCGACATCAAGCCCGAATCCGAGCCGGCCATCGACGAGATCGCCAAGCTGCTCACCAACAATCCGGCGCTCAAGGTCTATATCGTTGGCCACACCGACATGGTGGGCGACGCGGCCAGCAACGTGAGGCTCTCGCAAGCCCGTGCGCAATCGGTCATCGGCGACCTGGTTTCGAAGCATGGCATCGCTGCTGCCCGGCTGATCGCATTCGGCAATGGCCCTTATGCTCCTGTTGCCTCCAACAAGACCGATGAAGGAAGGGCCAAGAACAGGCGCGTCGAACTGGTCGAGATTGCAACGAAGTAGCCAGACGCGATATACCCGAGTCCGTCCGCAGAATTGCCTCCCGGATCTTGTTCGCCGCTGCGTATAGGATCCGGGAGTTCATTCAGCCGGAGGCTTCGAAGAGGTTCAGTTTGGTTGCGCATTTGCGGTAGTATGGCCGGCGCAGGTTGAGACTCGAAACGGGTAAATCCGCTGTCTGGCGTCGCTTTTTTGTCTTGGTGTGGTTGCCAAGTGAGCTTGCCGGCCGCCACGCCGCACCGGCGGGTT
>JBEKDH010000140.1:0-12142 GCA_050014455.1 Occallatibacter sp.
CACCGCTGGCTGCCCGACTTCTTCGTCGACGACCACGTGACCGACGGCATGGACTACCAGTACGACGTGACCTTCACCCTCGACGACACCCCCGACGTTGCGCCGGCTACCGCGCAGTGGATTCGCTCCACCGTGACCCCCGAGCTGGAGCGCCAGGTGGACGCGAGCGGCCATCTGGCCTTCCCCAACTATGTGACCCTCAACGACGACACCGACCCCGCGCAGGGCCTGGCCTTCAACAACGATCCGCCCCGCTTCTCCACCGGCCTGATAATTCTGGAAGACCGTCCCGGCCTGCTGGTCGAGCTGCACATGCTCAAGGACTACAAGACCCGCGTCGCGGGAAACTATGAGATTCTGCGCGCGCTTCTTGCCGTGATGAACCGCGATGCGGCCAAGCTGATTGCCCTCAATCGCGAGGCTGACGCCGACGCATCCAAGCTTGGAGCGCACCCGCTGGGCAACGAGAAGTTCCCGCTCGCCATCGACGGGAACGGCGAAACCACGCCGGTCGTCTTTCACGGCTACCAGTACACGCGCGCCCTGAGCGAAATCTCCGGCGGAATGTGGGTCAGCTATTCGCATGTTCCCTGGAACGCGACCCTGCCCCTGGCTACCGGCGTCAAGGTGACCGCCTCAATCACGCCCCCGGCCGCCTATATCGTTCCCCCGCAGTGGACCCAGGTCATCGACGTGCTGAACGCGCACGAAATAACGCTGCGCCGCACCACCGCCCCCTGGACCGGCAAGGTCGAGCGCTACCGCTGCTCGGGAATGCAGTGGCAAGGCAAGCCGTTTGAAGGCCGTCATCCCATCTTTCAGGGCGAGGACGCAGGCGCCGAGCCCGGCCGCTATGGCCAGTGCGCGCTTACCACGGAAACCCTCACCTTCCCCGCCGGATCGGTCGTGGTTCCCCTCAACCAGCGGCTGTCGAAGGTGGCCATTCACTGGCTCGAACCGGGAGCGCCCGACTCCGCCCTGCGCTGGGGATTCTTTGACCCCATCTTTGAGCAAAAGGAGTACGGCGAGGCCTACGTTCTGGAGAAGCTGGCCCGCGAGAACATGGCCAAGGATCCCGCCCTCAAGGCGGAGTTCGAGCACCGCGTCCAGTCCGACCCGAGCTTTGCTTCCAGCCCCACCGCCCGCCTTGAATTCTTCTATGAGCGCTCGCCCTGGTTCCAGCAGAACCACATCGGCGAGTACCCGGTCGGCCGCCTGCTCTCGCTGGACGGGCTGCCGCTGGAGTAGTCTCTCGGGCCAGGAGGACCGGAGCCGCATTCTGCGCCAGCATCGGGGGATCGCGCGCAAAACTGCGAGCGACAGGATAAAAATGTCAGATAGATGCGGCGCGAGGTGGGGCCAAAGGAGTATCCTCTCGCCTAGGCAGTTGGATTAACCCCCAAGGAAAGGTACAACTGGACCATGCGTAGTCTCAAATCCCTCACGATGGCAGCCTTTGCGCTGCTGACGTTCCTGTTCCTGGCGCCTGCAACCCAGGCGCACGCCCAATTCCCCGCATATCTTCACGCACTCTCCGACCTGCGGTCGGCCCGTGCATACCTGGAATACGATACCCGGCCCGCGTGGGCCGGCCACCGGCAACATGCCATCGACCAGATCAACAAGGCCATCGACGACATCAAGGTCGCCGCGCGGGACGACGGGAAGAATCCGTGGCATACGCCGCCGCCGCAGAGCGGAGGCAGCGAGGGATGGCCAATTCACTCGGCCGTGAAGCTGCTGAGAGAGGCTCGTGGCGACGTGGATCACGGACATGATTTGCCCGAGAACCATGGGCTGCGGGAGCGCTCGATCGACCACATCGATCATGCATTACGCGAACTGGAGCCTGCGCTTTAAGAAGCGGCAAGACATTCCGTTTTTCGGATCGATACAAGGCGGCAGCGGATATTTTAGTCCGCTGCCGCCTCAAGTTTTTGTGAAGCGCCAGCATCCGTCTTCGTCGCCATCGGACCCCTGAATCGCCCCCGCCCCGCCCGCTTTCTCTCCCTCCCGTCGCGACCCCACAGGCTGCGGAACAAGGCTTGCATTTGGCTGAAATACGCGAAGACCGCATCTCAGGGGCTAAAGCCCGCACTGATTCTAAGGTGCTTATGGCACGACTGAAGTCGTGCCCTTTCAAGACAGAGCAATTCTCCGCAGCCTGCAAAGCCGCCCCGCCGCGGCGAATCTTCCACCGCGCTTGCGACAAATTGAAGCAACTTCGCTCTGCCCTGCTCAATCTCTCCTAACCGCTCCCCGAAAACTCGTGTCTAATGCAATGCATGGGCAAGAACGACCACGAGGCGATCCAAGCTGTACTCGAGGGGGACAAGGAGGCCTATGGGGCTTTGGTTGTCCGCCATAGCCAGAGCCTTTTCCGGGTCGCATTTCGCATTACCGGCAACGAAGCCGACGCGGAGGACGTGGTGCAGGAGGCCTTCCTGCGCGGCTATCAGAAGCTGGAGAGCTTTGAGTCCCGCGCCAAGTTCGGCACCTGGATCTACCGGATCGCGGTGCGCTGCGCTCTGGATAGGATCGGCGGCCATCGAGTGGACGATTCCAGCCGAGTAGCCGAAGAGACCGATCCGGAGCAGGAAAAGTTACAGGTGGCGGATGAGGCTGCCGGTCCCGACCGCCTTCTGCTGAGCGGCGAGATTGGCGCTTTGCAGGATTTGGCTCTGCGCAGCCTGACGGCCACCGAGCGGGCGGCCTTCGTGCTGCGGCATATGGAAGATTGCACCAGCGAGGAGATTGGAGCCGCTTTGGGTATTCCGCAGAACGCGGCCAAACAAGCGGTTTTTCGCGCGGTGAAGAAGTTGCGCGGCCGTTTGGCTCCACTGAGGGTGATGAGATGAAGCATTTGAATGAAGAAGAATTGATCGAGCACTATTACAGCAAAGGGACTGCCGGCGCAGGAAAGCACCTTAAGACTTGCACGGAGTGCGCCGAGGCTTACGCCGCGCTCCGCATAGATATGGACGAAATGAAGTTTGCAGTGCCGCCGGCCCGCGACCCTGCCTATGGCGAAAGGGTCTGGCAATCGATAGGGCCCTTCTTGCCTGCCTACCATGTGCGGAACCAGAGCTGGCTGGACATTGGCCTTTGGAGAGGCTTGAGTTATGCCGCCTTCGCGCTGCTGCTTGTGGGAGCCTTCTTTGCGGGCCGCCTGTCGGAGCACAAACAGGCAGGGACTATGGCGAAAAGCACTCCGGCCCCTGCGCAGGAACGCGCTGCCCCGCCCCAGCAACGGATTGTGGTAGTCGTTCTAAGCGATCATCTGGACCGCTCGGAGCGGCTGCTGGTGGAGTTGAAGCACGCCGATGCCGGCAGCGAAGAGACCGTATCTCCCCTCCGCGATGAGGCCCGGAGTCTTCTGGCCGCCAATCGCATCTGCCGCCAGAACGCCGCCAAGATCGACGATCCGGAGCTGGCCGCGGCGCTCGATCGCCTGGATCAGGTACTGGGTGAGCTGGCCAACCATCCGGGCGGCTTGAACCCTGCCACCATCACCCGGCTGCAAGACGAAATGAACGCGGACGGCCTGCTCTTTCAGGTACGCGTGCTGCGTTCCAGAATCCCAGAGCAAGAGGCGGCCAAGGCCGCCCAGTCGAAAGAAGGCGAAATATGAAAACCGGAGGCATCTCCCTTACCGCCCTCTTGGGTGCGCTGGTCTTGGCGCCCATGACCGGCGTCGCCCAGTTTTCACCGGAGCAGGGCTTTACGGGAAGCGGCGCGCCGGCTGGAATCGACGGCGGCCTGGCCGCATCCAACGCGCCCGACAGCAGTCTCTACGCCGACGGAATGCGCGCCATCAACGAAGGACGCTGGCCGGACGCGGAGGCGATCTTTGCCAAGGTCGCCAGCCAGCAGGGCCATCGCTCCGACGGCGCCCTCTATTGGAAGGCGTATGCCGAGAACAAGCAGGGTCAATCCGGCAGCGCGCTCGACGCCTGCGCCGAGCTGCGCCGCGACTTTTCCAACAGCAGTTGGGTTCATGAATGCGGCGCGCTGGAGATTGAGATCCATGCCCGGAGCGGAAAGCCTCTACAGCCGAACGCGGCTCAGGACGACGACCTGAAACTGCTGGCGCTGAACTCACTGCTGCGCCGGGACGAGCCGCTCGCCATGGCGGAGATTCAAGAGATTCTCAATGGCGATTCCAGCGAAAAGCTCAAGAAGGAAGCGCAGTTTATCCTTGGCAACCACTATTCGGATGCGACCTATGCGCAGATCGTCCGCCTCAGCGATGTCGAGGGAGATGTGCGCATCGCCCGCGGCGAGCGGAACGAAAAGGTCACCGGCGCAACCTGGGAGAAGGCAGTCGCCGGTATTCCCCTGGAAACCGGCTTCAGCCTGGCGACAGGCGCGGGGCGGGCGGAGATCGAGTTCGAGGACGCTTCGACGCTCTATCTGGGAGAGAATTCGGTTCTCACCTTCAACGACCTGCACACCACGGGCGGCGTACCCTACGGCGAAGTGGCGCTGCTCGCCGGGACCGTCGCGGCCCACGTGATTCCATGTTCTGAAGGTCAGTCGATTCTGCTCAGAACCCTCACGGATGACCGCTATCTGACCAGCAATCCCGGCAATTCCTTCCTCCGCGTCAGCAGCTATGCCGACGCGACGGCGGTCACGCCATTGAACGGCTGGAGCCTCCACATTTCCGGTGAGACCATTGCGGATGGCACGACCGTGCTCTTGCGCGAGGGCCGCCGTCTCAATGCCGCTGGCGCCGACGCTCCAAACGCATTTGCCGAATGGGACACGTGGGTCGCGGACCGCATTGCCCAGCGATCGGCTGCAGATGCCGAGGTGATGCAAGCCTCGGGACTGACCGCGCCCATCCCCGGCCTGGCGGAGATGAAAGGGCAGGGGAGATTCTTTGAGTGCCAGCCCTATGGAACCTGCTGGGAGCCTTCAACAGCGGAGGACAGTCATCGGGCGGGCAACAACCCTTCGGAATCTCAGCCGGCTGCAACTGAAACGGTCAAGCAGCCCGCCAGGACAAACCAGGCTGGGGCGAGCGCGAGCGCTCCGGTTTACGACACGGAGATAGAATCCTTCTTCCCATGCCCACCGGCAGCCATTCGTTACCGGCTCGAAACCGATCCGATCACCGGCAAGCAAAGAGTGATCGACTCTGCATTTGAAACGGGCGGCCTCCCATACGCCTGGGCCGTCTGTCACACGGGAAGCTGGATTCACCAGGGGCATCGTTATGTGTGGGTTGTGGGTCACAAGAGGCACCATATCGAGCCGGTGCGCTGGGTCAGGAGCGGCCACACCGTGGCCTTTGTCCCCATCCATCCCTACGATGTAAAGGACCGGCCGCCGGTCAACCGGAAGGATGTGGTCTTTGCGGTAAGCAACAGGAACGGCCTGTCGATCGAGCCGGTCAAGTTTGATGCAAACCGCCCGATCGAGTTTCTCCAGTCGCCTCCGAGAGAGTATCGCAATGTGTATTTGCCCCCACTTTCCAGGGCGGCCGAACCGCGTCTTGAAGCTCGCTCGATCAAGGATGTGATTGGGAGTAAAGCAGCCCTCGCCAAGCCGGCGGGCATACCGCTCAGCTTCGACCACAGGTCGCAGAGTTTCACGATGACCAGGCAGGTCATGCGGGGAGACAAAAGCGTGACCGTCGCGACGCCGATCACCAGCCGCGGCGAGAATCTTCAGTCGCGGGCTCCCAGCTACAGTGGAGGAGGAAGCTATAGGGGTGGCGGAGGAAGCAGCTTCAGCGGCGGCGGTTCGCGTGGTGGAGGCGGTAGCGCCAGTGGCGGAGGCTCGCACGGCGGTGGTGGAGGGGGCAGTTCCGGCGGCGGGGGCTCACACGGTGGCGGCGGCGGCTCCAGCGGCGGTGGTGGCGGCGGCGGTGCCTCCGGTTCCAGCGCCGGCAGTTCCAGCGGCGGCAGTTCCAGCGGCGGTAGCTCCAGCGGCGGCCATCACTAATGCCGCACCCGTGACGAGCCGTACACGGGTCACGCAGGGTAGGGAGACTCATCAACGCGGGCCAAAAGCAATTTGTCCGACGGAGACGAAATGAAGAACGAATTGGCATGTCTTGCCGCTCTTCTCGCAGTGCTTCTTTGCTGGCCGCTGGCCGCGCCGGGGCAAGTGGATCAGGGTCAGCCGGCCGCGGCATCGCCGGCCAAGCCAGGTGCGTCGCCTCAGCGTCTCAGTGCGAACCCGGCAGGCTCACCTTATCCCGACGCCACGGCGGGAAGCATGACCCTCGATGTGGTGGTCTCCAATGCGGCCGGCACTCCCGTCTCCGGCCTGCAACCGGAAGACTTCACGCTCCTCGACAACGGCCAGCAGCAAGGCATCGTCTCGCTGCGGTCTGTGAATGGAATGAAGGGCAAAACCGATCCCCCGGTCGAGGTTATCTTTCTGATCGACGCCATCAACTCACCCTTCCAGACTGTAGCCAGCGACCGACAATGGCTCAGCGCGTTCTTCAAGGAGAACGGCGGGGAACTTGCCCTTCCCACCTCTCTCGTCATTCTCACCGACTATGGCATCAACCTTCAGAGCCGGCCAACGCGCGACGGAAAGGATCTGCACAGGTTCCTCGACGCCAACCCCAGCGGCCTATGGAGCATTAAGCGATCACAGGGCGCGCAAGGCCGCCTGGACCGCGAGTATTCCTCGCTCGGCGCCCTGGATGTGCTGGCACAGCGGCTGAGCGAGAAACCGGGCAGAAAGCTGCTCATCTGGCTCAGCCACGGGTGGGGCGTCATCTCCAATCCGGGATGGATCGGAGGCGAGAAGGACCGGGAGGCGATTTACGGAACTATCGCATCGGTCTCGACGGAGTTGCGCAAGGCGCGCATCACGCTCTACTGCGTCTCCCCCTATGGGGGCTTTGGCAGGGACGAGGGTTACGTGAAATATCTCAAGGGCGTTTACGATTCCAGCCATGCGGACCTGGGCGACCTGCTTCTCCCCGTCCTTGCCACCCAGACCGGCGGGCAGGTTCCCTATGGAGGCAACGATCTGGGCCCCATCATCGATCGCTGCATCAAAGATGCGCAGAGCTTCTACGTGCTAACCTTCAATCCGCCTCCCGCGGCTCATTCAAACGAGTATCACCGCATTGAAGTGCGGGTCGATAAGCCGGGATTGAGCGTGCGCACCCGCGCCGGATACTACGCCAATCCAACCGCACCGGAAGAGCCATCGCTTTCCAACGCCCCACTGGAAACGGCACAAGTGTCCAGCGAGTAGCGTTTCTGGAACGGGGATCGCCAAACGAGAAGAGGGCCGCTCCGCTTGCGCGGAGCGGCCCTCTTCCTGAAGATCGAGCCCGAAGTTACTTGGCGGCGACAAGGGGTTGAGTGGCCAGGGTGCCGTCGGCATAGCCCTTGGCGATCTCGGCGATGGAGATGGGCGCATAATCGCCGGCGTGGCCGGCCTGGCCGAACTGCGTCATGCGCGTGGCAACCACCTTCTGCATGGCCTCGCGCGCGGGCTTCATGTAGTCGCGCGGGTCGAACTTCTCCGGCTGCGTCCACAGCACCTTGCGGATGGCGCCGGTCATGGCCAGGCGGTTGTCGGTGTCCACATTGATCTTGCGCACGCCGTTGCGGATGCCGAGCTGAATTTCCTCGACCGGCACGCCCCAGGTCTCTTTCAGCTTGCCGCCGTACTGGTTGACAACATCCTGCAGGTCCTTGGGCACCGAAGAGCTGCCGTGCATGACCAGGTGGGTGTTGGGCAGGCGCTTGTGAATGGCGATCAGCACATCCATCTTGAGAACCGAGCCATCGGGCTTCTTGGTGAACTTGTAAGCGCCGTGGCTGGTGCCGATGGCGATCGCCAGCGCGTCCACGCCCGTCAGCTCGGCGAACTCGACCGCCTGGTCGGGATCGGTAACGTGCTCCAAACCGCTGCCGCCGGCGCCGTGGCCGTCTTCAACTCCGCCCAGTACGCCGATCTCGCCTTCGACGGTGACGCCGCGCTCGTGCGCGAAATCGACCACACGCTTGGTGACCGCGACGTTCTCTTCAAAGCTCGACGGGGTCTTGCCGTCCTCCTTGAGCGAACCGTCCATCATGACGCTGGTATAGCCCAGCTCGATGGCGCTCTTGCAGGTCTCAAAGCTGTTGCCGTGGTCCTGGTGCATGGCGATGGGAATCTCGGGATAGAGTTCGCTGGCCGCGAGAATGAGGTGGAAAAGGAAGCGGTCCTGGGCGAAGGCGCGCGCGCCGCGGCTGGCCTGGATGATGACCGGCGAATTGGTCTCCTTGGCCGCCGCCATGATGGCCTGAATCTGTTCCATATCGTTGACGTTGAATGCGCCGACGCCGTAACCGCCCTTGGCGGCCTCGTCGAGGAGTTGCCGCATGGAGACTAGAGGCATAGAGGATTCTCCTATGTGCCGGGTTTGCCGGCGAAGTTGGGCTGGCTCCGGCCGCCGGTGCGCTCGGGCCCTCGCGGGCGGGAAATCAGCCTGTCGGGCGGCAGGAACTGCAATCGTCCTTATGGTAGCAGAGACGCGCAAGGGAAAAGTGTGCGTAGAAACACAGGCGGGCAACGCGGTTCCAGAGTGGGCATTCTCTGCTTCGGCTGAGCCGGCCGAACAGACCTCATCCAACGCCTTTCATCAGGAGACCCAGGCCGGCTCCGGCCAGGATGAGCCAGGTGGCGTTGATGCGGAAGCGCACCAGCAGCGCCACGCTAATAAGACCCAGCCCCCATGTCCAACCGTCGATTAGGGTGGCGCGGCCCAGTGTCAGGGCGACATAAGCCATCAGCGCCACGGCGGCTGCGTTTACACCATCCAGGAAGCCAGCAGCCAGCTTTGATTTGCGAATATTGACCGCGAGCGCTCCCACCAGACCCGCCATCAGGAACGAGGGCAGGAAGATGGCCGCGGTGGCGACCGCCGCGCCGGCCCAGCCGCGGAGAAGATAGCCGAGGAATGTGGCAGTGGCAAAGACCGGGCCGGGCGTGACTTGGCCGGCAGTAACGGCGTCGAGCAACTGCGGGCCGGTAACCCAGTGCAGGCGGTCCACCAGATCGGCCTTGAAAAAGGCCAGCAGAACATAACCCGACCCGAAGACCACCACGCCCATCTTGAGAAAGACGAGGAGCATGGGAAGCAGTCCAACCGTTCCAACTGTCGCGCCGCCCAGGGCCGCGCCGCTTGCAGCCAGGCCTTTCTTAATGGCGGCGGGCAGGCAGGCGAATCCGGCGCCCCCTGAAGATCGGGATCGGGTCCAGACCACGAGCAGCGCAAGGCCGCCGGAGACCAGCAGGACCGCAATGGGCGCCGCGCCAAGAAGGACCGCCGCGAAACACGCCAGCCCCAACAGCGCCAGCGGCCAGCGGCGAAAGGCCATCCGGCCCAGATTCCATACGGCCTGAACGATGATTGCCACCATCGCGGGCTTCGCTCCATAGAGCAGTCCCTGCGCCTGGGGAAGGCTGCCGTAGCGGACGTAGGCCCAGGCCAGGGCCAGCGTGGACAGGGTGGACGGCAGAATGAAGCAGGCCCCCGCGAAGATAAGGCCAATCCAGCCTGCGCGCCGGTAACCCAGCGCCATGGCTACCTGGGTTGAGCTGGGACCGGGCAGGAGGTTGCAAGCGCCCACCAGATCAAGGAATTCTGGGCGGCTCATCCATCCGCGGCGTTGGACGGCCTCCTGCTCCATCAGCCCGAGGTGCGCAGCCGGCCCGCCGAAGGCCGTCAGGCCGAGGCGCAGGAAGAGCCGGGCAACTGCGCTTAGTTCATCACGCCCATGGAGTGAGGATTCGCCGGAGTACGCGCCCATCTTCGATAGCCTTCTCGCTGAGGTTCCTTAAATCGAGAGCCGCCCCGGCACCCAATACGGCGGCCAGTACTCGGGAGCATCGCGAGCAGCCCAGCTTCCTTATTGGCCGTTCAACAGCTTCTCAACCGCCCCCGCCAGGGCCTTCGGCTTGGTGGAGGGGGCGTAACGGCCAACGACTCTTCCCTGGCGGTCAATCAGGAATTTGGTGAAGTTCCACTGAATACCGCCCCCGAAGAGGAAGCTGAGGGCTCCGGGCTGGCTGCGCTTGAGGAAGCCATAGAGAGGATGTGCGTGGGGGCCGTTGACGTCGATCTTGGCAAACAGTGGAAAGGTGACCCCATAATTCTTCTCGCAGAAGGCGCCGATCTCAGCTTCAGTACCCGGCTCCTGGGCGCCAAACTGGTTCGAGGGGAAACCCAGCACCGTGAAGCCGCGGTCCTTGAAGGTGCGGTAGAGCTCCTCGATGCCGGCCAATTGCGGCGTGAAGCCGCATTTGCTGGCGGTATTCACAATCAGCAGAACACGGCCCTCGAACTCGGCCAGGCTCTGGTCCCGCCCATCCAGCAGCGGGGCTGAAAACCGGTAAACCGTCTCTGCCGGTTCTTGAATCATCTGAAAATCCTCCCCGCGGAGACGATGCCCTGCGGCTCCCCTCTGCGTCTAAGAAGGATGCCGCAAGCCGGGACGTGGATGCAAGAGCCTCCCAACCCGCCTGCGTCCGGTAGACTGTGAGATAGTCTCCAAAATGTCCGCGGAGTTCCGGCAGGGGCCGGGACCAGCCGGGGAATTCTGGGAAAGATGCGATTTTCAAGCCGATGGGCATCCGCTGGTTTGAGCGGGGTGGCTGCGGTCCAATATAATCATTCTTTCCTTTGGGCAGGATCAGAATTTCAGCAGTGAGGGTGTCGATATTCTTCCCGTGAAGCCGAACTTGATGGCGAACTATGGACCGCACCAGTACTTTCGCTCGCCGCATGGCTCCAGCCCGGTGAAGGCAAGCTCCAGCCCGGTGAAGGCAAAGCACACTTTCATGGCCCGCGGTCTGCGCGCCGCGCGCCGCCTGACAGGCACGATGCTGTTGCTGGTGCTGGCCGCCGGCGCAGGCGTGGCGCAGCAATCGCAGACCATCGATTCGATTCGCGTGATCGGCAACCGCCGCATCCCCAAAGAAACCGTGCTGGCGCGGCTGTTTACCCATCCCGGCGATTCCTACGATCCGATTTCTATCGAGCGCGACTTCAACTCGCTGTGGAACACCGGGTACTTCGAGAATCTGCGCATCGAGCGCGAGGACTCGGAGAAGGGCATCATCCTGGACATCTTCGTCAAGGAAAAGCCTACCATCCGGGAGATCAACTACAAGGGCCTCAATTCCGTCTCGCAGTCGGACGTGCTGGACCGGTTCAAGAAGGAAAAAGTTGGGCTCTCGCCGGAGAGCCAGTACGACGCGGCCAAGATTCTGCGCGCCACCACCGTGCTAAGGGAGATTCTGGCCGAGCATGGGCACCAGTTCGCGGTTGTGAAGCTGGACATCAAGGACATTCCTCCCGCTTCGGTACAAGTGAACTTCAACATCAAGGAAGGCCCGACGGTGAAGGTGGGCCAGATCAAGTTCAGCGGCAACCAGCATCTGAACGGACTGGTGCTGCGCCGCTCGATGAAGAACTTGAAGCCGATCGGCATTCCTTACTCGATCATCTTCGAGAATCTCTTTGCGCAGACCTTCGATGCCTCCAAGCTGGAAGAAGACACGGAGCGGGTGCGCCAGGCCTACCGCGACAAGGGGTACTACAACGCCGCCGTCGAGGAGCCGAAGACGCAGATTCGGGACGAGGGCGGCCTGAACTGGTTCACCTTCCGGCCAAGGAAGGGCAAGCGCATTGACATCCTGATGCCGATTGAAGAAGGCGGGCGCTACCGGCTTGGCGCCATCACCTTCAGCGGCTACAAGGCGGTGAAGAACGTGAAGGCCCTGCGCGCCACCTTCGCCATCAAGGACGGCGACTGGTTCAACGCGACGGTGGTCGGCAAAGGCCTGGAGAACCTGAAGAAGGCATACGGCCAAATGGGCTACATCAACTTCGGCGCCATCCCCAAGCCCAGCTACGACGAAGCCAAGAAGACCGTCTCGCTGGATATCGATATCGACGAGGGCAAGCCGTTTTATGTCTCGCGCATTGAGTTCCAGGGCAACACCATCACGCGCGACCGGGTGATCCGGCGCGAGCTGATGTTGGAAGAAGGCAACGTGTACAACTCCCAGTTGTGGGAGTACAGCCTGCTGCGCCTGAATCAGTTGGAGTACTTCGAGCCGCTCAAGGTGGATCAGGACTCCGAGGCCCACCAGGACTCCGAGGCGGGCA
>JBEKDH010000141.1:0-10701 GCA_050014455.1 Occallatibacter sp.
ACGTTGCCCCAGGTGTCGGCGGTACTGGAGTACTGCGGCATCCATTTCAGGCTCTGAGCAATGGTAGAAGTGGCCGCCCCCTTGGAGCTTCCCGCTGCAGCAAGGAATCCGGGATAGGGCGATGTGCAGCACCCCGGCATGTAAGTCTGCGCCAGCGCAATGTTTGCCGCTGTGGCAGGCTGTGTAAGCAAGCCATGTCCGTACTGTGGAGCAGCGACCGTGCCGCCCTGGCCCAGGGCAAGGGAGTATGCCGGATCGATCCCGCCCGACTGGATTCCGCGCAGGGTGGCCGCACCGGCGATAAAGTGGCTCTCCGAACCGGCGTAGTTCACCATCACGGTCATGTTCTTGGTCAGTTCGCGCTGGACGCCGAAATTCCAGAAGTCGAACTGAGGCGCGCGGTCAGAAAGAATCTGATCGGGGTAGCCGGGCGCTGCGCCTGCTGTAACAAACGTGCCGGCGCTGTTGACATAGAAGCCCACGTTGGCGGACTGGGCCGCGGCGGTTGGGCCGGTGGGAGTGGGCAGCACAAAAGTCGGACCGCCGAAGTTGGCGTTTGGCTGGCTGAACGACGAATTTGTGTTGAGGTAAAAGCTGGGACCAGCCGTAGTGCCCGTGCCGGCAGCCGTCAAGGTAACCGGAGTGGTGAAGCCGGTATTGCTTGTTCCGGTTGCCGCGCCGCCCGCTCCGCCGGTGCCGCCGGCATGCGAGTAAAGCGTGCCGAAGCCGCCGCGGATGACGGTCTTGTCGTTCAACGAGTACGCAAAGCCCAGACGCGGGCCAAAGTTCTTCCAGTATGTGTCTACCGGCGTGCGCTTGCCGATGCTGATTGCGGAACCGCCGGTATTGCCTGCATACATGAACATGCCGGCGTTGCCGGTATAGGTGTTGGTCACATTTGGATCGAGGAAGCCCCAGCGGTCCTTCACCTCATGGTAGGTGGGAATGTAGTCCCAGCGCATGCCCAGATTCAAGGTCAGCTTGCGGGTGATCTTGTAGTCGTCCTGGAAGTAGGGAGCCATGGGGCGATAGCGGCCACCATACTCCGCAACCGCCTGCAGGGTATCGCCGCTACTTTCCACCGCGCCCACCATGTAGCTTGCGTAGGAGTAGCCGGTACTGGTGGTATACGATGTGCCATTCACCTGAGCCGTTTCGTTCGAGCCCCAGGTCAGCGTGATGGGGGTCGAGGGGCCGTCGGCTGTGCTCGCCTGGTCCTCAAGCCACTGCAACTGGAAGCCGGCGGTGATGGCATGCTTGCCCTTGATCCATTGCAGGTTGTCGATCAACGTCAGCGCATTGGAGACGGTTGTCGAGGTCACATCGGGCTGCTGCCAGTTCGTCTCCAGGTTGTTGCCCGTGAAGGCGGCGCCTGGAAACTCATTGGAGGCCTGCCCTGCGGGAAGGCCGGTGATGCCGAAGGTGGTCGCTTCGTACTTTGCGATCCCCTCGGTATTGTTCTGTACCGGCGGGCCGCCAAAGTTCGAGTAGCCGTACTTGAACTGGTTGATGAGATTCGGAGTGAACGTATACGTGTGCTGGATATCGGCATAGTGCCCGGCAACGGTGGAAATGGTGGCGGCCAGATAGGGAACAGGCAGATTTGCCGTTCCCGAAGTATACGGAACGGCGTGGCGATTTCCACCGGTCAGGCTCATTGAAAGCGCCTGCTTGGGCGAGATGTTGTAATCGATGTGACCCGCATAAATCCAGTTGTCGTAGCCGCTGGGGATGCCGCCGATATAGTTGGCCGCGATGACGCCGGTGTTGGAATTGGTCAGCGCCGGCAGGAACGACTGCATCTGTTGGGTGATGGGAGAAAGCTCCGAGCCCGGAATGACGTTGACCGGCGCGCCTGAGCCCATTAGTACCGGATTGCCGTTGGCGCCTTTGCCTACGCCGGGGCCGTATCCATACTGATAGCGGCAGGGAGTTCCCGCGGAGTTGTTCGCCGTGCAAGTGGCCAATGTGGTTGGGTCGTAGATCGGGTAGTTGACGTTGGAGGTATTGCCCAACCCTCCATTGGCCGCGGAGAGCAATTCCTGGAAGTTGCCCTTCTGCATGAGCGTTGTGGGCAGGGTGTCTGAGCCATAGGTGGGAGCGGACCGGGTGTGGGCCCGGTCATAGGTTCCATAGAAGAAGAGCTTGTCGTGCCCGTTATAGAAATGCGGAATGCTGATGGGGCCGCCTACGCTGACAGTTAATTCGTTCTGATGGTCGACGGGCTTTGTGCCAACTGCGTTCTGGTAGCCTTTTACGCCGGTCTGGGGGTTGGTAACCGTGGCCCAGGGCGCGGAGAACCCCCAGGTATCGAATACCGTATTGCGGACGAAATCGGCGACCGTGCCGTGATATTTGTTGGTGCCGGATTTGAGCGTGTAGTTCTCCAGTCCAGCGCCCTGATATTCCGCGGGCGCGCTGCTGGTCACCACTTGGATCTGGTCGATAGACTCCATGGGAACCAGATTGAAGATGGGGCGATTGTCGCCCTGCTGGCTGATGGTGGTCAGGGGGATGCCATCGAGATACTCTTCGCCCAGGCGCTGCGCGGTGCCGCTGACAACCGACGACCGGCCGCCGGGGTTGAGTTGCGCGCCGGGCAGGAGGTTTGAAAACTGAGTAATATCGCGCTGCTGGTTGCCACTCACCAGGAGCGGCAGTTCCATGTAGACATCGTTTTCCATGGTGCCGCCGAGGACGGGGTTGGTCGTCTCCAGGTCAGGCGGAGCGGCTGTGACAATGATGGTCTGCGACTCCGCGCCGGCTTTGAGCGCCACGTTCAGGCCGGTGACGTGCATGGCATCGATCACCAGGTTCTCCTGCTTAAAAACCTCAAACCCCTTGGCGGTCACCGTGACCGTGTATTTGCCGGGAATCAGCGGCGCAATCTCGTAGAAGCCGGCGTCGGTTGAGAATCGTGTTGTGGCCACGTCGGTTCCCACATTCGTTGCGGTCACGGCGGCGCCCGGAACCACCGCGCCGGTGACGTCGGTGACCGAACCCGAGATGGCGCCTTGGCCACCGGTTTGTGCCGCGACCTGCACGGCCACACAGCCCAGGCAGATTGCGAGCCCGAGCAAAATCGTTGCTGCGCTGGCCCAGCTACAGACGTGCTGGCGCCTGAAATTCGTTGTGCCGGCAAACCTCTTTGTTTTCATAAGTCCGCTTGGAAAGCCTCCCTAAGTGATTGTGAGTAGCATGACGTCTTGAGCACGGCTCAAGCCCCTGTTTGGACCACCGAATGAAGCTAAGACATTCCGGCAACCAATGTCAATAGAAAACTTATTCTCTTTATGGTGCGCGGTCTCATCGTGCCAAGGTAAACGATTTATTGAAGGATGGAGCCCGAAAGGGACTGTCGAGCGGCTCTCGAACGGGTGCAAAACCTCCTACAAACCGGGTTTCTGGCGGCAAAATGGAAAGCGTTTTCGCGTCCGCTAAGCGTTTCAAAAGAAAAACATTCGCGATGAGGCTCCTGTAAGGTTCATGCTTGAGGGGATTCCTCGCCGGTCATAGAGCTGCCGGTCGACTCGGGCAGCGGAAGGCAGGCCGGCTGTAGAACGAGGCCCGCCATCGCAAGAGCGGAGTTTGCGCCCTGTTGAAAGGTAGTTGCACTGGATGGAAAGACGATTCCCCAAAAGTTGGAGCACCTGGTGGGCGATACGCTTCGGGCGTTCCTGAAAACTCCCCGCCTGTCCATTCTATTTGCTGGAATCTTGTCAGGATTGGACGCTGGTCGTGGCAGGAAAGCCGCGCAGTAGTGCTTTCAATAGTGTAGAAGCTTTTTTCTGGCGCATCCGCCGCGATGAACCGCGGCGGATGCAAGCCAGGGCCAGGGGTTGGCTAGAAGTTGAGGTGCCCGCCGAATTGGAAGTCGCGCGGAGAGTTCGAGATGCCGGTGATGGTGCCGAAGGAAGTCGAACCCGAAGCCCAAGTGCCGCCGGGACCGCCAAAGGTTACATGGTTCCAGGTATTGAGGCAATCGGCTTCGAATACGAAGGTTATGCCCTCCTTGATGGGGAAACTGCGGCGCAAGCCGGAGTCGAGATCCCAGGTATAGGGACCGCGCATTCCCAAGGGCGCTGTACGAGGCGCATTCCCGAGCAGAAACTGATGCTGACCCGCGGTAACCGCCGCTGCAGCGGCGATGTCCTGGGGTTGCTGGAATGCGGTGAGATCGAGGTATTGAATGTTCTTGCAGCCGGTCTGACCGAGCGCGTTGATGCCCAGGTTGCAGGTGTTGTATCCGTTGGGCCCGCTTCCCCACTTTCCGTTGATGTGGGCCGACTTGGCTGAGTAGTTGGGGTTCAAATCCGGCATGCACTGGCCTTGGCCGGGGTAGGTGGTAGAAGTGCATCCAGACCATGTGATCCCAAGCGGAGTTCCCTGGCTAAAGGTATAGATGCCCGAGAGCTGCCATCCGCCGGCGGCCCAACGCACCAGGCGCGAATCGTTGCCGATATGCCCCTTTCCGAAAGGCAGTTCATAGACGCCGAAGGCGTGCAGGCTGTTGGGAATCGAGATCACCGTGTAGGAGCGGTCGATGCGATCCTGTCGCCAGGATCTGGAGGTGTTGGAGACTGCGCCCGACGGAATGTCGAAGCCGCTCCGGAAGCTGCCGTCATCGCCGACGTTCTTCGAGTAGGTGTAGTTTACGTTGAACGTCAGCCCATGGCTCGGGCGCTGGTTGAGGGTAACCTGTAGCGAATTGTAGGCAAAGTTGCCCACGTTGCCCCAGGTATCGCTGGTGCCGCTGTACTGCGGAAACGCGACCAGCATCTGCGCAATAGTGGCCGCGCTGTTTACGACCGCCGCGCTTTGGAAGTAAGCGGGAGTCTGGGCGTTCGGCATGTTCTGGTTGAGGATCGCAACGTTGGCCGGGGTTGCAGCCGAAATCAGGAGCGGCTTCTTGCCGGTGCTGTCCAAAACGCCGCCAAGCCCCGCAAGGTATCTGGGGTCGAGCTGTCCGGCCCAGTATCCACGCGCATTGGAGCCGGTGGTGCCGGAGTTGATGATGAAGTGGCTTTCGTTGCCCACATAGTTGATGGCCAGCGTCATGTCCTGAGTGATTCCCCGTTCAAAGCCGGCGTTAAACATCTCCATGGTGGGAGCGCGCCCGGAGAGATAGGGGTCTGCGTAGGAAACGGTGCTCGCGCTCACCATCTTGTTGGTGGCGGGGTTCACATAGAAGCCGGTGTTCAGCTCCTGGGCCGCGAGACCCGGCGTGGGAGCCGACGGATAGGTGTAACCGGGTCCGTACAGTGTGGTGTTCGCCAGTCCCGCGGTGGTGAATTCGGGACCGTTGTTCAGGAAGAACGAAGGTGCCGCCGCCGCGCCTGTTGTGACCTCGGTTGGCCCAATGGCGGTCATGTTGAAGCCGGTCTGTCCGGTTCCGCCAGAAGCGCCGCCGCGGCCGCCGACGCCGCCGGCCTGTGAGAAGACCTGCGCATAGCCAGCCCGGAAGACTGTCTTGGGGTTCTTCTCATAGGCGAAGGAGAGGCGCGGTCCCCAATTCTTCCAGTAGGTCTCTACCGGTGTCTTGCACATGCAAGACACTCCGGCCCCGCCCCATTGGCCAGCGAATTCCAGCATTCCCAACGTATTGGTCAGCGGGTTCATGATGTTCGGATTCAGGAAGGTCCAGCGATCCTTGACCTCGTGGTACGGGGGCAGGTAGTCCCAGCGAAGGCCGATATCGAGGGTCAGCTTTGGCGAAAACTTGTAAATGTCTTCGGCATACGGCGCGATCGTCTTGTACCGTCCGCCCTCTTCGCTGACGGGCTGCAGAGCGAGGGTTGGCGAGCCCCCAATCGCGCCCAACAGATAGCTGGCATAAGAGTAGCCGGAAGGAACCGAGGCCGAACCCGTAGTGAGCCCGTTCGAGCCTGCTCCATAATTGGCTGTCGAATAGGCGTTGTAGGCGAAGTCCATCACGCTGCTATAGGTAGCCGGGTTCGCGTTGTTGTCCTCCTCCCACTGGAAGGCGAGGCCGAAGGTCAGCGCATGCTTCCCTCTCAGCCACTGCAGGTTGTCCGTGGCGGCATAGTTGTTCGGCGTGGTGAGCTGGGTAGAGATCGAACTGCCGTTGCCGGTCCAGGTTTGCTGCGCGGTGCCAAAGGCCGCTGTTGTTCCGAACGACGCGCCCGGGAACTCCTGGCCGGCCTGGCCGGCTGGAATATTGGTCATTCCAAAGGCAGACGGCTCCCATGCCGCCACACTCTGAGTGGCGTCGTGGATGTTCTGGAAGAATCTGGTGAAGGAGTACTTCAACTGATTGACCACATTCGGCGAGATGGTGTAGGTGTCGCCGACGACGTAGTCCTTGGGATAAATGGAGGCCAGGTCGCCACCGATATATGGTGGGGGAAGGAATGGAGATCCGTAGTTGTTGAGGTAGTCTTCAACGCCTATCGCCCCGACCGAGGAAAGCCGCTGCTTGGCGCTCACGTCCCAGTCGACGCGCCAGTCCGTAGCATGGTTATCGAAGCCGCCTGGATAGCCGCCCAGGTAGTTGTTCGCCAGAACCCCTGGGTTGCTGGGCGCCGGCATGAACGCCGCCATGGCCTTGGCGATAGGCGAGATCGCGGTGGTCGGAATGACGTTGTTGGTTGCCACGCCACCCTTTGTGCCCTGGAACGGAGTCCGGGTGCAGGCACTGCCGGTGCACTTATTGGTGGTTGGGTCGAAAAGAAAAGCAGGATTGCCGGAGCCAGTCCCGGTTTCGCCCGAGCCGGGGTTGCCAATGAGCTCGGTAAAGTCGCCCTGCTGCATCAGCGTGGTCGGAATGGTATAGAGGGAATAGCTTGCGCCCTTGCGATAATGGAACTTGTCGTAGGCGACAAAGAAGAAGACCTTCTTCCCTGTATGAGGAACAAAGCCGCCGCCCGACACCGACAATTCATCCTGATGCTCAATCGGCTTTGGAGCCTGAATCAACGCGCCCAGCGCATTATGCGTGGTGGCGGCCTTGGCCGTAAAGGACCATGCATCGAAGGCCGTGTTGCGCACAAAATCCGACACCTGCCCGTGATACTTGATGCCGCCGGACTTCATGGTGAAGTTCTCCGCGCCGGCGCCCATGTACTCCGCCGGAGGCGAGCTGGTCATCAACTGGAACTGATCGACGGCTTCCACGCTCATCGTCAAGGACACCAGGCGGTTGTCGCCCTGCTGGCTCGACGTTTCCGCGGGCATGCCGTCCAGATAGAGCTGGCCCAGATAGCTTCCGGTTCCGCCAATGATGGGCAGGCGCCCGCCGTTGTTAGCCGCCTGCGACCCTGGGGTGAGAACTCCGAACGCGGTCGGATCGCGCTGCGTTCCGTTCATCTGCAGCGGTAGATTGGAATAGGACTCGTTCTCCATAGTGAGGCCCAGGGTTGCATCTTCTGTATGGAGGACGGGGGGGGCAGCGGTTACGATGACGGTTTGCGCCGCCGCGCCCACGGCCAACACAGGATTGAACGCCAGGGTCTGGAGGGCATCCAAAACCAGGTTCTCCTGATCGAGAGTCTTGAAATTGTTGGCAGTTACCCGCACATTGTAAGTGCCTGATGGCAGCGGAGAGATGGAGTAGAAGCCCGCGGACGATGAAATGCGGGTGGTGGCCACATTCGTGGCTTTGTTGGTCGCAGTGATTGTGGCGTCAGGGATGACCGCGCCGCTCGCATCCTTGACCGTGCCCACGATTGCACCTTCGCCAGCTGTTTGCGCCGCGGCCTGCGTGGCCGCCCATCCCAGGCAGATTACCAGCCCGAGTACAATTGCGCTTGCCCAGCTCGCGCTGCGCATGCGCAGGACTTCCATCTTGTTTGAACAGCGGATTCTTGTCATATGCCCTGCTTGAGGAGCCTCCAGAAGTGGTTCTGTGCGAATCTTGGCGTCATATAAGACGTCCGCAAAAAGCTAAGATATTCAGGTAAACAATGTCAATAGAAAAATTATTTCCTTGCAAGTATACGTTTGCTGGACCTCCTACTGGCGCAGGGTCAAGAACCTTTCTTTTCAGGTCTATGCGCCCCGGCAACAGGAACGCCCCCGGCATCGCGGTGGCGCACCGTTCCGCGCCGGTCATCCCAGGAGAAAGGGGCACTTTCGATTGGAATAGAACTTCGCTTCAGAAAGAGCGCGCCAGCCCCGCCTGGCCGGGAACCGCCATGAGGGTCGCATCGCCGCCAGCCAAGCCCGCCGCTGAGGCATGGACGCGAATGCTGCCCGAGGAGGCCGTTGCTCGAAGGATGGCGATCGCCCGCCCATCGTACAGGCGGTGACGCGAAAGCAGGAAGCAGTCGTGGTCCGTATTGTCGCCGCTGTCTGTGGCGACGATTTGCGCTGGACCGGAGACAGTGAATTGAATCTCATTTGCGGCATCCGGAACCTGCACTCCGGCTGCATCCACCGCGGTTGCAACCACGGCGACCGCATCTTCCCAGCCGGCGGAAACCGTGGCGCGCTCAGCCGACAACACGATGAGGGCCGGCTTTCCTGCGGTGCGAAGCTCATCCTCGGCAGCCGGGCGGCCCTGGTTGTACGCCACTGCTTTCAACGAGCCGGGGGCATAGGGCACATTCCAGGTGAGCGGCGAGGCGTCCGGGTGCAGCTTCTGGCGTCCCAGGGACTGGCCGTTCATGAGCAGCTCAACTTCTTCGCAGTTGGTATAGACCTCGACCAATTCATAGTGCGCGGCCGTGTTCTGGGGCGTCCAATCCAGGTACAGAGCTTCCCGAGGGGCCGGCTGAACAGGCCTGGAACCAGGGCTGATTCTGGGTTGCTGAGTGGCAGCGACCCGCCGCGCGATGTGCACATTGGGCGTCTCAGCCCACCAACTCTGCCGTTCCCATCCGCGCGGGTAAGGCAGAGCAGTGCGATCAAGCAGTCCAGTCGGCCGGCTGATATTCGGCCATTGTCCGGCCTCTCCCAGGTAGTCGATGCCCAACCACAGGAATTGGCCGGAGTAGGGCGGATTATCGCGCAGCGCCAGCCATGCCTTGCGATCATGGTTGTTTTCCGTTCCGAGGATGGAGCGCGACGGTTTTTGCGCGTGGGCGTCCAGCAGCTCATTTTCACGATAGTTCTGTCCCACCACATCCAGCAGGTCGGCCAGTCCGTTGTCGTAGTCATGGCTCACGTTGGGGCGAAAGAGGGATTGCGTCACCGGGCGCGTTGGGTCGTTTTCGTGGAAGATAGCTAGCAGCCTTGCGAGGATGCCCTTCGCCAGCTCTACTTGGGGCGTGTCGCGGACCTCGTTTCCGGCGCTCCATAGGATGATGCTGGGGTGGTTGCGGTCGCGGCGGACAGCATCGCGGGCATCGATCGACGACCATTCGTCAAAGTCGAGGTGGTAGTCATATGGGTTTTTGCCCACCGTCCAGCAATCGAAGATCTCCTCCATTACCAGGAAGCCCATGCGATCGCACAGGTCAAGAAACTGCGGCGAGGGCGGATTGTGGGCGATGCGTATGGCGTTCACACCCAGAGTGCGCAATGCAGTAAGCCGGCTCTCCCAAATTGCGGTGGGCACGGCGATGCCAAGCGCGCCTCCATCGGAATGCAGGGCGACGCCTTTGATCTTGAAATTGCGGCCATTGAGCCAGAACCCGGAATCCGGGTTGAAGTGAAACTCGCGGATGCCGAACTGGAGCTGCTCATCGTCGGAAGCGGTCTTGCGCTTGCCGGTCGCGGGGCCGGTCCTGACGCGCACCACGGCGCGATAGAGGGCCGGGTGGTCAATATCCCAAAGCTGCGGCGCTGGCAGGGAGCTCTCCGCCTTGAACGCCGTCTGCTCGCCCGTAGCAATTGTCTGCTCAGGAGTCACAATGGAGCCCGCTGGACGCCCATCCGGGGCAATGAGCGTCACCTCAAGCGCGGCCACTTGAGCGGCGCGGGACTCATTGCGGACTGTACTCTGGATGCGAACCGTGGCGCTGGTCGAAGTTGCCACGGCCGTACTCACAAATGTGCTCCAGGGCTCCAGATGCACATCCTGCATCAGGACCAGCCGCACGGGACGATAGATGCCTCCGCCCTCGTACCAGCGCGAGGCGGGCTGTTGCGAAGTATCGCAGCGGACGGCAATCACATTGCGTGCGCCGGGCCCGAACTGTGCATGTCCGGTGAGGTCGTAGAAGAAGCTCACGTAGCCGTTGGGGCGATGGCCCAGATGGAAGCCGTTGATCCAGACGTCGCTGTTGGCCATCACTCCGTCAAATGCGACATAGACATGGCGATGGGCGTCTTTGGCGGGCAAAGAAAAGCTCTTGCGGTACCAGGCAATTCCGGTGGGAAAGAAGCCTCCCGCGGGCCCGCTGAGATTCTTTGGATCGACAGGGCCGGCAATGCTCCAATCATGCGGCACATTGACGGTGCGCCAGGAGGAATCGTCCAGCGATGTCTCTTCGGCAAGAGCCTGGTCCCCTTGGAAGAACTTCCAATCGGAGTTGAAATCGACGACGCTGCGCGCTTGCGCCTTGGCAGCCGCGGAGAACGAAGCAAAAGTCGAGAACGCAAGCGCTGCAAACAAAAAGGCCCGATTGAGATTCATCGTTGAAGATACTCCTGCTCCGGTTCCAGGAATACTATAACCTTTTAAATTCCTTCAAGCTCGCGACTCGCCGATAGTCGCGTCGATTTCCACCTGAAGAACAGAACATCGGCCCTGAGACCCGAAGAGGCTGCTAAACTCGTACCGATAGCAAACGCGAATCC
>JBEKDH010000142.1:0-10692 GCA_050014455.1 Occallatibacter sp.
TGGTCGACGTGTAGGGCGTACTGTTGTCGGGAAACTTCGACTGCCAGTTCTTGTCCAGCAGACCGCCATTCTGTGCGATTGCGTCGATGTCGTAAGCCAGGGCAAGCGTGACCACATCCGCTTCCAGGCCATCGATCACTGCGCGCGCCTGCTTGCCGGACCCGCCGTGTGACTGATTGATAATTACATCCTGCCCGGTTGTTGCCTTCCAGTGCTGCGCAAACAGGCGGTTGTACTCTTCATAGAACTCGCGGGTAGGATCGTAGGAAACGTTGAGCAAATGAGTCTGCGCGCCTAGGAAACTCGTCGAAGCCATCAAGACAAATACAATGTAGACGGCCAAATGGATTCTGCTATTCAGGCTTTTCAAGCTGTTCGCTCCGTATGGATTTGAGAAACGTGATCTGTCGGCTTTCCCAGGCGCGGAACACCCTGGACACGACGCGACAACGAATCGTCTGAATCGAGGACAACCCGCTTCTTGCGCGGGTGTAACCTTGCGTGCGAAAGACCACCAGGACGCCTCTTGCCACTGCGGATCTTGGAGCGCCGGGCGGGAATTGAACCCGCGAATACAGGTTTTGCAGACCTGCGCGTTAGCCGCTTCGCCACCGGCGCTCATGGAGCAGTTGTCGGAGGTCAGCAAATGCTGAAGCAAACTCCACAACTTGCCCTGAAAATCAAAAACCCACCGCGCCTTCTGGCGGGTGGGTCATCTTGGTTCAAGATTCTGATTCGGAATCTAGCCCAGAGAACACGCCCGCGCAGAGCCGCCCTGACAGCAGCAAAGACACATTGCGGGAGTGAAAATATGGGCCATGGAGTCCAATACCGGTCGAAAGCCAATTCGCTGCCGCCAACCGGTTCTTTTAGAGTAGGACCAAAGGGGAAGTGTGTCAAGCCGCAGGACACTCAAACGTCGGATTTCAGCTGTAGGCTAAAGAACTCGCCGCCCCTCTGCCGCCGTCCGCTGCTGCAAACCACCAATGAAGATGGGCCTGCGTCCCGGCCCAAAACCGGTAGTGTGCCATTTTCAGACAGCCGGCGCCTCTAGCGGAGCAGTTGCTCCGGCAGGCGATGAGTCGAATCCATTGGCAGTCCCCCAAGATAGACAGCACTCTGGCCAGAGATCACCCTCTGCTCGATCCCTTCTTTGCATTGCACCACCAGTGGACCGCCGGAGTGTTTTCCGGAAGGTCGTCTCTCCAGGCTCATCGCATGCCGCGATGAAATCGACTTGAGACTGCCGCGGGCTTCGCTCTTTTGGAAATTCGTGCGGGAATTCCGTGTTCTGAACGTATCGTTGCCGATTCTTCTCTTTGCCAGACATTCGCCTCAGAAGCCATAGGGGGCGGCCGCAAAGCGGGTAGGGGACGAGTGACGGGGGATACAACCGGAACCCGGAATGACTCACATCCGCGACTCGTAAGAGCGCGAAGCGCAAAAGCGCGGAAAACGATCTGGGTTAACGGCTGTCGATCCGGAGTGGTATGCAAAGGTACGGATCTGAGCTCTGGCCGGAAGGACGGCGATCCGGGGGTAATGATCCGAGGAGCGAGTCACCGTCTTGCGTAGGTCTGTATTAGTCGCTTACAATCGCACGGCCGCGAGTGAACGCGAAAGACGGGGGACAAATGGGAGCAACACGCAGAGAGTTCCTATGGGGCACATTGGGAGTGGCTTTTGCAGACAAGTTCGGGGCGACGGCAATCGGGCAGACGAGCTACGGGCCGCAGGCACGGCCGAATTCGGATGCGGCCTACGGCTCGGGCAATTTCGGCAAGTGGATCGAAGATGAGTTCGGACTGCCCGCGTTCAATTACACGGCGAACCAAACGACGAATCCTCATGCCGTGACGGCCGTGCAGCCCGGCATTCTGGCGCCAACGGAGCATATACACCAGGTTGGCAACGATCGGATTACCGCCCTTGCCTCCAACTATGGGCACGTGCGCGTTCGACAGGACGAGGGATGCCCGAAGATTCTCAACGATGTGGATCCGGAAACCCGTCAGTTCGGAGGCGGACTTGGGTATCTTACGGATGGCCGGGAGACGCTGAGCACGTACTTCGATGGAAGCGGCGCTGGATTCGAGCGCATCTTCGGCGTGGGCTATTACCGCAAGCGGGTTGTGGGGCGCAGTTACTCCGTGGACCAGGTGATCTGGGCGCCGTTCGGCGATGATCCGGTGCTGCTGTCGCAGGCAACGGTGATGAACCACACGGATGCTTCCGCCACGGTTCGCTGGGTGGAGTATTGGGGATGCCAGCCGTATCAGTTGTCCTTTCGATCGTTCATTGAATCGATGACCGGGGTGGGCACGAACTTGCAGCTGCGGCGCGATTTCGGACGCCGGTTCAGGCACGCGATCCTGCCGCTCGATGGAATGAGGGGGCTCAAGGATTCCACGCGCTTTGAAGGCCGATCGGAGGATGAAGAGGCTGCATGGCAGCGCGTAAAAGTTGGCTTGAAGAGGATGCAAAATGGGTTCATTACTCCGATTGAGGATTTGAAGCCCGGGACCGATTTCGACAGCGTGGATCTGCCCGCGACGTTCCTGGTGTCACTGGATGCGCCGGCAACCGGAATGAGTTCCGACGCAGGTTCATTCTTTGGATCGGGCGGCCCGGCCAATCCCAGCGGATTGCAGGCAGCGCTGGGCGCCAGCACTGAGCACGGCGGAGCGCAGGCAGGTCTTCTGCTGGAGCGCACTCTAAAGCTCGGCCCGAGGGAAAAGCGCACGCTGACCTTCATGTATGGGTACCTTCCGGAAGGCTTTCGGCTGGAATCGTTGATCGCCCGGTACCAGGATGCGCCGGCGTCTCAAGTGAAGACATCGAGTGAAGAGTGGAAGCAACGCGGAATGCGATTCGACGTGCCTGCCGAGCCGTGGATTCAACGCGAGGCGACCTGGAACCACTATTACCTGAGGAGCAGCCAGACGTACGACGATTTCTTTGGCGAACACATTCTGAACCAGAATGGCTTGTACCAGTACACGATGGGATTTCAGGGCGCGGCACGGGATCCGCTGCAACATTGCTTGCCGTTCCTGTTCAGCGATCCGGAGATTGTCAGGAGCATTCTGCGCTACACGCTGAAGGAAGTGCGTGACGATGGGTCGCTTCCATATGGCATTGTGGGACACGGCGTGGTGGCGCCCATGATCTCAGACAATGCCAGCGACTTGCCTCTCTGGCTGCTGTGGACGGCGAGCGAGTACGTACTGGCGACGCGCGACGTGGAATTCCTGAATGAAACGATTCCAGCACGATTCTCCGCGACGGCAGGCCGGACGGAGAGCGTTCGTAAACTGCTGGAGCGCTGCTATCGGCATCAGTTGGAGCATGTGGGAAGGGGACAGCATGGTATTGTGCGTATGCTCGCAGACGACTGGAACGATGGGCTCCTGTTTACCTGGGCGCAATCGGCACTCAAGGAAAGCATCGAACAGGGCGAAAGCGTGCTGAATTCCGCCATGTCTGCCTGGGTCTTCGACGAATATGCCCGTATGCTGCGCTACGCGGGGGATGGTTCCGGACTGCAGGAGGAAGCGAGGAAAAGCGGTGAACTCGACCGGCAGGCTGCACGCGCGCAATGGAACGGCAAGTGGTTGAAGCGCGCCTGGCTCGGGCCGGCGCTGGGCTGGTTGGGAGACACGACGCTGTGGATCGAGCCGCAACCCTGGGGTATCCTTGCAGGCGTGACATCTCCGGAGCAAAGCCGCGAGCTGGTGCGGAAGATGGACGACTTGCTGCGTCGCGGGCCTTTGGGAGCAACCCAGATGAGCGACGGCCCGGAGATGAGAATGGGAGGCGCGGCCAGCGTCGGCACCCTGGAGCGTGGAGCCATCTGGCCGTCACTGAATCAAACGCTTGTGTGGGCGCTCGCGGGGATCGATAAGGAAATGGCGTGGGACGAATGGAAGAAGAACTCATTTGCGCGACATGCCGACGTTTATCCAGACATTTGGTATGGCGTCTGGAGCGGAAACGATTCGTATAACTCCCCCCTCAATAAACAACCCGGAGCAGCGGCCAACGAGCTCTTTTTTCATGGCACGGACTTCCCGGTGCTGAACCTGCATTCTCACGCGTGCTTTTTTTATTCCGCCGCGAAGCTGCTGGGGGTTGAATTCACGGAAGCCGGCGTCAAGATCAGGCCGGCATTGCCGGTGGAGTCGTACCGATTCGCTTCACCGCTGCTCGGCGTGGCCAAATCTGCTGAGGGGAAGTATGAGGGCTGGTATGCGCCCTCGCGTGCCGGTAGCTGGACATTGGAAGTTACATTACCCGAGAAACTTGCCGTGGAAGTCTCGCACATTGAAGTCAATGGGGTGCGCTCGCCGCTCAGACGGCAGGCGGACGGGACGATCGTCCTAAGTGGCACAAGCGCGTTGCATGAACCGCTGCGATGGGCTCTGCGCTGATCTTCCGCGCGGACAAAACCCATTCATAGCTGGTCTGCCTCTCATTCACGGGAGATTCGTTTCCGGTGGGCGGGGATTGCAGATTCGCCGCCGATCCTGGAGCTGCAAGGCGCCCGAGTTTCGCTTCCGGGACGTGGGCCATGTCGTCGCCAATCGGGACAGAGCCCTCAAGGGGCACTCCTCTGCCGGCAGCTCGCCTGACCGACGACCGGGTAGGGGAAGGTTAGCCAGTGAACCGCCCGCCACGAGCGAACACTCACTCGGCATTCTGCGCCTTATGTTGTTGATTCGTTTGGTGGCGGAGGGCAGGATCGAACTGCCGACCTACGGGTTATGAATCCGTCGCTCTAACCATCTGAGCTACTCCGCCGGATGGGGGCTTGAAGGTCACAGGCCGCGAGAGCCCGCCGCGCAGCGAACCGCAGTCCGCGCATGCCTCCACTTTCGATGATACGGGCGGCTGGATTGGAGGTCAAACTCCTCCAGCTTCACTGGGCTACCGTGATCGTCCCCACCGTGGTCAGGCTGGCAGTGGCCGATGTGTTGCCCAGGTAGACGGTGTAGGTTCCCGGCGCTACCGTCCAACTGCTTGTGCCGGTATTCCAGTACGACATGGGGTGCGACGAGTCGTTCTGATCCACCTCGATGGTGACCGTTTGAGACGCTCCCGGCTGCAGCAACATCTTCTGCCAGCCCACCAGCCGTTTTGGCGGTTCATTTAGGCTGGGCGGCATTCCCAGGTAGACCTGGCCCACCTCCGCGCCGGCAACCGCGCCGGTGTTTGCCAGTTTGAAGGTGACCTGGAAGTTCGGATTGGTGGACGAAGAGAGGTTGTTCACCAGCACCGCGTTGGTCATGGAAAACGTGGTGTAGGAAAGGCCGTAGCCGAAGGGAAAAAGGGGCGTGAATCCATTCACGTCGAACCACTTGTAGCCCACGTTGTAACCCTCCGTGTAGTTCACGGGGAAGGGGGTCACGCCATCCGGGGGCTGGGGGATGACCGGGCGCGGAAGTTGCGTCTCGCTGGCCGGGAAGGTGATGGGCAGCTTGCCAGAGGGATTGGTCACGCCAAAGAGCAGATCGGCAATTGCCGGGCCGCCGCTCTGGCCGGGGTACCAGGCCTCAAGCACCGCGCCCACCTGGCTCAGCCAGGGCATGAGGATAGCGCTACCGCTCTCCACGACGACAATGGTGTGGGGATTGGCCGCAGCCACGGCTTCAACCAACGCATCCTGGTCGATCGGGGTTGTGCTGGTCAGATCGGTGAGGCTGAGGCTGGTCTCGTCCATGCCCTCGCTGGCCCACTGGCTGACGAAGACGATGGCTACTTGAGAGGAAGCGGCCAGCGAAGCGGCAGCCGAAGCATTGGAGCCGTCGGCAAACTGCACCGTGGCCTTCGGCGCCATGGCCTGAATGGCTTTGAGCGGCGACGAAAGATCCCAGGTCACTGTCGCCCAGCATGGCGGGCATGGTTCTCCGCCTGTCAGCGAGCCGCCGATGGGCTGCACCTGCGCCGAGCCTCCGCCGGAGAGTACCGCGGTATCGGCGTGGGAGCCGATGACTGCGATCGACTGCAGGCTTGAACCATTGAGCGGGAGCTGGTTGCCGGCATTCTTCAGCAGGACCGCGCCCTGTTCTTCAATGTCCTGCGCCACGTCGGCATCGGCCGCGGCCGGAATCGGCTGAATCTTCTGCGGATTGTCAAAGATCCCCACCTGGTACATGGCGCGCAGAATGCGATGCACCATGTTGTCGAGGCGCGCCTGCGGCACCTGCCCCGCAGTGACTGCCTGGCCCAGCGCGGAGAAGTACTGCTGATTGGGCTGCTCCTGATCGAGGCCGTTTACGGCTGCGTTGACGGTGCTTTGCGTGGCCCACCAATCGGACATGACGAAGCCGGGAAAGCTCCAGCCGGTTTTGAGTACATCGTTAAGCAGGTGGCTGTTTTCGCAGTCGTACTGGCCGTTTGTCAGGTTGTAGGAGCACATGACCGACTGCACATTGGAGTCCTTGACGCCGATCTCGAAGGCCAGCAGATCGCTCTCGCGGCCGCCCCGCTCGTCGATGATGGCATTGGCCGTGGTGCGTCCGCTTTCCTGGTCGTTAAATGCAAAGTGCTTGATGCCGCCGATGATGTGCTGGGCCTGGATAGCGTTGATGTGCGCGGCCGTGATCTTGCCGGCCAGGATGGGATCTTCGCCCTTGGTCTCGAAGGTGCGGCCGTCGCGCGGTTCGCGGCCGATGAGATTGATGTTGCCGCCCAGGTTGACATTGATTCCGTAGTCGCTCAGCTCTGTCCCGATGACCGTGCCGTACTTGGTGGCCTCCGTTGTGTCCCAACTGGCCGCGCTGGCTATCGAGGAGGGCAGCGCCGTGGCCGGACCCACCCCGTTACCTACGCCCACGCTGCCATCGGCCAGATACAAAGAGGGAATCCCTAGCGTCGCAATCCCTGGCACCCATCCCGCCGCGCCCAGCGGAACCGTGTACCCGTAGGTAAGGTTGGACGTCACCCCGCCCTGCACCAATTGGAGCTTTTGCGCCTGCGTCATCTGCGCCAGCATGGCATCGGCCTGTGTGTCGGGCGTGGTGGTCGTGGTTGTAGTCGTTGTAGTCGTAGTGGAGGACGTCGCACTGCCGCCGCACCCGGCCAGCCCCCAGGCAAGAGGCAGAATCAGCAGCAAAGCCGGAAGCGCCCCGATACTGATCCGCCTGGGCGAGGCGGGCCCGCAGCGGGCGCTTTGAGAAACCTCGAACTTTGTTATGCTTGCCGCGTCAGAAACCGTTCCGGCGTTTCCCGGTTCTGCTGCCGGGATAAAAGCCTGAATATCGCACATAATCGCCCCCGAAATCTCAATCCTGAAGCCGCCAATATCATAGACCGGCGGGGTGGGAATGCACAGTGCTCCGAACAGGCCATCCGGGATTGCTTTGGCCTTCCGGCGCGCAGGGCCGTCGGATTGCGGGGCCAGTACCTGAATAGTGACTGCTTTTCATCGATCTTCATCAGGCCGGCATTGACTCACTCGCCCGCCCGCGCTACTCTCAAGCGCAGATACCCGATTTGGTCGCCTACGCCAACCCGCGGTTTCGCCACTCAGCCCAGAGCTTCGGCTCGGCCCTGCACTGCGCCCTCGGGTTTCCAGCAAAACCAGCCGTCTTTCCGCACTCCGGCGTTTGCGCCGCGGGTACGGCCCGCGCACGGTCCATCAATCCATCCCAGCTCAGTTCAACCGCAAATTCACTTGGAGGCCATCGAAACCATTGAAGATTGCTCTGGAGATCACTCCCAACCTTGAGCCCTTGTTCGGGACTCGCGATGAGAATCTCAGGCTGATGGAAGACTCGCTCGGCGTGCGCATCGATCTGCGCTCCGACGCCGTGCATGTGGAGGGACCGGAGCCGGGCGTGGCGCGCGTGCAGCGCATCTTTCAGGACTTCGAGGCGCTGCGCCGCCAGGGCGTAAACCCGCACAACGGCGAACTGAACGGGATGCTGCGCCTGGTGGCGGCCGACCCGGCAACCACGCTGCGCTCGCTGGCCGATAGCGGCAAGCAGCGCTCGGCGGGGGTGAAGCGCACCGTGCAGCCGCGCTCCATCAACCAGCGCAAATACGTCGAGGCCATCGAGCAGAACGATATGACCTTCGGCGTGGGACCGGCGGGCACCGGCAAGACCTATCTGGCCGTGGCCATGGCCGTGGCCGCCATCAACGCCAAGAAGGTGAGCCGCATTGTGCTGGTGCGGCCCGCGGTCGAGGCCGGCGAGCGGCTTGGCTTTCTGCCCGGCAGCCTGCAAGAGAAGGTTGACCCCTACCTGCGCCCGCTCTACGACGCCCTCTACGACCTGCTCGAACCCGAAAAAGTCGACAAGATGCTGGAGAAGAACGTCATCGAGGTTGCGCCCCTGGCCTTCATGCGCGGGCGCACGCTCAACGACGCCTTCATCATCATGGACGAGGCGCAGAACACCACCATCGAGCAGATGAAGATGTTCCTCACACGCATGGGCGCCAACTCCAAGGCGGTCATCACCGGCGACATCACGCAGATCGACCTGCCCAACCCGCGCAAGTCCGGATTGCTGGACGCAATCAACATTCTCGACGGCGTCGAGGGCATCCAGTTCTGCCACTTCGAGGACTGCGACGTGGTGCGCCACGCGCTGGTGCAAAGGATCGTCCGCGCCTACGAGAGCGCCAAGCCGCAGCAGCAGGAGCTGCCGCTGGCGCTCGGCGAGGCCATCGAAGTGGGACCACAGACGCGCGAAGATCGCCCGCAGGCGCAGGGGCTGCATCCGGCGAAGCCGCAGTAGGGAATCTGCTAGACTCGATTGCCATGAGCCGTTTCTTGTTGATTTGCTTACTCGGGATGATGCTAGCCGGTGCAGTGGCCTGTCGCGAGCATCAGAGCGCCTCGCAGGGCGCTGTCGCGGAGCCGTACATTGCAGACTCATACTCCGTCGGATTCGACATCGCGCCGCTGCCGGCCGAGAATGGCTCGGCGCTTTGGCTGGCTACATATGCATCTCAAGGCAAGGTCGCGAAGTTCAAAATCGAGCTCGATCCAGTTACCTCAGGAGATTCCAAGAGCGCCGAAGGTCTCCGGTTCAAATTCGGCAAGGGCATAATTCAAGCCGTACCTGGGTCAGACGCCAGTGTGCTACTCGTGGACCTTAAGAAAGTGCTCGAAGCCAAGAGTCTCCCTACCCGCGTTCAGAGATCGACCGATCTCCCGTTCGATTACGCGATTCTTGGAGAGAACCAGTCGCAGAGCACGGGAGGAGGATTCAACGACAAGCCTGCCGGACACTGGACCGCCATGAAAATCTTCATCGGTTCGGGCGATGATGAGGGCGAGGTATTCCTCAACTTCAATCCTGTAAGTCGCAAAGCACAGTTTTCCGAGAAGGATCAGGATTATGGAGATTTGGTGCTCGCTAAACTCGCGACTGTGCTTTGAGCTGGGTGCCCCACCCTCGCCGCGTCTTTGTTTTTGCGGCTAGGGTGGGTTCGCTGATGGCAAGTAGTCCATTTCTCCTGGTAGTTTCAGTCCTTCCCGTCTCCCAGCCGTCCAATACGACTCAATCTCGACTGCGCCTATCTCTCCTGTCAGGTAATGCCGGAAACTGGACCACCTCCATTCCTCGGGATGAGCAACCAAGCCTCGGGTGACAGGGTTGCGGTGCATATACCTGAGTTTTTCAACTCGCTTTTCTTCCGAATGAACATTGAAATCGTAATAGCGCGGCAGCCAAAAAGGCCGTTGGGTGGATTGCTTGGAAACAGAAACTTTCAGGGCCTGAATGGCGCGGTCCAGCAGTCCCCTCCTTGGCTCCGAGACCATCACATGCACATGCTCCGGCATAATCACATAGCCGAAAACATGGAGGACATAACGCCTGCGTATCCGTTCCAGGGTCTGCTCGAACAGATCGCGGCCCATCGGCGTCGAGAGATACGGCGACCTGTCGTGACAACTGAAGGTAAGGAAGTGAATATCCCCCGTCTGCTGGAAACGTGCAAGCCTCGATGGCATGACAGTGGAAGTCTAATCCCACCCTAGCCGCAAAAACAAGTACGCGGCGAGGGTGGGGCACCCATTCGAACAAATCGCGTAGAATGGAGAGCTACAGGGGCCGCGCATCCGCCACTTCCGGCGGCCCTAAGCACGATGATCCTTCTCGACCCAGATTTGGAGCCCTCCGCCGCAGCGGACGCGCCGAAGGCAACTTCGGCGAAGCGGGCGGCTGCGTGCGGCCCCACTGCCGTCCCGCGCAATCGGCGCATTCCCGCCGCGCGCACGCTGGGCCGCTTTCTCACGGCTGCGCAGGCTGCCGTGCGGCTCAAGGGCGAGGTGACCGTGCTGCTGACCAACGATGCGGCCATCCGCAAGCTCAATCGACGGTTTCGCGGCAGGAACGAAGCTACCGATGTGCTGTCATTTCCGGCGGAGGGCGTGGGCGCGGAAGAGATTGCCGGCGACCTGGCCATCAGCCTGCCGGCCGCGCTGCGCCAGGCAGCCGAGCAGGGCCATTCGCTCTCGACGGAGATCAAAGTGCTGATGCTGCACGGACTGCTGCACCTGGCCGGGGGCGACCACGAGGCCGACGCGGGGCAGATGGCGGCGTGCTCACGGGTCAGGCCCAGTTGCGGCTCGATCAGCTCCTCCCAGGCGTCCAGGTTTTCCTCGATCTCGCGCGCCAGGATCTTGCCGAACTCGGAGTAGACGCGGCTGATGTAGCTGGCCAGGGTCTCGATCAC
>JBEKDH010000143.1:0-14106 GCA_050014455.1 Occallatibacter sp.
CTCACGCTGCTGCAACAGTTGCGGCGGCGAAAAGACCTTCCGGTGATTATGTTGACCGCGCGCGCCCGGCAGCAGGACCGCATCCTCGGCCTCGATACGGGAGCCGACGACTATCTTCCCAAGCCATTCGATCCGGATGAATTGCTGGCGCGGATCAGAGCTGTGCTGCGCCGCGCCGATGCGGCCAACTGGAAGGATGGCACAGTGATTACCATCGGCGAGATCCAGATCAACCCCACCACGCGAGAGGTGTGGGTGGCGGGCTCGCCGGCGGAGCTGACAGCGGTGGAGTTCGACCTGCTGGAGATGCTGATGCGCTCGGCGGGACGCGTTGTCTCGCGAGACGAGATTACGGTGGCTCTCTTCGAACGCGAGGCAACGCCGTACGATCGCTTTCTCGATGTTCACATAAGTCATTTGCGCAAGAAGCTGGAAGGCGGTGGCAGCGAGATCCGCGCCATCAGGGGAGTTGGTTATGTATTTACCGGAGCGGCTTAAGTCATTGCCCGTGAAGTCTCTCTATTACGGCGTTCTGCTGGCGATGGTGACCACACTCTCGCTTTCCTTCCTGGTGTTTCAATCGATATCGAATCGGATACAGAAGAAGTCCATCGATCCCGCATTCGACCGCATCGACGAGTTCGAGCTGGAGAGCGCACGCGGAGCATTGAACAGCGGCGGGCCGAAGGCGCTCGGGGAGTATCTTGCCAAGCTGAGTCGCATCTTTGGGGGAGAGTCCCATTATCTGCTCGACTCGCACGGCATGGATATGGTGTCGGGCGAAAACAGATCAGCTCTGTTACCTCCCGCGCCACGGTCCAAATGGCGCACCCGGTCGCCAGGCCATTACATCCGGGCTCACCGATCGGCGGACGGGCAGTATTGGATTGCTACCGTGGGCCTGCTCGACCGGCCGCATTTCCGGACCTTTCTTCCTTTCTACTTCCTGGTGATTGGCGTAGCGGGCGTTTTGTGTTGGTTGGCCGCGGCTGGCGTTGTATCGCCGATCCGCAGGATCGCGGCCTCCATTACGGCTTTCGGGCGGGGCGATCTATCCGTTCGGGTGCAGACCCGGCGGCAGGATGAGATTGGACAACTGGGGCGCTCGTTCAATGAAATGGCCGAACGCCTGCAACGGCTGATTGTGAGTGAGCGAAGGCTGCTGGGAGACATATCGCACGAACTGAGGTCGCCGCTGGCGCGGCTGAAGTTCGCCGTCAAGCTGGCCAGAACCTCAGCGGACAGGAATGCGGCGCTTGACCGGGTCGAGCGGGATGTGGACCGCATCGCGTCGCTGGTGGCCGACATTGTAGAGATCACTTTTGTTGAAAGCGGCCCTGCCCTTCAAGGCGCCGCGATCGTGCGCCCCGCGGAGGTCGTCGATCGAGTGGTGTGCGATTGCCAGTTGGAAGCCGAGAGCCGCGGCTGCCGCATCGCGGTGAGCGGCCGGCTCGCCGGCGAGGTTCTGGGAAATGCCGAACTGCTGCGGCGCGCAGTCGAGAATGTGCTGCGCAACGCGATTCGCTATTCCCCGCGGGATTCCACCATCGAAGTGATCCTCGCCGAGGATTGCGGCGCTGCAACCATTGCCGTCCGCGATTATGGTCCGGGCGTTCCCGAGGAGGCGCTTGCCCGGGTATTCGATCCCTTCTTCCGGGTTGAAGAGGCGCGGGACGCGATCGGTGGAGGGTCGGGGCTGGGCCTGTCCATTGCAAAGCGAGCTGTCGAGGTGCATCGCGGCACAATTGCCGCCGAGAATGCATCGCCCGGCCTGCGCGTGCAGATTGCGATTCCGTTTGGTAGCATGGCATCCACCGAGGATTGAAGAAAGTTGGCGCCGTCAATCAACCCGTTCCGCAAGGCTGCAACTCTTAAGAATTCTTAAGGTTCAAATTCAGAAGACCGTATTGTAATGACCTCAATGCCTCATGCGGCGAAACGAATACGCGAGGCAATTGAGGAGATTGAAATGAAGCGTTTCTTCGGTTTTGCATTGACACTCGTGCTTTTTGCCGCGCCTGCATTTGCCGGCAAGAAGTCTCCAACCGTAACTATCCCGAGGACTGTGCAAGTCGGATCGGCGCAGCTTCCAGCGGGCGATTACAAACTTACCTTGACAGGTTCGGGATCGAACGTTCAGGTCACTCTCAGCCAGAATGAGAAGGCCCTCGTCACCGTTCCGGCAAAAGCGATCGGGGCGAAGAATAACGCAGGAGTGGAAACCCATACCCAGGGCGCAGTCGAGGTTCTGGACACAATTGAGCTTTCCAACCTGACCCTGATTCTGCAAGGCGCGCCACATTCCGGACAATAGCAAGGCGGCGGCCGGGACGGAAAGAGCTCCAAGAGGTTGCGGGCCGGCGGCAAAGGCATCGCCAACAGGCTCGCACCTGGGAGCATCGCTTTTCGACCCCTCCTGCCATCCTCATCGGTTCCCTCCACGCGGCGATGGAGGAGCGTTCCTCCGGGGTGGAAATTCCCGGCGGGAGGCCTCTTCGTTGCCGCGTTTTTTCCATATCCGCCCTTGCGCTGAAGCCCCGGCACAGCGCGCAGATGCTCGCGGACCGGTGCGTTCCTTTCCAGCGAGGGCCCTGCTGGCCCGGAGTGCCCTCCAGGCATACGGCACAGAGGGGAGACTACGGCCCGGCGGGCGGCGCGGCTGTAGAGGAGCGGACGACCAGGCTGGTCGAGACCAGAAAATCACGTTGCATTTTGGGATTGAAGGGATCCTCGGCCTGTTGGCGGAGGGCCTCGAAGGCAGCGCGCGCCAGATCGGCGCGCGAGAGGCGGATGGTGGTGAGCGGGGGCAGCGTGAACTCGGCGAAGTCGATGTCGTCCAGTCCGATGACCGACAGATCCTGAGGTACGCGCAGGCCTTGCATCCAGGCGGCGCGCAGCACACCGATGGCGGTCATGTCGTTGGAGCAGAGAATGGCCGTAGGCAGGGTTCCGAGAGCCTGCAACCGCCCAAAACCGGCCACACCGCCCTTGGCCGTATGGTCGCACTCAATCACCCATTTCTTCTGGATGGGCAGCCCCGCGGCTTCCATCGCCGTGCGGAATTCGTTTTCGCGCGTGATGGCCGAATGCAGCTTATGCGGGCCGGCCAGAAAAGCGATCCTGCGGTGGCCCAGCTCCGCCAGGTGATTGACGGCCGCATGAATGCCGGTTTTGTAGTCCAGCAGGATGGTGCTGACTTTGCCCTTTCCCAAATGGAACTCGGCAAGCACCATCGGGATATCGTGGTTCGCCAACTGGTCCAGAACCGGCTCCTCCTCGCCGAAGGTGAGCACGGCCACGCCCTCCACCTTGCGCTCCAGCATGCGCCGCACGCAGGTGGTCAAAGTGGCGAGGTTGCTGTTCGAGGAACTGACCAGAATCTCGTATCCGTGGGCAACCGCAACCTCCTCAAAGCTCTGGATCAGCTCTGGAAAGAAGGGGTTGGTAATGTTCTCCACAATGATGCCCAGAATGCGGCTGCGGCCTGAAACCAGGCTGCGCGCGTGGGTGTTCGGAAAATAATTCAATTGCTCGATGGCTCGCCACACGCGCTTTGACAGGCGGTCGCTTACCACCGGAGATCCGTTGATGGTCCGGGAAACAGTAGCGATGGAAACCTTCGCCAGGGCTGCTACGGCGCGGATATCGGGCGCCTTTGCGACGGTCTTGCAGGTACGCTTTTGAACCACGCGGGAACCCTGCTAGGGGGAGACCAATTCTGGCAGGTTAACCCTTTTCGGCAACCAGAAGTCGCAGATCGCGTAAGTTCTGGCCTGTCGGTCCGGTCACAACGGCGTCGCCCAGAGCGGTGAACATGGGGCAGGCGTCGAAGGCCGCCAGCGAAGACTTCAGATGGAAGCCAAAAGCATGTGCGCGGGTCACGGTCGTGGGGTCTGCGATCGCCCCGGCAGACTTCGTATTGCCGTCGATGCCATCCGAGCCAGCGCTCAGAACGGTGAGCCGTTCGCCCTGATATTTCTCCAGTTCCAGCGCGCAGGTCATGGCAAACTGCTGGTTGCGGCCCCCGGCGCCGGGAGTCCGGTCAATCTTCACCGTTATCTCGCCGACAGAGATCAGGCACAGGCGCGGATGAATGGCGCGCAGGGCGTGGAAGCGCTCCAGCAGGTAGCGGGCGGCGTCGGCATAATCCCAGTCGTCGCAACTGTTGTCCACCACTGTGAAGTATCCGGCTCTTTCGGCCAAAGCGCGGGCGTTCTCAATCAGGTCGTGGCTTGAGAGCAGAACCTCGAAGACCGAATCGCGGAAGAACTCGTCCTCGCCTTTCATGGCGGCGGCCGAGGTGACGCTGCGCGCGGGAACTGGCCCGGTCCAAGGCATTCTTGGCAAGAACTGCGGACGCCAAGCCTTGTTGCCAGGTGATTCGGGCAGGTCTTCCCGTTCAAAAAAGGTGCGGATGGAGAGCGGCAGCTTGGGGGCCAGCTCGTACTTGGCCAGAAGCGCGCGCACGTCGGCCACGGTCGAGTGATCGGGCGACGTAGGGCCGGAGGAAAGAGCGTCCAGCGAACGCAGAGGCACGTCGGGAACAAGCAGCGAGACCTTGGCTGCCTCAGGCGCGGCCATGGCCAGCCGCCCCCCTTTCACCGCGGAGAAGTGCTTGCGCAGGGTGTTGACCTCGGCGATGGGCGCGCCCGAGGCCACCAGAAGCCGATGGAAGGCGATGGTTTCATCGAGCGTGATCTTCGGGTCCAGCGGCAGATCGAACATCGCCGACCCGCCGCCGGAGATGAGAAAGAAGATCAACGTGTCCTTGCGGGCCCTCTTGAGCAGCGCCAGCGCGGCGCGGGCCGCATCGAAGGAGTCTTCATTGGGCGCCGGGTGGCCGCCTTCAAAGTAGCGGAAGCGCCAGTTGCGCCGCTTGGGAAGTTGGTTCGAGCAGAAAATGCCGCGCAGGCCCTTGCGCCATTTCATCCGCTCCAGCAAGGTATCGAGCATGGGGCCGGCCGCCTTGCCAAGCGCAATGACGAAAATGCGCCTGTAGGCGGCCAAATCGATGGTCGCCGGGCCGCTGCCGTCGGGCACCAGGCGGCAAAGCGTATTGCCCTCAAAGCGAAGCCGGCGGTCGAAGGCCGATGCGATATTGCAAGCCTCCAGAGCTCCGGTAAAAATCCCCGTGACCGTGGAGTGCAATGCGTCCAAAGAAGTTTCGCCGGCCGGCGTCATGACAACTGCTCCTTCAGCCAACCGGAGAGTGCTTTCTGCATGAACTCCAGTTGACCCGTAAAAAAGTGATCGCCGCCTGGGAGGAGCGCCAGACGCTTGGGTTCGGCTGCTGCGGCGGCTACCTGCGCCAACTGTGTAGCTGGCGCAAACTGGTCTTGGTCTCCACTGAGAAACAGTTTGGCAATCGCGCCGTCGCGCAGAAAGGGATACTGGTAAGCGAACCCCGCAACCTGTGTGGGCAGCCCGAGGGCCGCAACAGCCCTGACGCGTGCAACCTGGTTACCGCCGCCGCAACAGGCTGCCAGCGCCATGGCCGCGCCAAAGCTGAAGCCGACGGCCGCCAGCGGGCGCTTGTATTCGGTTTCAAGCCAGTCGAGGGCAGCCAGAACATCTTCGGCCTCGGCCGCGCCGTCGTACTCGCCCTGGCTCAAGCCCGTTCCGCGAAAGTTGAAGCGCAGCACCGGCCAGCCCAGCCCCCACGCTGGATCGTTGAGAGCCTTCATGGCGTGGTAAACCACCTTGTTGTGCATGGTGCCGCCGGCCAGCGGATGCGGATGACAAATCACCGCCGCAAAGGGCGCATCGGGCGCGCCCTCGCTCAGCAGCGCCTCAAGCCGGCCCGCGGAACCGGCCAGTTCAACACTTCGCAAACAGGAGCCGCGCGGCATTCCGCATGGGGGACTCGGACTTGTAAGGGCTGGAGCGGCTGCAGTGGTCATGCCACTCACTATTCTACGCGCAGGACATGAAGATTTCCTTATGCGCAATCGTCACCGCGCCTGGGTTACCGTCAAGAGTTTCAGAAGACCGCGCCGGGTCGATGAGACCGACGGGCTGGCAGCAATGGCGTAGGCCCTGGCGCCTTCCGTTCCTACTGGGAAACCTCCGCAACCACCTCGATCTCCTGCTTCCGCGCGCCGCCGGGCAGATCGAACGATCCCAGAAGAAGTGGCTTGCCGAACTCCAGGATCGATGTTCCGTCGAGCACGGTTTGGCGGATGACTGGATCTTGCGGGCCCAGGCCGGACTTCTCCTCCGCAAGGCTCGTTTGCGAGAGCTTTGAAATCAATCTTGCTCCATCCGCATATCCCGCCACGGAAGCTTCAATCGTCAGCCCGACATCCTGGTATTCGACCACGGTATTCTCCGTTGAGGTTTTAACGCCGAAGTTCCCGGTAACAATCGGCACGCGGCTGCCCTGTTTGAAGACTTCCCTGTCTCCGGAAACCAGAACCAGGCTGAAATGTCTCGTTCCAGTGCGATTGACGCCGTCCGTCTCGGTAATCGTGTAGGTGAGGCGATAGGTCTTCCTTGGACGGTCAAGCTCCGCGATCATCTTCTGCGCGAGCAGAATGTCGTCGGGAGTGCCGCGCATGGATATGGCATTCTGCGATGCCACAGAAAACAGCTTGGCTCTCGGCGAGAGTGTATTGCGCAGGTCGGTTTGAACATCGTTAAGGTCGTTCTGCTGACTGACGTTAGTGAGGTAAAAGGTCTGATATGCCTCCGGTGGGATGGGTTTCGGTTCGGCGGCTTTGCAGTCCGTGGGTGGAGTTTGCGCGCCCGCGCCGGGCGCAAAGAGCATCAGGGCCAGCATGATTCCAGCCAACATCGGAACGGCGTTCATCCACGTCTTTCGAGTCTCGTCAGTATTCAATCTCATCTCTCGCCTCTCCCATTCGTCGATTGGAAGAACGCCATGCCGCATCCCCAGAGCGGCTCCTTGGCCTTCTTCTATCCACACAGACGCCCAAGGCCTGCTTCCGCTCGACAATTCTCCCTGCAAGCGGTGCGCAATCCGGCAGGCCGATTAAGGAGCAAAGCGGCCATTCGAATCATGGCGCTGGTTTTCCCGTTGAGCCCGGGCCTCAGGCTCAGGACCGGATGCAGGCCTAATCGCTCGCGGGGGGTGGCTCAGGTATATTGGGTCCGTGGACGGATGGGCTCTCATTCCCTCTCATTGCGGAGAAGCACGTTGAAGAATTGGGACGTTGTGACGATCACGGCCTCATCGTCGCGGCAAGCGGGGCTTTACCGCGACGAGATCGAGCGGCGGCGATTGTCCGGGGCGCTGCCCGAGGGGACGGAGTTCCTGGTGGTGGCCGATCCGGACGATCGCAGGGTGGGCAGCGGCGGCGCGACGATCAACGCGCTGGGGATTCTGGGCAAGGACCGCGAGTGGTGGGGCAGCCATCGGGCGTTGCTGATTCACTCCGGAGGCGATTCGCGCCGCCTGCCGCAATACTCGCCGGGCGGCAAGCTGTTTGGCGTGCTGCCTTCGCGCACGCAGCCGCGCGGAACTACGACGGTCTTCGACGAAACCCTGGCGCTCTCGGCGGCATGGGCAGAGAGAATCTCCAACGGCCTGCTGGTGGCTTCAGGCGATGTGGTCTTGCGCTTCGACTCCAGCCGGGTCGGGTGGAACCGGCCGGGAGCGACGGGCGTGGCGATGCGGCTGGACGTGGAAACGGGAGGCCATCACGGCGTCTATGTGGTCGGAGCTGGAGACCAGGTTTATACCTTCCTACAGAAGCCTACCCCGGCAGAGGTGAAGGCCGCGGGCGGCCTGCTTCGGGATGGGCGGGTTGCCGTCGATATCGGACTGCTGCGCTTCGATCCCGATCTCACCGTGGCGCTTGCCGGGCTGGCGCGTTTCAAAACACTCCCTGCAGTCGATCTCTACGATCAGATTACTCGCGGCCTGACCGGCGAGTGGAAGCCGGCGAGCGATGCGGGGCCGTTCTGGCGGGAGCTCGACAGCATCTTGCGCGCGCCCGAACGCCCGGCGGAATTCCACTGCGCGGTGGTCGAGGGCGAGTTTCTCCATGCGGGCACGACGCGGTCGTTCCGGTCGCTGGCGGCCGGTTCGGGCGGAGTTCTCGACAGCGTTGTTGGCGGGTCATGCCAGGCCGGGCATGAGGCTGTGATCCTGGAATGCGACCTCAGCGGGCCGGTCACCGCCAGCCGGGGCGCGATCCTGCATGGACTCACCGGGTTGAGCGGACCTGTGGAGGTCCCTGAAGACACTGTGGTTCACCAATTGCCAGTGGAAACGGCAGGCGGAAACGGCTGGGTGATCCGCGTCTATGGGGTCGAGGACGATCCGAAGCAGTCCATCGAGAGCGCCACCTGGTTCAACCGGCCGATTTTCGAGACCATGGAGCGGCTCGGACTTAGCGGCGACGAGGTTTGGGGCGCGGGTGAAGCGCCTACTCTATGGAACGCCACGCTGTTTCCCGTGACCACGCCGGACGAGGCCTGGGCCTGTGCGCGTTGGATGATGGGCTACGCAAGCGGGTACACAGTGGAGGATTGGCGGGCGGCGCGGCGGCTGTCGTTGGCTGAAAGCGCGCGCTGCGCCGACGGCAAGGCTCTGGCCGAAGCCCGCAACCACCGCTTGCACGGCATCTGGCAGGAGACGGTCGTCGAATTGGCTGAGTCGGACGCGGACCTGCGGCCCTTGCTGGCCAACCTGCCCGGTTTGGCGCCGGCCGCCGCGGCTGGCCGCACACTCCGCACGCTCGCGCACGAGTTGCGCCAGGGCAGCCCGGAAAACTTGACTCACGCGGCCAGCCACCTCATTCAGGCGGCGCGTTTGCTGGGGCGCGCGGGATTCGAGCGGGAGGCTGAGCAGGCCGAGGCTGAGGCCTTCACTTGCATTCAGGATGCGGTGCGCGAGGGGACCGCCGGCGAGCTGGAGCCGACGCCGTCTCACTGGCGCTTCGAGTGCGTTCACGTCTCAGCGCCGCCGCGCATCGATCTAGGCGGCGGCTGGTCCGATACGCCGCCGTTCTGCTTCGACTGGGGCGGCACGGTGCTGAATTGCGCGCTGGAGATCGACGGAGAGTATCCCATCGAAACCAAGATCCAGCGCATCGATGAGGCCGTGATCCGTTGCCATGCCGATGGGCATGGGGCGATTGCCGAATATCGCACCGCCGCGGAGCTGCTGGAGCCGTGCGGGCCGGGGAGCGTGTTTTCCATCCCGCGCACGGCGCTGCGGCTGCATGGGCTTCCGGTCAAGAACCAGCCGCTCGAGGAGACTTTGGCGGAATTGGGCGGCGGCCTCGAGATTCGCTGCGGGGTGCGGTTGCCCATCGGTTCCGGGCTGGGAACCAGCAGCATCCTGGCCGCAACCGTGATTCGCGCATTGGCCGCGATCTCCGGCCGTGAGCTGGGCGATCATGCGCTCTCGCAGGCCGTGATGCAGCTCGAACAGCGCATGACGACGGGTGGCGGCTGGCAAGATCAGGCGGGCGGCATCTTTCCCGGCGTCAAGCTGCTCATTACCGGGCCCGGTTTGCGCCAGCGGATCCGCGTGCAGCCGGTGGCGTGGAGCGAACAGCGGCAAGCCGAGTTCTGTGAGCACTTGGTCCTCTGCAACACCGGCATTCAGAGGGTAGCCAAGGATCTGCTGCGCCAGGTGGTCTCGCGCTATCTGGCGCGCGAAACCGCGACCATCCAGGTGCTGCACAGCATCAAGACGCTGGCCGTAGAAATGTCCTATGCCATCTCCGAAGGCGACTGGAAGCATCTGGGCGAGTTACTCGACCGGCACTGGCAGTTGAATCAGGTGCTTGATCCGCATACCACCAATGCGCCCATCAATGCGATTCTCGACCGCGCTCGCCCCTATATCCACGGAGCCAAGCTCGCGGGCGCGGGCGGTGGCGGATTCCTGATGATGGTGGCTCGCGACCCGGAAGCCGCCGCGGCTTTGCGCGCCGCGCTCTGCCAGGAGCCTTCGGTGCGCGGGGCATTCGTGCCTTACCGCATCGCCGCCGAGGGCCTGCGCGTTCAGACCGGCGCTGTGGTGGCGGCTTGATCGAAGGAGGCTCTGCGTTTGCCCGCCTTGCGTCAGGGCACGACTTCAGTCGTGCCGCGAATCGCCAATTCAGATTCCGGCTTTAGCCGCTGCCGAATTGCAAATTACTGAAAACAAAACCACAGGGGCTAAAGCCCAACATGATTTTGTTGCTTTTTCAGCACGACTGAAGTCGTGCTCTCACACTTCTTGCAGTCTCAATGGGATTTTGCAAAAGACTCATATACAGGCCTCTTTTCGGGGCCTGTCTGCCCCCGAAGGGATCGCTGCCCTTGGCGGAAGAACTCGCCCACACCTTTCCTGATTGGAAACCCGCGCCAGAAATGCGGTAGACTTCAATCTCGGTCTTTTCTTCGCGATCGTTGCTTTCCCCCGCATGGGTTGAGGAGTCAACAAATGCCCCTGAAACTGAAAGTCAACAATGCCGTCGCGACGGTTGACGTGCCGCCGGATACGCCGCTGCTGTGGGTTCTGCGCGACATTCTCGACCTGAAAGGCGCCAAGTACGGCTGCGGAATGGGCGTCTGCGGCGCCTGCACGGTGCTCGTCGGTGGCCGCGCGGTGCGCTCCTGCTTGACGCAGGTCGGTTCCGTCGCAGGCCAGGCCATCACCACCATCGAGGGGCTTTCGCCCGACGGTCTCCATCCCGTCCAGGTGGCCTGGGAATCCCTCGACGTGCCCCAGTGCGGCTACTGCCAGGCCGGCCAGATCATGACCGCAGCCGCGCTGCTGGCCCGCACACCGCATCCCACCGACGCCGAGATCGATACAGCCATGAGCGGCAACCTCTGCCGCTGCGGAACCTATCCCCGCATCCGCCAGGCCATCCATGAGGCCGCCGGCGCAGTCGCCAACAAATAGAAGGGAGGCTCGAAGCGTGCGCATCGATCGCAGATCGTTTCTTCAGTTGAGCGCTCTCGCCGGGGGCGGCTTCGCTCTGAATCTTTATCGCTCACCGCTGGCCGCGGCACAACGGCCAGGCGCCAATGCCGAGCTGACCCCTCAGGCGTTTATCCACATCGCCCCAGATGGGGTGGTGACCATCATGGCGCGCGCCTCGGAGTCCGGCCAGGGCATGCGCAACATGCTGCCCATGCTCATCGCCGAGGAGCTCGACGTGGATTGGAAAGACGTCCGCGTGCAACAGGCCGAGCTGAACGAGAAGATCTACGGCGCGCAGTTTTCCGGCGGCTCCGCCAACACCCCGCAGGGTTGGGAGCCGATGCGCCGCGTCGGTGCGGCCGGCCGCCAGTTGCTCATCGCCGCTGCTGCGCAAATCTGGGGCGTGCCAGCGACCGATTGCACCACGCAATCTGGCCGCGTGCTTCACGCCGCCTCGGGGCGCTCCGCAAGTTACGGAGAATTCGCCGCCAAAGCCGCCGAGCTGCCCGCGCCCGCGCTCAGCACCGTCAAGCTCAAGGATCCCAAGGACTACCGCATCGTCGGCCACTCGCAGCCAGGCGTTGACACCCACGGCATCGTCACCGGCAAGCCGCTGTTCGGCATCGATGTCCAGGTGCCGGGAATGCTGTACGCAGCCATCGAAAAGGCTCCGGTCTTCGCAGGCAAGGTCAAATCCGCTAACATCGATCAGATCAAGGCGCTGCCGGGCGTGCGCCATGTTCTCGTCATCGATGGCGCCATCGTTCCCGCGGCCTTCACGCCCTGGGAGCCCGGAATGGAACCGGGCATCGCCATCGTGGCCGATACCTGGTGGCAGGTGCAACAGGCTCGCAAACAGCTCAAGGTTGACTGGGATCTGGGCCCCGCAGCTTCGCAAGCCACTGAAGGCTTCGCAAAGCGCGCCGAAGAGTTGCTGCAAGCCCCGCCCGCAACCACGGTGCGCAAGTATGGCGACGTGGACGCCGCCCTCAAGTCATCGGCAAAGGTAGTCGAGGCCACCTACCACTATCCGTTCATTGCGCACGTCACCATGGAGCCGCAGGGCGCCACTGCCCACTGGAAAGACGGCAAGCTCGAGATGTGGTCCACCAGCACCCTGCCCGTCGATGGCCGCGGCCTCGTAGCCAGGACGCTCGGCATCCAGGAGAGCGACATTACCACCCACATGGTGCGCTCGGGAGGCAGCTTTGGCCGGCGGCTCCAGAACGACTACCTGGTCGAGGCCGCATGGATCGCCAAGCGAATCGACGCCCCAGTCAAGCTCCTCTGGTCCCGAGAGGACGACATCGCCCACGACCCCTTCCGCCCCGGCGCAACCGTTGGCCTGAAAGGCGGCCTCGATGCGCAGGGCAAGCTCACTGCCTGGCGTCATCACTTTGTCACCTTTGGCGATGAGAAGCACTCCACCTCCGGCGGCGGCATCGGCCGGGACTCGTATCCTGCCGGTTTCCCCCCGGCCTACGCGCTCTACACCTCCGCGCAGCCGCTCATGCTGCGCACCGGAGCCCTCCGCGCCCCTGGTGACAACGCCTACTGCTGGGTGGCGCAGTCCTTCCTCGACGAGTTGGCCGCCGCCGCCGGCCGCGATCCGCTCGACTTCCAGCTCGAACTGCTCGGCAACACGCGATCGCCTTGGTCCGCGAGCCAGCGCGACGCTGTGGGCGACCACGAGCCGACGGGACCTTCTGTTCTCATTCCGGGGCGGTTCAAAGGCGTCCTTGAACTGGTAGCGGAAAAGTCCGGCTGGGCCGGCCGCAAGAAAGAGGCAGGCCGCGGGATGGGAATTGCCGCCTGGTTTTGCCACCTTGGCTACTTCGCTGAAGTAGCCGACGTAAGCGTGGACAAGAACAACAAGGTCACCGTCAACCACGTTTGGGCCGCCGGCGATGTCGGCAGCCAGATCATCAATCCCCGCGCGGCCGAAAGCATGGGCTTCGGCGGCGTCATCGACGGCCTCGGCGAGATGGCACAGGAGATCACGCTGACCGAAGGCCGCGTCGACCAGAGCAACTTTCACAACCACCCGCTCATGCGCATGAGGCAGATTCCGCCCATCGAGGTCTTTTGGCGCAAGACGGATTACTCGCCCACCGGCCTAGGCGAGCCCACCCTGCCGCCCATCCTCCCCGCCGTAACCAACGCCATCTTCGCCGCCACCGGCAAGCGCATCCGCACCCTCCCGCTGGCCCGCAGCGGCTTCGGCTTTGCCTGAGTTACGAGGAGAAGATCGCCGGCATTCCGCCGCGCACCTCGCGCAGCGGCAGAGCGGTGGCTCCGGCGAGGGTTTTCTGAATCTCCGCAAGCACCGAGAAGGCGATGGTCTCGGGCGACTCCGCGCCCAGGTCCAGGCCCATTGGCGAATGGAGTTGCGCCAGCCATCGCTCCACCTGCGCGGCGGCTGCGGAAGCGGGATCGGCGGGCAGGCTGAGGAGATGTGCAGCTTCGGCCAGCAATTCGCGGGTGCGGCGCTGCGTGCCGAGGACGCCGATGTAGGCGGGCGGCGCGTCGAGAGCCAGCAGTGCGGCAAGCACGCGCGCGTCCAGCTCAAAGCTGTGGCTCATCACGGCGGCGGCGTCCTGCAGAAGAAGATTGCCGAGCGGCGACGCCGAGCCGACTGGCTGACTAGCTGGCTGGCTAACTGGCTGACTCGCTGACTTGCTGCCAGATTGGATCGCGGGCAGCTCACCGATCGGCAGCACGCGCACCTCGTCGGCCAGCGGGAAGCGTTCGCGGGTGGCCAGGTGCGAGCGGCCGTCGGCGACCGAGACAAACCAGCCCAACTCCTTTGCCAGGTGGAGCAGCGGCTGCGCATCGTCGCCCGCGCCGAAAATCCATAGGCCGGGCCGGGCCGGGCGGAAGTCAACCCACACGCGGCCATCGATTCCGCCGGCCAAAATCTCCTTTTCAATCGATTTGCGGCTTGCCAGCGCCTGTTCCGCAAGCTCTTGCAGCGGATCGCCGCCGGCCTGAATACCCTCAGCCGGATCGCCCTCCAGTCCGGCGAGCGCGCGCCGGCCGATTTGCCCGCCCTCCACAATGGTTGCCACGGCCAGCGGCGCGCGCCGGTCGAAGGCTTGTTGCAGCGCGGCCAGCAGCGGGCTGGCGGTTGCGCGGCGCTCCAGCAGCAGAGAGACCACGCCGCCGCAGCCGGAGCCGTAAGGCCGCTCGCCGTCCTCCTCGGCAGTGGAGTAACGCTG